>JBKEBH010000076.1:0-9030 GCA_047973065.1 Paracoccus sp. (in: a-proteobacteria) | reverse complement strand
AGCAGGTTCAACGGCCCCGGCGCACGCCGGTGGGTAATCTGAACCGCTTACTTTCTGCCTGCGGCTCAGGGTGGAGAAGTCGGGAACCAGCCAATCCAGGCCGGCCATCTGCAGGATGCTGGCGAGCATCCCTGTCGTTTGCCGAAGCGGCAGGCCGAACAGCACTTTCACCATCAGGCAGAATTGCACCGCAGCATCGGAGAATACCGGTCGCCTCCCCTGACAACTGGCCTTCGGGGCGCGCCATACCATGTCCTTGTTCAACCAGATCAGCAGCGACCCGCACTGCTTGAGGGCCTCGTTACAGGACTTCCAGTTCGTCGTGCGGTAGCGGGCAGGCTCAGGCTTGCTCATGCGAGATCTTAACCCACTGGAGACTCCGCGTGAATCCCGCCAAACTCAGAGTTTTGCAACAAGGCTCGGCCGTAACCCCATACCGTAATCAGCACAAACAGGATGGCGCCGGAATGGTATTGCCAGGCAGCGCAACCCCGCTATCTGGAGACAGCCATGATGCCAGAGCCGATGACGGTGGCGACCAGCAGCCTGGGACCCAATACTTCCGCCGCCAGTCTGCGGGTCAGCTCAACAGCAGCAGCCACGCGGCTCTTCTTCCGCCGAACCTGCCTCCTGACCCTTCGCCAAAGCGGCATCGTCGCAGCAGCCTTTGCCGTCGCCCACCCGGCAACGGGCAGTGCCATCACAAAAATCGGTCCGGGGCGCAGTGCGATCCGTGTCCGCGGCACAGCAATCAGCCTGACCGCCGCAGCAATCTTCGATGAGATAAGACATGAGCGCGTTTAACCCTTCCATATTGGCGAAATAGCGGATCACCCGCCCCTCGCGTTGCGATCTGATCAAGCCGGATTGGACGAGGATGGACAGGTGGTTCGAAAGCGTATTCTGAACCACGCCAAGCTGCGCACATATCTTGCCCGCAGCCAGCCCCTTACCGCCCGCCCTCACCAGCAGCCGCACCGCGTCGAGCCGGCTTTCCTGTCCGAGCGCCGAAAGAGCAGCCAGCGCTTCCCGCTTACCCATGGAGACACCTCTATATTCGATACATCCAGAATAATGGAATTATTTAACGCCCACAACGGTTAATCCATGCTATTCATTGACCAACTCGACCGGGCTGACCCGGGTTTCATCACTTTTGGGCCGCCTCACCAATCAGAGCCGCAAAAATCGCAGGTATTTAGGCATATTAACACTGCCTCCTGATGCAAATTCCTTCTAGGTCAATCTGTGCGCGCTGTGCAGGACTTAAAACGGCACATCCCCTTCCGCTCCGAGCGGCTGGACATAGCCCGCTTTCACATTCTTGAACCCGGCGGCGAACTGGATGGTCAGGGTGCCCTCGGCGATGCCCATCACGGTGCCATCGCCGAATTTCGGATGGGTCACGCGGTCGCCGACGCTGAAGCCGACGGCTTCGGCATCGATGATCACCGAGGCCGGAGTCCGCGGTTTGGCCTGCGGGGCCTTGCGTTCCGCCATGCGCTTCCAGCCCGGCGAATTATAGACATCCGCCCTGGCGGCCCGGTCCTGCATGCCGCTGCCGAAATCGGTTCCGGCCATCACCGCCGCGCCGCCATAGCCGGCACCGTAAAGCCCAGGGGCGGTCAGGACATCGACATGTTCCTCGGGCAATTCATCGATGAAACGCGAGGGCAGCGAGCTCTGCCATTGCCCATACATGCGCCGGTTGCCGGCAAAGCTGATCGTGGCCAGCCGCTCAGCCCTTGTGATGCCGACATAGGCGAGCCGGCGTTCCTCTTCCTCGCCCTTCTTGCCGGTTTCATCCATGCTGCGCTGGCTGGGGAACAGCCCGTCTTCCCAGCCCGGCAGAAAGACGACCGGATATTCCAGCCCTTTGGCGGCATGCAGCGTCATGATCGAAACCGCGTCCTGCGCTTCGTCATTGTCGCGGTCCATCACCAGGGCGACATGTTCCAGAAAGCCCTGAAGATTGTCGAACTCTTCCAAGGCCTTGACCAGTTCCTTGAGGTTTTCAAGCCGGCCCGGCGCGTCAGGAGATTTGTCATTCTGCCACATCGCGGTATAGCCGGATTCGTCAAGGATCCGTTCCGCCAGCTCGACATGGTTCGCTTCCGGGTCAAGCGCGTCAGCATGGAAGCGGCCCATCGCATTGATGAATTCGCGCAGGTTCGCCAGCCCCTTGCCGCCCAGAAGCCCGTCTTCGACCACCGATTGCGCGCCGATCAGCAGCGGCGCGCCCAGCCGGCGCGCCTCGTTCTGAATGGTCTGCATTGCCTTGTCGCCAAGCCCGCGCTTGGGGGTGTTCACGATCCGCTCGAATGCCAGATCGTCCGAGGGGCCGACCGCCAGCCGGAAATAAGCCATGGCGTCGCGGATTTCCTGACGTTCATAAAAGCGCGGTCCGCCGATGACGCGGTAGGGCAGGCCGATGGTCAGGAAACGGTCCTCGAAAGCGCGCATCTGATGGCTGGCGCGCACCAGGATGGCGATATCGTTCAGGCTCTGAGGCCCGATGCTGCGGCGCCGGCCGGCATGGAAATCCTCGATCTCTTCGCCGATCCAGCGGGCCTCGGCCTCGCTGTCCCAATGACCGATCAGCCGAACCTGATGGCCGTCCTTTTCTTCGGTCCAGAGGGTTTTGCCGAGCCGGCCCTTATTGGCACGGATCAGGCCCGATGCCGCGCCGAGGATATGCGGGGTCGAGCGGTAATTCTGTTCCAGCCGGATCACGGTTGCCCCGGGGAAATCCTGTTCGAAGCGCAGGATGTTGCCGACCTCGGCCCCGCGCCAACCATAGATCGACTGATCGTCATCGCCGACGCAGCAGATATTGCGATGGGCCTGCGCCAGTAGCCGCAGCCACAGATATTGGGCGGTGTTGGTGTCCTGATACTCGTCCACCAGAATATAGCGGAAGCGGTCCTGCCATTGCTTCAGGATATCGGGATGGGCCTGAAACAGTGTCACGCAATGTAGCAGCAGATCGCCGAAATCGACCGCGTTCAGCGCCAGCAGGCGTTCCTGATAGGCCCGGTAAAGCTGCACGGCCTTGCCGTCGAACTGCGCATTGTCATGGCGCGGAACCCGGTCTGGGGTCAGCCCCTTGTTCTTCCAGCCGTCGATCAGCCCGGCCAGCTGGCGGGCTGGCCAACGTTTTTCATCGAGGTTTTCCGCCGAAATCAGCTGCTTGAGCAGCCGGATCTGATCGTCGGTGTCCAGAATGGTGAAGGTCGGTTTCAGATGCAGCCCGCCGGCGCCGATCAACTCGGCATGGCGGCGCAGGATCTTGACGCTGACGGAGTGAAAGGTGCCGAGCCATGGCATCCCCTCGATCGCATTGCCCAGAAGCCTGCCGATCCGCTCGCGCATCTCGCGCGCAGCCTTGTTGGTAAAGGTGACCGCAAGGATCTGGCGCGGATAAGCCCGACCGGTCTGGATGATATGGGCGATGCGCGTGGTCAGGGCCCGGGTCTTGCCGGTGCCGGCCCCGGCCAGCATCAGCACGGGGCCGTCGAGGGTTTCCACCGCCAGACGCTGGGCCGGGTTCAGCCCGTCCAGATAGGGCGGCGGCCCGGCCGGCTCCCCCATGGCACGCTGGGACAGGGACAGCCGCTGCTCGGCCGCTTCAAAGGGATCGTCATCCATCATGGCGCGATCATAATGCAGGGTTCAGGCCAGGGGAAGACCATGTTCGCTTTATGTTCGTGCCGGGCGGATAATCTTCCGCCGCGGGTTCAGGCCATGGCGGGCTGGTCAGGGAGGATGGCTCAAGCCTGACCGGAGATATTGCCCTGACAGACACGCGGCCTGGGCATCGAGGCAAGGGCGGGCTTCTGATTCTTCACGATGCGGCTGACGAAATGGCGTGCCTGACGGCCCTTCACCAGATCCCGGGCCGGCTGCGGATCTGCCGGGCCAGGGCGGTCCAGATCCGGGAACAGCCGCAGGATTTCCGCGCGGCTTTCGGTCGGGACCGAGTTGATCGCCTGTGGGCCGGTAAACAGGCTTTCGCTGGCAGTGCCGTTCGGGAAGACGACCTCATGGCGGTCGAGAAGGAAATGCCAATAGGTGATCTCGGTAATATCGGTGGCGATTGCGATGCCGTTCAGCCCGGTCAGATGTTTGGCGCCGATCAGCGCCTCAGGCTCTCCGAACATGCGCAGCACCACCTGTGAGCGGACCAGAATCCGGTGCTGCGGCGACACCAGAAGATCCGCCCTGGGCATGCCCAAGCCGAGGGCGCCGCCGCGGATCCGAATTGGCCGGATATCGGGATGGAGCGCCATTTCCCGCGCCGAGATCCTGCGCCCGCCGATCCAGCGGATCGGTCGCAGGCCGTGATCCAGCGTTCGGACAAGATCGCCAATCCGCAGGTGCTCGACCGCGATCCCGCCCCGGTCGGTTTCGATCAGGGTTCCCGCGCCGAAACAGATGACGGTGCCGGTCACAGGATCATAACCCGCCGCATAAATGGTCAGGATTGTCACCACTGTGCCGAATATTGGGTGCCGCTGCCATCAACGGCGATCATCACCGTCTGGGTGCCGGTCAGCAATGCCGAATAGGTGCCGGTTCCCTTCAGGGTCAAGATCACATTGCCGCTGGCGGAGGTCACCACGAAGGTCTCGCCGAGATTGATCCGCCCATCGCCATCGGGGCCGGTAGCGGTCAGGGTCTGCGACGTGGAGGCGGAGATGTTACCCAGATTGACCAGGCTGGTTGTCGTTGCGGATGCCTGATCGTCGGATCCGATGCCGATGAGACCACCAGTATACCTGAAATGATCTACATTGCTGATAGATATGCTCATGTGACATGCGCCATTGTTGCGGCACAAGTCCTGCGCCGTATCAGAGCCAAAACAGAGAGGAACTGACAAGAACGCTGCGGAATTCGCAAATATATGCATTACCTAATGCAAAATATTCTGCAAATAGCTAATTCGTATAGTCCGACACCTGAATGCGCCCGGATTCAACGGGTGTCCGCGGGGCTTTCAGGCAGGGCAGATCCGGTTGTCCCGGTTTCAACCCCGATGCAGCAGGCTTGCGAAGGTGGTCGGATCGAGGCTGTCCTGCTCAAAGGTCGGGCCATTGACCAGCATGCTGACCGCATCATGGGAATGCAGCGATTCCTGATGGCTGGCGATGATGCGGAAATCACTGATGCGCGGCTCGGCGATCAGCTGTTCGGCAAAGCTGCGCACCGCATCCTCGACGAAGATCGGGTTGGCGGCGTTCAGTTCGGCAAAGGCCTGTTCGTCCTCGCGCTTGACCATGACCTGGGTTTCGGTCGGCACGGCGCGGCGGCAAAGCGCGATCATGTCCTCGAACCACAGCCTTTCCTCGCCGCACATCAGCACCGACAGCCGCGCGACCGAGCGCTGCGAATGCGGGGTTGCCAGCCGGCCCCGGCTTTCGCGGGCATGTTCCGACAGCTCCAGCGAGCAGGGGCAGGTCGAGGAATAGACGTAATCGACATGCATGATCCGCCGGCGCTTGCCGCCCTGTTCGATCAGCTCAAGCGCGATATCGTAATATTGCCAACCCTCAAGCCCCGAACGTAGCGAGCCGACCCGCATCGGATAGGAAAACCGCATCTGGATGCGGGCATCCATGCTGTCCAGATCGTCCTTGTAGTCATCCAGCGCCGTCTGGAGCACGTCGAGGCTGAATTCCTTTTCGGCATGGGCATAGAAGCTGCGCATGATCCGCGACATGTTGATGCCCTTGCGGTCGGCTTCCAGGCTGACCGTGCCGGTGACCGAGGTTTCCAGCGTCAGCTCGCCGCCATCCCTGGTCTTGTAGCGGATCGGCAGGCGGAAGTTGGAAATCCCGACATGCTGGATCAGGACATTGGCGCCGACGATCAGGCTTGCCGGGCCGTTCTGAAGATCGGGCAGGCTGGCCTTGTATTGGGGATCGACCGTGAAATCAGCGTCATAATCGCGGGCAAGCGCGGGATAGGCGATGGGCGGACGCGGCGTGTTCACGGATGGCTCCTTCACAAGCGGAACCTCCGATATAGGCCCCGCCGCGCGATTCGAAAGAGCATTCCGCAGGGGCGGAACAAAATAGCTCCGCCCGCTGCGGCTTTTCGGGCTTATTGCAGCGCTTGCAGCAGGTCGGCAATCAGATCGTCGGGATGTTCCAGCCCGACCGACAGGCGGACCAGACCGGGGCTGATGCCGAGATAGGCCTTGTCCTCATCCGACAGGCGCTGATGGGTGGTGGTGGCCGGATGGGTGATGATCGACTTCGCATCGCCGAGATTGTTCGAGATCAGCACCAGCTCCAGCTGGTTCAGCATCTCGAAAGCGGCCTTCTGGCCGCCGGCGATCTCAAGCGCGACCATGGTTCCGCCCGAACCCATCTGCGCCATGACCAGATCGTGCTGGGGGTGATCGGCAAGGCCGGGATAGATCACCTTCGACAGGCTGAAATGACCCTGCAGCGCCTCGGCAATCGCGCCCGCGCTGTCGGCCATGGCCCGGACCCGCAGATCCAGCGTGGTCAGCCCGGTCAGCATCAGCCAGCTGTTGAACGGGCTGATCGCGCCACCCGAATGTTTCACATAAGGCTCCAGCACCTCGCGCACGAAATGCCTGGTGCCGCAGACCACGCCGCCAAGCCCGCGCCCGGCACCGTCGATATGCTTGGTGGATGAGTAGATCACCACATCGGCACCCTGTTCGGCGGCTTTCGAGAAAACCGGGGTGGCGAAGACGTTATCGACGATGACGATCGCCCCGACCGCATGGGCGATTTCGGCAACGGATTTGATATCGACCACTTCCAGCGTCGGGTTCGAGACCGATTCAAAGAAGACCGCGACCGTGCCGGGCCGCACGGCACCATGCCATTGATCGAGATCGGTGCCATCGACCAGCGTGACTTCGACCCCGAAGCGCCTCAGCACGTCGAGGAGATAGAGGTTCGAGCCGAACAGCGCCCGCGCCGCGACGATATGGGCGCCGGGCTGGCTGACCGCCATCAGTGCGCCATTGACCGCCGCCATGCCCGAGGTGGTCGCGAACGCATCCTCGGTCCCTTCCAGCGCCGCCATCCGGTCTTCGAACATGCGGTTGGTCGGGTTGCCGTAGCGGGCATAGATGAACTCGTCGTCGCCGACCTGCTCGAAGCGGGCCTCGGCCTGCTCGGCGCTGTCATAGACAAAGCCCTGGGTCATGAACATCGCCTCGGCCATCTCGCCATACTGGCTGCGACGGGTGCCGGCGTGCACGGCAAGGCTGCGCTTGTGCAGATTGCGATTGTTCATGTTTGGCCTCGCTTGGTTGACGCCTTGCGTTAACGCTGCGATTCGGTGATGGCAAGGCTGACCTCGGGCGGAGGCTGAGCGGGAGCCCCACCTGCCTGCCGATCAGGATCGCAAAGCGGCCCCGCATGGCGGCCCGCATGCGGACCTTTATGCAGCGCGCGGCTCGGCAGATTTGAGCCGATTCTGTTGAAAAACTCGAGCACAAGTTTTGAGTTGGGGCTGGGGCTGGCGCCTTTTCAGTGCAATCCTTTCAGGCTTAGCAATCGCCTGATCGGTTTCCTCAGCCGATCGGTGTCGAGGGGGCGGTCGTCGGGAAGAGCTTCGTCAGCTTTCGGAGATTTTGGGCGATGGCGGCGAGTGTGAATTCGCCTTTCGCTCCCAACGGCCCTCTCAACCGCAGACGGCTGAGGCCCAGAATGCACTTCAGATGAACGAAGAGCATCTCAACCTTCTTGCGCCGCTTTGATGCAATCTTGTTGAACGCGGAGGACATGCAGGACGGGGCAAAATCACGCACGATCTCGAACTTGTCGCGCTGCAGGCTGCGCATTTCGCTGTTCGGGCAGCATTGCGCCTTCAAGGAACATCGCTGGCAGTCAGCTTTCGACGCGCGATATCTGCGTGGCTTCATCTCGGTCGAGAAACGCCCCGGATTGGAATAATTCCGCCGCCTGTGGCACAGGTCATGACCTTTCGGACAGATGTATCGGTCATTTTCCTCGTCCCAGATGAGGTCGGAACGGGACAATGTTCCATCCGTGCGCTCACCTTTGTCGATGACCGGGATGAAAGGCAGGATCTGCCGCTTCAGGACGATCTCGACCAGGTTGTTTTCAGATCCATAGGCGGTATCGGCAGCCAGCCAGTCAGGGCGAATGTCGAAACGCTTCGCCGTGCGATCCAGCATCGTGAGGGTAGAGCCCGCCTCAGCCTGCCGGACCGATCGGGTTGCCTCGACATCCATGATGATCCCATGGTCTGTATCGATTAGGTAATTATCTGAATAGGCGAAGAAAGCGGGCCCCTTCCGCGCCGCCGTCCACTGGCTTGCAGGATCGGCATGGGCCGTAAACTTGGGTTGGACGGGCGTGGCTGCCCCGAAAGCTTCATCATCGAGTGTGTCCAGATATTCTCGCACCGCCCGTGGAGCCGATGCCGGATCAATGGTGGATGCATCCCATTTATCCTGACTGGTGGAACTCTGTTTCTGGACGTCGGCGCCGATCAGACTGGCGTCGACGGCAAAGCCTTTGCCGCCCACCAGGCCACGGGCGATGCATTGAGCAACCACCCGTTCGAAAACACGACGAAAAACATCACTGTCGCGGAACTTGCCATGCCGGAGCTTCAAGAAACTCGAATGATCCGGCACCTTGTCCTCAAGCCCGAGGCGGCAGAACCAGCGATAGGCGAGGTTGAGGTGAACTTCCTGACAGAGGCGCCGCTCGGACCGCAATCCCATGACATAGCCAATGACCAGCATTCGGATCATGAGCTCCGGATCGATCGAGGGGCGGCCAGTATGGCTGTAAAAAGCCCGTATCTCATCGTGCAGATCATTCAGGTCCAGGAAGCGGTCGATGCCCCGGACGAGGTGATCGGACGGAATATGCGTCTCAAGATCGAACGCGTAGAACAGCCGGGCATGAGCCTTCTGCCTTCCGAGCATCGCGAACCCTCCCAATCCCCATAATCCAACGGAATCAGAAGCCGTTACATCAATCAAGCGAAGAGTTTTTCAACAGAATC
>JBKEBH010000035.1:0-1506 GCA_047973065.1 Paracoccus sp. (in: a-proteobacteria) | reverse complement strand
CCGCAAGCCAGACCCATCGAAGGACATCACATTGCCGCTGGTGCTTGGCTGGTTGCCCGTCAGCGCCGGCCCGTCATAGCCCGAGGCCGTCCAGAGCAATACCTGATCGGGATCACCGGCCTGCGTCTCGGCCTCGATCTCAAAACGGACAGATGGAATATACCGTTTGAGCAATTCCCCCGGCACCAGCAGGCTCTGCTCTGGATCGCTCTCCATAATGTCGCATCGATGCGCACCATAATTCTTGCCCTCGCCGTCCGCGAAACCGGACACATCCGCAGACTGCATACCGATTTGCACCGTGCGGCCCGCAATCGGATCGGCAGCGGTGATCGTGACCGTATTGCCGGCCAGAGTTACGTTGGTAACTGTGGTGCCGCTGACCTCACATCCATGGTTCGACAGCCCCCCATAGGCGGCATATTTATCGATGGGGTCGAAGAACAGAGATTTACCCGGTGCCAACCCCTCAAAGGGAATGCTGATTTGATTACCGTTCACGGTCGGAGTGCCGGGCAGTATCGACAGATTGCGGCCCATCTCATGCTGCACAAGGACATAGGCCCCGATTTCGGACCAGATCAGTTGAGATTCCATGTCAGGATGGACGTTGTTGTCAGCCAGCAAGCCGGGATAAAGCGGCCCTGCAAAGATTCCGTCCGTATCCCGAACCAGGTCGAGTTGTGCCAAGGTCGAACCATAGGGGAATGTCTGGCTATCGGTATACCCACCCGTTTGCCAGAGGAGCAGAGGCGGGCGTATTCCCGTCGCCGCCTCGATATCAGCCAGAGCATCGTTATATGCTGCGAAAGCTGCGTCGTAATACGCCTGCTTGGTCCATGAGACGTTGGCCTCCCCCTGGATCATGCCGTAACACATCGGATCAACCGCACCGGTATGTGATAATACCTCGGTCATCCAGCGGCTGTGCTTGTTTCGGATCAACGATCCGAGAGACCCGGTGACGGTGGGGCTGTCATCGTCAAACTCAAGAATGCTCTGTCCGCTGATTCCATTGAAACCGACAACCATAGGGTTCAAGGGTTGGTCCAAAGCTTTGCGCCATAGGTCAACGCCTAGAGCGAAGGTGACGCAGGCTGGAGCATTGCCATTCACCTTGGCCGGGACAATTCCAGTTGAGGATGTAGCGTTATAATCTTGCATGCCGGAACCATGCACACCGATGTTTGCACCGTCCTCGCGCTGCAAGCCCGACAACATCTTGACCCCGGCCCGACTGATATAGTTCAGCGCCGCGCGCTCTTCCGGGGTGCCGTTATATCCCTGGGCCAGGGACTGCCCATCGATAATCGGCATCTGCCAGAGGGGCTGATAAACCGGCAGGGGAATGCCTCGCATTTGTGCCCAGAGGGATTTCAGCGACATATCAGACCTCCACGATCATAGCGCATTGGTGGATAACGGCTTGAGCAGCCTTGCCGATCTCGATCCGGCCGAAGGTGAAGGCTCCTGGGGCGATAGCCGCTCTTTGCGTTTCACCGTCAG
>JBKEBH010000381.1:0-13165 GCA_047973065.1 Paracoccus sp. (in: a-proteobacteria) | reverse complement strand
AACGGCTTCTACAATCCCAGACGGCGGCATTCAGCCCTTGCCGGGAAAAGCCCCGTGGCCTTCGAGAAAAAGGCCGCATGAAAGAGCAAAGAAACCGGCACTTTTCCGAGACAAGTCCACTTTCTACTGAGGTTCGGATGGGATGAGTGATGACGTGGCGCTGAAGCTGGACAGCGTAAAGAACGATCCTGAAGCAGGGCATTTTGTGGGTGAGCTGAGCGGAAAACTCTGTCACATTCGCCTTCCCGTTATCGAAGTCGATCAGAGCAATTGCAAACGGGTCACGATCGGAATCAATTCAGAATTGACCAAACTCTGTTGAGGCGGCCGGGCAAGCTTTCCTGGAAGAAAACCGCTCTCGGCTTCGTCATGCTGTGATTGGGGGGCGTATCCCGGGGATCAGCTGCGCGCGGCTTTTTCGGCGATGCCGGACTGGCCTTCGCGGCGGGTCAGTTCCCGGGCGACATCGGCGAGGCTCAGATCGCGGGCGGCCAGCATGACGGCAAGGTGATAGATCACGTCGGCCGCTTCGGCGCGCAGCTTGTGCGGATCGTTCTTCACCGCTTCGATGATGGCTTCCACCGCTTCTTCGCCGAATTTCTCGGCGCATTTTTCCGGGCCCTTGGCCAGCAGTTTCGCGGTCCAGCTGCTGCCGGCATCCGCGCCCTTGCGGGCGGCGATGGTGGCGTCGAGCCGGGCGAAGGCCGCGTATTTGTCGGCGTAATCGCTCATGTCAGCCTCACCGGGATGCCGGCAGCGGCCATATGGGCCTTGGCCTCGTGAATGGTATAGGTGCCGAAATGGAAGATCGAGGCGGCCAGCACGGCGCTGGCATGGCCCTCGGTCACGCCCTCGACCAGATGATCGAGCGTGCCGACCCCGCCCGAGGCGATCACTGGAATATCCACGGTATCGGCAATGGCGCGGGTCAGAGGCAGGTTGAAGCCGGCTTTGGTGCCGTCGCGGTCCATCGAGGTCAGCAGGATCTCTCCCGCACCCTTGGCGGCGACCGTCTGGGCGAACTCCACCGCATCGATGCCGGTCGGCCTGCGCCCGCCATGGGTGAAGATTTCCCAGCGGTTTTCGGCAACCGTCTTGGCGTCGATGGCGCAGACGATGCACTGGCTGCCGAAACGGTCGGCGGCCTCCGCGATCACGTCCGGGTTGGCGACGGCTGCTGAATTGAAGGACACCTTGTCGGCCCCGGCCAGCAGCAGCGCACGCACATCGTGATGGGTCCTGACCCCGCCGCCCACGGTCAGCGGCACGAAGCATTGCTCGGCCGTGCGGGTGACCACGTCGAACATGGTGCCGCGGTTTTCATGGGTGGCAAGGATGTCGAGAAAGCAGATCTCGTCGGCACCTGCGGCGTCATAGGCCTTGGCGGCCTCGACCGGATCGCCGGCGTCGATCAGGTCGACGAAATTGACGCCCTTGACCACGCGGCCATCGGCGACATCGAGACAGGGGATGATGCGGGTCTTCAGCATATCCGCCTGATAGCGCGCGGGGCCGGGCAGGGGAAGGGGTCAGCGTCCGGGCCCGTTCAGGATCAGGGCGTTGAAGACCATGCCTCCGGCGGCGCCGAAAACGATGGCCCAGAACAGATTGCCATGGGCGAATTCGAAGACCGACCAGCCGAAGGGCAGGGCGGTGATCAGGAGCCTGATCCAGAGCGGGCGCAGCAGGCGATGATTGGGATCGATCAGCATGATCGGGTCATAGCGGTCCCGGGGCCGGTGCGAAAGAGGCTCAAATGCCGCGCCTGCTGCCCCGGATCAGCACATGGAGCTGTGGCAGGACGCGCGAAGCCCGCCCGCGATCCGCCATCGCCAGCACGGTCAGCCATTCCAGCCGGTCGGCCAAAGCTTGCGGATCCGAGTATATCAGGTCGTTGTCGCCTTTGCCACGCTGCTGCGCCAGAAATCGGGATCGGCATAGGTGGTCGGGTCGGCAATACCGGCGAGCGCGAAGGCCTCCCGTCGCTCGACGCAGGTTCCGCAGCGACCGCAATGGGTTCGCCCGCCTTTGTAGCAGGACCAGGTTCGGGCGAAGGGGGTCCCCACGCGCGCGCCTTCGCGGATGATATCGGTTTTGCTGCGATGCACGAAGGGGGTGAGCAGGCGAACCTCGGCATAGCCGGCGAGCGCGGCGCGCTGCATGGCAGCGAAAGCGTCGGTGAAATCGGGGCGGCAATCGGGATAGATGAAATGATCGCCGCCATGGACAGCAAGGGCGACGGCGCTGTCGCCTTTGGCGGCAGCGATGCCGAAGCCGATGGTCATCATGATCGCATTGCGGTTTGGCACCACGGTGATGCGCATGGTTTCTTCGGTGTAATACCCGTCCGGGACTGCGATATCATCGGTCAGGGCCGATCCGCTGAGCGCCTCGCCGACCGGTCGCATGTCGATGAGATGATGGGGCACGCCGAGGCGGCGGGCGGCAGCGACGGCAAAGGCCAGCTCCTTGCGGTGGCGTTGACCGTAATCGAAGGAGACCAGCCGGGTCAGGTTCCCTTGCGCCGCAATCAGATGGGCGAGCGAGACGGAATCGAGACCGCCGGAGCAGATGACCAGAGTTTTCATGTCGGTCCCTTGTGCTGGTAACCGGATAGGCTGTGACTGGTGGCGCGGGACCCATATCTGGCAGCGGAAGGACCAGCAAGTGAGAAATCCGGGAGGCAGGGGGCGCTGCCCCCTCGCCAGCCCGCGGGCTGGCTCACCCCCGGGATATTTTTGGTGAAGAAGAAAGCCGGGTCAGGCTTTCAGGGCGTTGAGGGCCGCGCCAAGGTCGATGGCGCCGTCATAAAGGGCGCGGCCCGATATGGCGCCGGCGATGATGCCGGTGTCGCGCAGCTGCCTCAGGTCCGCCATGGTCGAGACCCCGCCCGAGGCAATGACCGGGATCGAGACGGCGCGGGCCAGGGCTTCGGTGGCCGGGATGTTCGGGCCGGCCATGGCGCCGTCGCGGTCGATATCGGTATAGATGATGGCCGCGACCCCGGCATCTTCGAAGCTTCTGGCGAGATCGCTGGCCTGGACGGTGGTTTCCTCGGCCCAGCCCTTGGTGGCGACAAAGCCCTTGCGGGCGTCGATGCCGACCGCGACTCGGCCGGGGAAGGCAGATGCGGCCTCGCGCACCAGATCCGGTTTTTCAACCGCGACCGTGCCGAGGATGACCCGGGCGAGGCCTTTGGCCAGCCACATCTCGATTGTGGCCATATCACGGATGCCGCCGCCGAGCTGTGCGGGGATCGAGGTGGCGGCAAGGATCGCTTCGACCGCCGCCGCATTGACCGGCTGGCCGGCAAAGGCGCCGTTCAGATCGACGAGGTGGAGCCATTCGGCGCCGGCATCCTGAAAGGCGCGGGCCTGGGCGGCAGGATCGGTGCCGAAGACCGTCGCCGCGTCCATGTCGCCGCGCAGGAGCCGCACGCAATTGCCGTCCTTGAGATCGATGGCGGGGTAGAGGATCATGGGCCTGGCTCCTGCTGTGGTCTGGGACGGGCTTTGCCACAGGGGGCAGGGCAGGGCAAGCATTGGCGCCGGACCTTACGTCAGTCTTGCGGGAATCGCGCAAGGCCTGTCAGATCGGGTCAATGATCTTTGGGAGGAGAGCATGAAGACATTTGTACTTGCCGCGGCCTTCGGGCTGATTGCCATGGCAGCGGCGGCCGATCCGATCGAGGGGCTCTGGCAGACCCAGCCCGATGAGGGCGCCTATGCCCATGTCGCGATCAAGCCTTGCGGGGGCGCATTCTGCGGTACCATCACCCGCACCTTCAAGGGCAGCGAAGAATATAAATCCCCCAATATCGGCAAGAAAATTGTCATCGACATGGCGCCGCAGGGGGGCGGAAAATATACCGGGCAGGTGCTGCGCCCGGCCGATAACAAGGTCTATAGCGGCAAGGCCAGCGTGAATGGCAATGCGATGGCGCTGTCGGGCTGCGTCGCCGGCGGTCTGATCTGCAAGAAGCAGAACTGGTCGAAGCTGCAATAAGCTATTCCACCCTTCAGGGATGGCGCGGGGCGGCTTTCGGGCCGCCCTTACGGTTTCCAGTTCAGGAAATTTTCGATGATGCGCAGGCCGACCGCCTGGGATTTTTCCGGGTGAAACTGGGTGCCGACGATATTGCCACGCCCGACAATCGCGGTGACCGGGCCGCCGTAATCGACATCGGCCAGTAGATGCGCTGGATCTGCGACATGGAACTGCCACCCATGGACGAAATAGGCGTGATCGCCGTCGCCGATTCCGTCCAGGACCGGATGCGCGGCCCGCAGGCGCAGCTCGTTCCAGCCCATATGCGGGACCTTAAGCGCGGGATCGGCGGGGCGGATCTGGTCGATCTCGCCGCCGATCCAGCCTAGCCCTTTGGTGTCGCGATATTCATGACCGGTATCGGCCAGCATCTGCATGCCGACGCAGATCCCCATGAACGGGACAGCCCGCTTTTCCACGGCCTCGCGCAGGGCCTCGGTCATGCCCGGCACCCCATCGAGCGCGGCGCGGCAGGCCGGAAAAGCCCCGTCGCCGGGCAGAACGATGCGGTCGGCGCGGGCCACCATATCGGGATCCGAAGTCACTGTGACCTCGACCCCGGCCTGCCGGCCCACACGCGCAAAGGCCTTTTCGGCCGAATGCAGGTTGCCGCTGTCGTAATCGACCAGAGCGACCCGCATCACAGCGCGCCCTTGGTTGAAGGCAGGGCATCGGAACGCGGATCGGGTTCGACCGCTTCGCGCAGCGCGCGGGCGACGGATTTGAACGCGGCCTCGGCGATATGGTGGCTGTTGATCCCGTGCAGCGCATCGACATGAAGCGTGATGCCGCCATGGGTGGACAGGGCCTGGAAGAACTCGCGCAGCAGTTCGGTATCGAATGTGCCGATCTTCTGGGTCGGAAAATCGACATTCCAGACCAGATAGGGCCGGCCTGACAGATCGAGCGCCGAACGGACAAGCGCGTCATCCATGGCCAGCAGGAAGGATCCGTAACGGCGGATCCCCTTCTTGTCGCCAAGCGCCCGGGCAAGGGCCTGACCGAGCGCGATGCCGCAATCCTCGACCGTGTGGTGATCGTCGATATGCAGATCGCCCGTCGCTTCAAGGGTCAGGTCGATCAGCGAATGGCGCGAAAGCTGGTCCAGCATGTGATCGAAGAAACCGACCCCGGTCCGGTTGCGATAGATCCCGGTCCCGTCGAGCCCGACGCAGACGCGGATCTCGGTTTCGGCGGTTTTCCGGCTGATTTCTGCACTGCGCATCGCCTGAGCCTTTCGTGATGTCCGTGGCCTTATACGCCGCATCCGGGCAAAGCCCAATCCCTTGGCAGCCGTCGCATCCAGCCTCGGGGTGGTCATCCTCTCGTGAATGTGACATAAGCGCCACCCTCAGTAACCAGAATGGACCAACAGGAAACCCCAGGAAGGATTTCTCATGTCAGATCGGAGCAACCCGCAGGAGCGGATTCCGGGCGAGCCACATCGCAACCAGCCGGGGCATCCCGGCGACCCCCGATACGAAGAAGCTATCCTCGATGGACATCCCGAGGATGTTCCCGGTGAAGAAGAAGCGCTTCCGCCGCCAGAAGGCACCACCGAGGTCATCGAGACCGATTACGAGATCGGCCAGGACAACCTCAACCACGCGTTCACGCTGGAATTCGACATCCACAAGCCGGTCTTCACGATTTCGGCTCTGGCGATTTTGGCCGTGACCTTGGCTGCGCTGATTTTCCAGAACCATCTTGATCCGTTTTTCAACGGCATGCGCGATTTTCTGACCGGAAATCTGGCATGGTTCTTCTTGCTGTCGGGCAATGTCTTCGTACTGCTCTGCATCGGGCTGATCATCACGCCGCTCGGCAAGGTGTGCCTTGGCGGACCGGAAGCGACGCCGGACTTTTCGCTGACCGGCTGGTTTGCCATGCTGTTTGCCGCCGGTATGGGCATCGGGCTGATGTTCTATGGCGTGTCCGAGCCGATGAGCCATTACTCTTCCTCGATGGGCGGGGCCTATCACGGTGTGACCTATGATGGTGCGCCTTTGGAAGACGACGCATTTCCGCCAGGATTTGAAAGCCGCGAACAGTTCGACTCCGTCATGGCGATGACCATTGCCGAGCCGAACACGCTGGACAGCGCGCTTGATGCGGCTGGCGTTCCAGAAGCGGCAAGGGCCAATCTGGCCGAAACCGCGAACCGTACCGACTGGGCGCCTCTGAATGGCGCGGCGGATAATCCTGAGGCGGCGCGCCGTCTTGGCATGGCCGCGACCATCTTCCACTGGGGTCTGCACCCTTGGGCGATCTATGCGGTGGTGGCGCTTGCGCTTGCGCTGTTTTCGTTCAACAAGGGTCTGCCGCTGACCATGCGTTCGGTCTTCTACCCGATTCTGGGTGACCGCATTTGGGGCTGGCCGGGGCATGTCATCGACATCCTGGCGGTGTTCGCGACCATCTTCGGTCTGGCAACCTCGCTGGGCTTCGGGGCGCAGCAGGCTACCGCAGGTCTGAACTTCCTGTTCGACATTCCCAATACCAACACGACCATGGTTCTGCTGATCGTGGCCATTTCGGCGGTGGCGACCATAAGTGTCGTGGCCGGGGTCGAGAAGGGCGTGAAGCGGCTTTCGGAAGCCAATATGATTCTCGCCTTCCTGCTGTTGCTCTTCGTGATCGTGGTCGGTCCGACCATGGCTATTTTCAGCGGCTTCTTCGCCAATCTGAAAGCCTATGCGCAGGAAATCGTTCCGCTTTCGAATCCGTTCGGACGCACCGATGACAACTTCCGTCATGGCTGGACGGCCTTCTACTGGGCCTGGTGGATCAGCTGGTCGCCGTTTGTCGGCATGTTCATCGCCCGGGTGTCGCGCGGGCGGACCGTGCGCCAGTTCCTGACTGCGGTTCTGCTGGTTCCGGCGATCATCTCGGTGCTGTGGATGACCACCTTCGGCGGTACGGCGATCTCGATCACCCAGTCGGGCTTCTCGGGGATTGCCGATGCGGCGCTGGAACTGAAGCTGTTCCAGATGCTGTCGCAGCTGCCCTGGACGTCGATCACCAGCTTCATCGGCATCGTGTTGGTCATCGTCTTCTTCGTGACCTCCTCGGATTCCGGCTCGCTGGTCATCGATACCATCTCGGCCGGCGGCAAGGTGAACGCGCCGACCCCGCAGCGGGTGTTCTGGTGCACGGTCGAAGGTCTGGTGGCTATCGCGCTGCTGCTCGCCGGTGGTCTGAACGCGCTTCAGGCCATGGCGGTCTCCACGGGCTTCCCGTTTACCATCGTCCTGCTCGGGGCCTGCTGGGCCATCGTGAAGGGACTGATGGCCGAACGGCGCGAGCTGGATTCCGACACCGCGCCCGCAGCCGAATAAAGCAGAGCAGAGACTTGCAGGACGGGCGGGGGTTTCCCCGCCCGTCCTTGTTTTCCCAAGCCAGTTCTGCAATTAGTTCTTCCATGTTTGACGGTGGGGGCCCGATGACCAGCTTTGTGGAAAGTGAAAAGCGCCTGAATGCGGCCCTGGTGCGGATCGACCGTGCTCTGGATCGTGCGCTCGCCCTGCCGGCCGGGGGGGGCGGGGATACTGCAAAGCTCCGGGCCGAGCTCGACGCGCTCCGGGCGGCCCGCGCCGCCGAGATCGCGGCGCTCGACGATATCATGACCGGGCTCGAAGCGCTGATCGCAAAAGCACCGCGCGCCTCGGATGCGCCCTTTGCCGAAGATGTCCAACCGGCCCCGGGTGATGTTTTGCGTTTTGATCAGGGTGAGAGTTGAGCCATGGACGTGACCTTCCAGATCGGCCACAAGGAATATACCCTCCAGGCACAGGATGGTGAGGAACGCGTTCTGCGCCGCGCCGCCGCACTTCTGAACGAAGAAGCCGGCAAGGTCGTGGAACAGGCCGGCCGCATGCCCGAGCCGCGCCTTCTGCTGCTGGCCGGTCTGATGCTGGCTGATCGCTTCAATACGATGGAAGAACGTCTGCAAACCGCCGAACGCGATCTTGCGCGGACCCGCTCTGCGGCCAATGGTGCCGTGACGGCAGATCTGTTCGATGCGATGGCCGGACTGGCGGCGCGGGCCGAAGCTCTGGCCGACAAGGTCGAAGGGTGGTCCTGATTCCGGCTGCCGGACGCTCCGCGGGGGATATTTGAACCAAGGTGAATTTCATCTTGGCCTAAATATCCCCGCCGGAGGCATTCTGACTTACTCGGCGGCGTAACTGGCCGCGCTTTCCGAGCCGTCCTTCATCTGGAAGCCGCGCTCCAGTTGATCGAAGGGCGCAACCGGGTAATCGCCCGAAAAGCAGGCGTCGCAATATTGCGGACAGCTTTTGTTTCGGCCCCCGGCTTCGCCCGCCGCGCGGTAGAGCCCGTTGAGCGAGACGAATGCGAGGCTATCGACCCCGATCCATTCACGCATTTCCTCGACCGACATCTGCGCAGCCAGCAGCTTTTCGCGGTCCGGGGTGTCGACCCCGTAGAAGCAGGGCCAGGCGGTGGGCGGGGAGGCGATGCGGAAATGGACTTCGCGGGCGCCGGCGTCGAGGATCATGTCCTTGATCTTGCGCGAGGTGGTGCCACGCACCACGCTGTCATCGACCAGTACGACGCTTTTTCCGGCGATCAGGGATCGGTTGACATTCAGCTTCAACCGCACGCCCATATTGCGGATCTGGTCAGTGGGTTCGATGAAGGTCCGGCCCATATACTGGTTGCGGATGATTCCCATCCCATAGGGGATGCCCGATTCCTGAGCATAGCCGATGGCGGCCGGTGTGCCGCTGTCGGGCACCGCGCAGACCAGATCGGCCTCGACCGGGGCTTCGCGGGCCAGTTCGACTCCGATCTGGAGCCGGGTTTCATAGACCGAGCGCCCGGAGATGATCGAATCGGGGCGCGAAAAATAGACATGCTCGAAGATGCAGAAGCGCGAGGGTGTCGGCGCGAAGGGGCGCGAGCTTTCGATCCTGCCCTTCGAGATCACCACCATCTCGCCCGGCTCGACCTCGCGCAGGAATTCGGCGCCGATGATGTCGAGCCCGCAGGTCTCCGAGGAGAGCGCATAGGCGCCGTCGCCCAGATGCCCGATGACCAGCGGGCGCACGCCCAGGGGATCGCGCACCCCGATCAGCTTGGTGCGGGTCATGGCGATGACGCTGAAGGCGCCCTCGACCCGGCGCAGCGCGTCCTTCATCCGTTCGGGGATGTTCTTCTGGATCGAGCGCGCCATCAGGTGAATGATGCATTCCGAATCGCTGCCCGACTGGAAGATCGAGCCGCGCTCGATCAGCTCGCGGCGCAGGGCATCGGCATTGGTGATATTGCCGTTATGGGCGACGGCGCAGCCGCCCATCGAAAACTCGCCGAAGAAAGGCTGCACATCACGGATATGTGCGGCCTTCGATCCGGCGGTAGAATAGCGCACATGCCCGATGGCCAGTGGCCCCGGCAGGGTTTCCATCAGCGATTGCTTGGTGAAATTGTCGCGGACATAGCCGAATCTGTGGGCGGAGTTGAAGCCGCGTTCGGTATCGTGGCTGATGATGCCGCCTGCTTCCTGACCGCGATGCTGAAGTGCATGCAGGCCGAGTGCGACGAAATTGGCCGCGTCGGCGACGCCGATCACCCCGAAAACGCCGCATTCCTCGTGCAGCCGGTCATGATCGAAAGGATGCGCAAGAAAGGGCTGCATGAGATAGATACTCGTCCGGCTGCTGGATTTGGGTCCTGAATAGAGGTTACGCAACCAGAAGTCACGCCCAGAGGAGGGCGTGACGCGAATTCGTGACCCAAGGTCAGGATTGGCGGGCCCAGGCCGGATCAGCCGTTGGCGGAATCGACGACCGGGGGTGTCGCTTCGTCCGGGGTGATGCCTTCCTCGACGCAGCCTGCGACCATCAGGTTATAGCGATTGGTCAGCCAGCCCGGTGCATCCTGCGGGATTTCGCTGTCGAGCGTGCCTGTCATGCGCTGGAAGACCTTGGCCGAGCGCGAATCGTCCACCATCGGGACAGCAGCGCCGGGCATGACGCGTTCGTAGACCAGGAAGGCGATGGCGACCAGAAGGATGCCGCGCGCGACCCCGAACAGGAAGCCCATGCCCTGATCGACCCCGCCAAGTGCCGAGCGCTGCACCACCGAGGAGAACAGTGGGGTGATGATCGAAAACAGCACCAGAGCCAGGGCGAAGGCGGCAATCGTCGCCAATTCACAGCTGTCGCCCAGGAAACGGTCCAGCACCGGGATCTGCGCGATCAGCGGCCGCAGCGTTCCGGCAAACAGGTAGGCCAGCACGGTCGCCCCGACCCAGCCCATGATGGCCAGCGATTCGCGGACGAACCCGCGCGCATAGGCGAGGATTGCAGATAGAATGATAACGGCCGCAACCACGCCGTCGATAATGGTAAAGCCGTCCATTTACCCACCTTTGCAGCCGTTTAGGCCGCTCTGTCCCGATTCTAGCCGGCGCCGAAAACCTCGCCGACGAAGCTCGTCAGGTCCGATATCCGGTCCAGCCGCATATTGCCCGCACCCTCGATTTTCGAGGGTGCGGGGATGATGGCCTGTGAGAAACCAAGTTTCTGCGCCTCTTTCAACCTGTTTTCGGCCTGAGCGACGGGACGAAGCGCCCCGGAAAGGCTGATTTCGCCGAATGTGACGCAGTCGGCAGGCAGGGCACTATCCTCGCGTGCGCTCAGAAGCGCGGCGGCGATCGCCAGATCGGCGGCCGGCTCGATGACCCGCATCCCCCCGGCAACATTGAGAAAAACGTCAAGACCGGCAAAAGGAATGCCGCAGCGCGCCTCCAGCACGGCCAGGATCGTGCTGACCCGCCCACTGTCGAGACCGACCACCGTCCGGCGCGGAGAGGCCAGGGTGGAGGGTGCAACCAGCGCCTGAATTTCTGTCAGCATCGGGCGCGTGCCTTCGATTCCGGCGAAAACTGCGCTGCCCGGGGTCGGCTGACCGCGTTCGGACAGGAACAATGCCGAGGGGTTGGCGACCTCGGCCAGCCCGCCGCCGGTCATCTCGAAGACGCCGATCTCGTCGGCGGGGCCGAAGCGGTTCTTGACGGCGCGCAGGATGCGGAACTGATGGCCGCGCTCGCCTTCGAAATAAAGCACGGTATCGACCATGTGTTCGACCACGCGCGGGCCGGCGATCTGGCCGTCCTTGGTGACATGACCGACGATGATGACCGCAACCCCGCGTTTCTTGGCGAAGGTGACCAGCTCATGAGCCGAGGCGCGAACCTGGCTGACCGAGCCCGGCGCGGCCTCGACCGTGTCCGACCACAGGGTCTGGATGGAATCGATGATGGCCAGATCGGGGCGCTCGTTGTCCAGCGTGGTCAGGATATCGCGCAAAGCGGTTTCCGCGCCCAGCCGAACCGGCGCTTCGGCCAGCCCGAGCCGCTGCGCCCGCATGCGCACCTGCGCGCTGGCTTCCTCGCCCGAGATATAGATGGCGCTCTGCCCGGCCTTGGCGAAGGCGGCCGCGGCCTGTAGCAGCAGGGTGGATTTGCCGATCCCCGGATCGCCGCCGACCAGCACCGCAGATCCCGGCACCAGCCCGCCGCCCAGAACCCGGTCGAATTCGGCCATGCCCGAATGCGCGCGCGGTGGCGGTGGCTCATGGGTGGAGAGCGCGCTGAGCGGCACCGCCTTGCCCTTGGCCGCGCCAAGCCCGCGGCCCGGGCCCTGGCTCAGCGGGGCTTCTTCGACGATGGTGTTCCAGGCTCCGCAGGCATCGCAGCGCCCGGCCCATTTCTTGTGGGCCGCGCCGCATTCCTGACAGGTGAAACTTGTGACCGGTTTTGCCATGGCGGCTTTCTGGCAGAGCCGTGCCTTCCCCGCAAGCGCGCCGTCCCGATGGACGCCGTCGCCGATTGGCGGCAATCTGGGCTGGTAGGACAGGCAGGAGGCGGAAATGATCACCGATGTCGAAGACTATTTCGCCGATGGCTGTGGCCGTTGCCTGCGTTTTGGCACGGATGATTGCGCCAGTCGGATCTGGTCGGTCGAGCAGGCCGAGCTGCGGTCGATCTGCCTGGAGGCAGGGTTGAGCGAGACCGCGAAATGGGGACATCCCTGCTATATGCATGCCGGGCGCAATATCGCCATCATGGGTGCGTTTCGCGGGGATGTCCGCCTGACGCTGTTCAATGCGGCGCTGCTGCGCGATCCGGGTGGGCTGCTGGTCCGGCAGGGTGCCAATACCCGCCAGCCCGACGCCTTCCGCTTTACGGACCCGGCTCAGATCGGCCCGATCCGCCCGCAGATCCTCGCTTATCTGCGCGAGGCGATGGGCTATGCCGCAGCCGGTATCCTGCCCGAAAAGACCCCGCACGCGCTGGATATCCCGGATGAGCTGGCCGAGGCTATGGACGCCGATTCCGAACTGGCCGAGGCCTTCCACGCCCTCACCCCCGGCCGCCAGCGCAGCTATGCAATCAATCTGGGCGGTGCGAAAAAGCCCGAAACCCGCATTGCCCGCATCGAAAAATTCCGCCCCGCCATCCTCGCCGGCAAGGGGGCGAATGAAAGGTGATATCATGGCAATATGTCAAAAGCTGATATGGAATGGCGTTGTTGCGCAACTCATACCTAGGGCATGATGGCCCCTTTCCCCGTAGGCGTCATGGCACGCGGACGATCTCAGCGGTGCCGAGCGCATTGAAGCGGTTGATGACTGAGCAGGGGAACGCCACCGGTCCGAGAGAGCCTGCGAAGGATGCGGATCTGGATTTCGGCGGTTTGTCGGTCTGGGTCTCTTGCGGCGATGCGCTCGCCGAAGGCCTTGAGGCACCGCATTTTCACCTTGATCCGGCTTCGGACATGGTATCCGGTCCATCGCTTCCAGAATGCCCTGCCGTAGTGCCGGGTGGCGCGGAGGGTTTCGTTTCGGGCGATTGTGGCCAGGCAGTCCTCTTTCCACGGCCGCCCGTTCTTGCGGATCGGGATGATTGCGGTGGCTTGGCGGTCGATTATGGCGGTGTGGCAACGGCGGGTGTCGTAGGCGCCGGCCGCCGGGTTCTGTCGCAAACTTCCGAGGAGTATGAGCGGAGCCGTTCAGCAGACATGACTATGCTGCGATCGCGGCGAATGTCTGGAAATCGGTCGCGCCATTGGCGGGGATCTGCCCCTTGCGG
>JBKEBH010000339.1:0-13641 GCA_047973065.1 Paracoccus sp. (in: a-proteobacteria) | reverse complement strand
GTCAGGGCGATCCGCACCGCCTCACGCTTGAATTCTGCTGTCGGTTTGTTCGTCATTGTCCGTCTCCTTGATCGCTCTCATGCTCTCAAGAAACCGGCACTTTTCCGAGACAAGTCCACCTCCGGTTCAAAAACAGCGACAGGGAGCTATATTTTTCTGCATATCGAGATTGACGTCAGATCAAAAATGCGTGGCATGGCTGCGTAGTTAAGTTCAATGCCTCGCCATGCAGACGGCATGATCTCTGCTCTCACCCATGCGGCAGACGAACCAGCCTGTCCATGATCTCCCCATGCAGCTCGGGGCCGGCAATGACCAGCCCATCCACCTGTGCCCTCGGGCTGTTGAAGCGCATCGGTGCGCCGTGCATGTCGGTGACGGTTGCTCCGGCGCGCTCGGCGATCAGGCTGCCGGCGGCGATGTCCCATTCCCAGGCGGCGCGCAGCGACAGGGTTGCATCGAACCGCCCCTCGGCGATCAGACAGAGCCGCCAGGCCAGCGAGGGCCGGAAGCTGCGGCGGAAGGGCGACAGCTCGCCCCCTTTCCAGAAGCCCGGATCGAGCGAGGCCTTCGAGGTCAGCACATCGGCCTTCGCCATCGTGGCCCGACTGACCTCAATCGGCTTGCCGTTCAGCGTCGCGGCTCCGTCTTCGGTCGCGGCATAGGTCAGGTCCATGATCGGCAGATGAACCACCGCCGCGACAATCCGGTCCCCGCGCGCCACCGCCAGAGAGTGCGAAAACCCCTGCTGGCCATCGATGAAGGCGCGGGTGCCGTCGATCGGGTCGATGATGAAGCAATGGCTTGCGTCGAGCCGGGCGGGATCGTCGCTGCTTTCCTCGGACAGCCAGCCATAATTCGGCCGCGCACCCAGCAGGCGCGCATGAAGGAAATCGTTCACCGCCAAATCGGCCTCGGTCACCGGGCCGGCGCCGGCATCCTTTTCCCAGCTTTGCGGATCCTGTCGCCAGAAGCGGCGGGCGATTTCGCCGGCCGCCAGCGCGGCTTCGCTCAGAAGCTCCAGATCATGCGCCGGCAACGGTCATCCCCTCGACCAGAAGGCTGGGCACCCGCACCGCGCGCCAGTCGCGGGCATCGTTGGCGGGCGTGATTTGCATCAGCATCTCGCGCAGATTGCCGGCAATCGTGCATTCGTTGACCGGATGGCTGATCTTGCCGTTCTCGACCCAGAACCCGGAAGCGCCGCGCGAATAATCCCCGGTGGTCGCATTGATCGAGCTGCCCATGAGCGAGGTGACCAGCAGCCCCCGGCCCATATCGGCGATCAACTCACCCCGGGTTCGGCTGCCTTCGGTCATGATCAGGTTCGAAATACCCGGCGAAGGCGCCCCGGCAAGCCCGCGCACCGCATTGCCGGTGCTGTCCAGGCCAAGCTTGCGGCCCGTCGCCAGATCGAGAATCCAGCTGCGCAGGATACCGTCTTCAACGATGTTGCGCGGCATTGCCGCCAGACCCTCGGCATCGAAAACCCGCGAAGCGAACATGCGCGGCAGATGCGGCTCCTCGCGCAGGGTGATGCTCTCGGGCAGGATCTGCATGTCCATCGCATCGCGCAGCCAGCTGGCGCCGCGCACGATGGCGCTGCCGTTCACCGCCGCCAGAACATGGCCGATCAGCCCGGCGGAAATCCGTTCGTCATAAAGGATCGGGAAGGCCCTGGTCGGCGGCTTGACCGCGCCGCGCCGGGCAAAGGCACGCTGACCAGCCAGAGCGCCGATTTCCTCGGGCGTCGGCATGTCTTCGGCCCAGATCCGGCCTTCGCCGGCATGGTCGCGCTCCATCTCGGAGCCCTGGCCACTGATCGCAGTGCAGCTGATCGTGTATTGGCTGCGGCGCGAGCCGCCCTCGAACCCGTTGCTGAGCGCCATCCAGCTTTCGCGTTCGGAATGGCTGGCACTGGCCGATTCGACGGTGTTGATCCCGGCCTCGGCCAGAGCGGCCAACTCGGCGCGCAAAGCCAGCACCTCCAGATCGGTCGGGCTCAACGCCTCGGCCGGATCGAAAAGCTCCAGCCGGCTGCTGTCGCGGTCCCGGGCCAGCTGATCGGGATCGGCAAGACCGAGACTGTCATCGACCGGCGCGGCCCGGGCCATGGCGACCGCGCGTTCGGCCATCGAACGGATGGTCGCTTCGCTCAGATCCGCGCCCGAGACCGAAGCCTGACGGCCAGCGACCAGAACCCTGAGGCCGATCTCGATTTCCTCGGCGCGTTCGGCATGTTCCAGCTTGCCCGACCGCACGTCGATGCCGGTCGCAGCGCCGCGGATCGCCAGCGCTTCGGCATCGTCGGCACCGGCGTCGCGGGCAGCTTTCAACAGGGCATGGGTCAGGGATTTCAGCATGGGTGATCCTGTGAAATGGGCGGCCCGCAGCCTTGATTGGTCCGATAGACCTAAGACAAACGGGCCGCCACGGCAATGCGGGCAGCCCGTTCAGGCATTCGTCGGCGGGATTTACTTGACCCGCTGACCATTGGCCAGGATCTGACCATTTTCCTTGAATTCGATGTCCGAAGCCATCACGTCGGTCTCACCCTCGACCGGCTTGGCGAACATGCCCAGCATCATCATCGGCGCCATCGCCTGTTCCTGCGGGATGATCCCGGCTGCAACCAGCTTGTCGAGCGCACCCTGCAACCCGGCCACGCGAGCATGGATCGCGCCCACCGGCTGCTCGGCCAGATCGCCGCCTTGCGGCGCGGCCAGATCGCCGGTCACGGTCAGAACCGCACCGATCGCCGACAGATCGGCATGGTTGATCTTGATCGATTCAACCGTGAACGGAGCTTCGATGGATTCGGCGATGGCCGGGTCGAACAGGTCCATTTCCACCTTGGCAGCACCGTCGATATCGACATTCAGGCTCGCCGGCTCCCGCGGGAGGGCGGCAGTCGGGTCGAACATCGCCCAGACACTGTCGTTCAGCTCGACACCTTCCAGCTTATAGGCAAACCTGAAGGGCTGCGCCTCGGGCTTGGCGGTGATCGGCATGGCAATCTCGGCGCTGATGCCGTTGGCACCGTATCCGACCGGGACCGGAAGGTCGGGCAGGGTCGCTTCGACCGAAACCGTGCCCGCCGCAACCGCATAGCGGACCTGATCGGCGTTCAGGTTGAAGTCGACAGTCATGTCCGCAGTCTTCGAGTCGAGGGCGAATTTTTGCATCGCGCCGTCTTCGCCCTCGCCTTCGGCGTCCATTTTCACCGCCATATTGGCGGCCTTCATCTTGCCACTGGCCGCCATGCCGGCCTTGACCGCAGCGCCCATGTCCTTGCCCATATCGAACTTGCCGGGCATATCCATTTCGCCGGAGAATTCGAGGCCTTCAACCAGAACTTCGCCGATGGCCTTGCTCTGATCCTCGTCATTCTGGACATCGAAGGCGACTTTGATCTCTGCCATCGTGGCGTTCTGCGTGATCTTGGTCTGCTCTTCCGAGGAAAGCATCGTCTGACCGCCCTTGGTATCGGTCACGGTCACGACCGCCGGGTTTTCAAGAACCTGGCCATCACCCTCGACCGGAGCGATCTTGTCGATGGTGATTTCGGTGGTCGGAAAATTGTAATCGTAGATCAGCGCCTCGCCATCCTCGCGGACCGTGATGGTCTCGCCCGGGTTGCGCATGGTCATATGCATCGCAACCCTTTCGGTCTTGGCATCCACGCCATCCGCCGGCATAGCCTCCGCACTGTCCTCTTCACCGGGGTGGATGGAGGACTCGTCCGGCGCGGTGAAGGTCACGTCGAGGGTCGATTCATCAGCCATGTCCACCGTGACCGAACCATCACCATTATCGCTGAACACCATGTCGCCCATGCTGAAGACAACCTGATCGTCCTCGGGCAGCTGCTGGCTCATCTTCAAGCCGCGCACCGTCAGCGTAGCGCCGTTATCCTCGATCGCGGAGGTTTCGACGGTCATGCCGAGATTGGTGTAATAGCCGCTGAGCCGTTCCCAGACAGATTGGGGCGTTGCATCTGCCAATGCGGGGGAAACGGTCAGAATGAGGCCAAGGGCGGTTGCGGAGGTCAGTCTGGTCATAGGGATCACCTTGTGAACACGGTTTTGGGGCTTCGAGGTCCGACCAACAAGGCATAGCGACGTATGGGACGCTATCTGATCGCCCGGTATCCTGAATAAAATATCCGTAAGAGATTAATACATTCGCTTTTGATTGCCAATGCGTTGAAAACAGCCGGCTGAAATACACCAGTCGGATTTTCATCATCGGCATTCATGCGTTGGGCTCGGATCGGCCGATCACGCCTGCCGAAGCAAAAAATGCCGCGGCAGGCGCCGGATCAGCCGCAGCACCCGCAAGATGCGGGGGCGCGGCGGGCCTCAGCCGTAGACGGCTTCCTTGCCGAAATGCTGGGTCAGCAGATAATAGACCACAACCCGGTATTTGTTGCGGTTCGAGCTGCCGTAATCGGCCAGAACCTTGTTGATCGCCTCCATCAGTGCCGGCCCGTCGGTCAGGCCCAGCTTCTTGATCAGGAAATTGGCCTTCACCCGCTCCAGCTCAGACGGATCGCTGCCGGCGACAGTTTCGCTGTCGGCATTGTAGATCGACGGGCCACAGCCGATGGTGACCTTGGTCAGAAGGTCCATATCCGGCGTCACGCCGAGTTTATCCTTCATATCCGCGGCATATTTCGCGATCAGATCGTCACGCTTGCTCATTACAATTACGCTCCCCTGGACAGGTTGTTTCGTGTTTATGTGCGCGCAAGCCTAGAGCGCGAAGCTGCCCCGGTAAAGCATTCTGTCGCGACAAGCGTGCCGGACAGGATCAATAATCCTTTTCGTAATAAAGCCCGAGCGTGCTGTCGCCCGCGCTGTCAGTCGATCCGCGCGCGGTCAGCGCGGCGTTCAGATCCAGATTGATATTGACCTGGGTCCTGCCCTCGTCATCCAGCTCGACATCGGTATAGACGTTGCGGGTCAGATACTTGCCGGCACGCACCGCGATTTCGCCATCGTCGCCGATGGTCATGTCGAGATCGTCGAGCCCGGTCGCATTGCGGATGCTGCCGACAATGCCGACGCCCCCTTTCCCCGCGAGGATCGCCAGCGCGTTGGCCAGCTGCGCCACCTGCAACGCCGAAAGCTCATCCAGCCCCTGACCGAAGAGCAGATAAGACATGACCTCTTCCTCCGGCAGGGCCGGGTCGGATTCGAAGGTAATGTCGGGGTCGCGAAGGTCACCGTCGATGATGATGCGAATGTTGATCGATTCTTCGAAATGCAGCGCGATGAGGCGCAGGAAGGGGATCACGCTGCCCTGCATCTCGATCAGCCCCTCGCTGAGGTCGAAGCGCTTGCCGAGAAGATCGACCCGGCCCCGGATCAGTGTCAGATGGCCGACCGGAATCGGCTGGCGGGCATTGCCGGTCAGCTTCATTTCGCCGCCCAGTTCTGCATCGACGCCGCGTCCGCGTACGAACACCTTGTTCGGCGCGCTGATCACCAGATCGAAGCGCGCGGGATTCTTGGGCGGGATCGCCGCCGGCCCCCTCAGCCCGGCGGCGGCGGCGGCGGCGCTGCCATAGGGCTCCAGCCCGGCCTTGGCCCGGGTCGCGGCCGCCTGCCAGCTGTCGCCGACATGGATCATGTCCGGGATCGCCTTGCTACCGCCCAACCCGGTCGAGGGAATGCGGAAATCGGCCTCAAGGATATTGATCCGCCCGCTGACCAGCGGCCCGTCCGAGGGAATGCCGGAAATCGACAACGTGCCATCGGTGGTGATCTGGTAGATCGCCGGATCGCGCAGCACCGCATTATCGAGCCGCGCCGTAAGATCCAGCACGGGCTGTGCGCCGCGCAGGTCGATATTGCCATCGACCGCCACCGAGCCGCCGGCATCCAGCCCGCCGCTCACCTGGACCCCGATCAACCCGCCATTGAGCTGGGCATCCATGTTGAGATCGGTGATGGTCAGCCCAATCTTCGGATCGGCAAGATGGCCGCCCCTCATCGCGACATCTCCGGTCAGACTGTCGGGCCCGGGCTTGCCCTGAAGGCGCAGATCGAAGCTGACCGGGCCTTCGACACTGCGGGTCCGCAGGATCGGATTGGCCACGGCCGCGTCGCTGACCCCGGACATGCGCAGATCGCTTTTTTCGGCGGCGAGCAACCCGCTCAGCTGGCCGCGGGTACCGCCGGGCGCAGTAACGGCAATATCCATGTTCAGGCCGCTTTCGACCTGCTGCACGCGGCCCTTCGCCTGAGCGGGACCGATGATGCCGGGCACCAGCACCTGAAGATCGGCAAGGCTGGCATCGACATTCAGCCCCTCGGTCAGCAGGCCATCGACATCAAGCTTGATATTGGGATTGCGGATGTCGAGCCTGTCGATCCGCAGCCCGCCAGCCCCCTGAAGGGCGACCAGATCGGCCCTGGTCTCGCCGCCCAGCAGGCCATCGACACGTTCATTTCCGATGCCGAGCCCGGCCATGATCGCCTCGGCAGTGATGCGGCGTCCCTCGGGCCGATCCTCGATCCGGGCCGTGGCATTCGCCCGACCCTTCAGCTGCGGCGCCAGAACGCCCAGATCCGGCGCGGCCAGCTTCGCTTCCAGATCGGTCTGCCCGGCACCGATCACCCCGGAAGCCGATGCGTTCAGCCTGGCATTCTTCACCTCGGCCGCATCGAGGCGGATCCGACCCCCGGTCTGCGCGCCGCTGGCGCTGAAGCTCAGCGGGCTGGCCAGCACCCCATTCAGCTGCGCATTGCCGGTCTTGAGGTTCTTCGCGCCCCCGGTCAGGGCGAAATTACGCACGCCGCCGCTGCCGCTCAGCTCAAGCGCGGCCTCGGCCTGGCCGCCATAGCCCGGCCCGAGGAAAGCCAGATCGGGGCTGGTCAGCCCGGCCCGGAACGGCTCGCTGCCGCCGGTGAGATCGCCCTGCCCATGCAGGCTCAGCTGCGGGTTCTCGGCCTCCAGCGTCTCGACGGTGATCTGATCGCCGTCCTGAACCGCGCGAAGCGAGATCCGCGTCTCACCCGCCAGCGCGGCATCGGCCCGAGCATTGCCAAGGCGCAGATCCTTCGCCAGGCCCTTCGCCTCGATATGGCGGCCGGCGGCGTCATCGCGGATGGCGGCTTCAGCGTTCATCGCCCCGCCGATCCCACCGCCAAGGAAGCCAAGATCCCCAGCCTGCACGCTCGCATCCAGATCGGTCTGCCCGGCGCCATAAGTGCCCGAGGCGGTCAGGTTCAGGTCGGGATGCTCGATGCGGGCACCGTCCAGCGTGATCAGCCCGCCAACCTGCTTGCCGCTGGCGCTCAGCCGGGTTTCCCCCAGAAGCGCCTGATCCTTGCCGGCGCCGCGCAGCGCCAGATCGGTGGCGATTCCGCTGGCCGCGAAACCCCGCGCGCCCGCGCCATCGTCCTTCACCGACGCCTCGCCCTGAATCGCGCCCGACATGCCGGCGCCCCAACGGGCAAGATTGCCCAGATCCAGCGTCAGCCGGGCATCGGTCACATTGGCACCGACCACGCCTTCGGCATTGATCCGGGTCTCCTCACCGTTCAGCTCGGCCCGCTCGATCGTGTAGACCCCGCCGCGCTCGAGCGCGGAAATATCTATCTGCGTGGTGCCGCTGCGCAGATCGGTGCGGGCCGGCTGACCAAGCGCCAGATCCTCGCCGGTGCCGGTCACCCGAAGCCGCCGGCTACCATCGCCGATATCGGAGAAGCTGGCCTCGGCATTCAGTGCGCCTTGCAGCCCGAGTCCGAGTGAGGTCAGATCCAGCGCCTCGATCTGCGCTGTGGCATTGGTGCCGTCATCGCCGATCTGCCCGGTGGCATGGATGTTCAGCTGATCGCTGGTGATATCGGCTTCCTTGATACTGATCGCGCCGTCGCCGCCCTGTTCGATCTGGATCGAGATTTCGGCCTGCCCGCCCTTCGGTGCACCCGGCTGGGCCTGACCGAGCCGGATGTCGTGGCCGGTACCGTTGATCGTCACCTGCCGCGCGCCATCGCCCGAACCGGCAAGCGCCGCAGTCGCATCGAGCGAGCCTGACCAGCCGAGCCCGAGCAGCGACAGATCGGCGATCTTCGCCGCGCCCTGCCCGTCCAGCACCCCATCCTTCAGGCTGCCCGAGGCCGTCGCCTCCAGCTGCGGATTGGTGATGTCGAGCGATTGCAACACCAGCCCACCTGCCGGCTGCTGCTCGGCGATCAGGGCGATATCGGTCCTGCCGCTCAGCGCACCATCGGCGTTCTTCTGGCCAAGCACGACATCCTGCCCCTCGGCATCGACGCGGAAATGGCGGATACCGTCTTCGCCCTGCTCCATCGCCGCATCGGCAACAAGCGAGCCCGACCAGCCGCTGCCCAGAGGCGCGAGCGTGTCCATCTCGAAGCGGGCCTGCCCGGTGCTGCCGGTGGCCGTCAGCTGCGCCGAAGCGGTGGCGCTCAGCTGATCGTTGTTCAGCCGGGCGTCAGTGATGCGCAGCTCATCGCCCCGCTGTTCGGCATTGACGGCAAAGCGGGTCCTGCCGGCAAAGGCACCATCGAGGTTCTTCTGCCCCAGCCCGATCTCCTGCCCGGTCCCGGTCATGGCGATCCGGCGAACGCCGTCGTCATCGGTGGTCAGATCGACGCTGGCCCGCAGCACGCCGGCAAGATTTTCGCCCATCGCCGCCAGATCGCGGATATCGAGCCCGAAATGCGCCTCGGCCCTGGCGCCGGTGATCACCCCGGTGCCGGTTAGCACCAGCTGGGGATTGGCCAGACGCAGATCGGTCAGCTCAAAGCCGCCGGCCTGATTTTCCTTCAGCTGTGCGCTCAGCCCCGAGGTGCCGGCAAACGCCCGGTCAAGCGCCGAAACCCCGGTCTTCAGCCCCAAGGCCTGCCCGCTGATCACCAGTTCGCGCCCGCCGGGCGCACCGGAAAGCCGGGCCTTGGCGCTCAGCGCACCGTCCAGAGAAGGGTCAAGGTCGGCGAGGGTCGGCATTTCGAAATTGGCGCTCAGATCCACCTGGTCATTGGTGATTGTGCCATTGGTGGTCAGGGCGATGCGCTGGGCATGGATCATCAGCTCGCGCAGCTCGGTACCATCCTCGGTCCGGCCAGCGGACAGGCTGATGCTCGACTGCCCGGCCAGCAAATGATCGAGTCGCGCGTCATCGACGCTCAGATCGGTCCCGGTCATCACCCCGTCGATGTCGAAGGCGCCGGTCAGCAGCTGGTAATGGCCCGACAGATCGGCATTGATCTGCCCCGACAGATTGCGTCCGGCCAGCATCGAGAGATTCGCCAGATTTTCCTGGCTGACGGTCAGGTCACTGGTGGACAGAACAAGGCCGCTGACCAGACCATCAAAGGTCAGATTGCCGCCCAGCGTGTAATCCTTGCCGGTGACATGCATCCCGACCAGTTCCAGCACCTGATCGGGCGTATAATCGAAGCTGGTCGAGCCGGTGACATGATCGCCCAACGCCTGTTGAAGACCGGGATCCGCGAGCTCGATCCCGCTGGCATCGAAGCCAAGCAGCCCGTCGATCTGCTGAAGCCGGCCATCCTCAGCCAGCGTCACCTGGCCCTGGCCGTCGAGCCCGAGCCTGCCGATCTTCTGCGCGCCGCTGTCCCGGTCGATATCGCTCAGCCAGCCGTTCAGTTTCCAGTCCGAACCAGTCGAGCCGTCATAGCCGACGGTCAGATGGCCCGAATGCACCGAAATCGGCGGGCTGACGAAGGGAATGCGTACCGGCAGGACCGGTGCCCCGGCCTGCTGGCCGAATTCGACGCTCAGATCCAGCATGGCCGGGGCGCCCTGATCGTTGGTCGCCAGCTTGCCGCGGATCTTCAGCGCATCGGTGCTGAAGGCCAGCGCGTCGACTTCGATACGGCCGGCATCCGAGCGCCAGCCCCCCGCCTCGATCTCGGTCACCTTGCCAAAGAACGGCCGGTTCTGTTCAGGCACCAGCGAGGCGATATCGCCGCTGACATCCAGTATGAAGCGGCTGCCGGGCATGCCGAAGTTGTTTTCTTCGGATTGCATGGACAGTTTGCCGGAAATCCGTTCCACCCCATCAGTGGCCAGCGCGACTTCGGCCTGAAAATCCTTCAGCGGCCCGTTACCACGAATATAACCGCTGAGCGCCGGCTGGCCTTCGATCCGGGCAAAGCGGGTCAGGATCCCGCCCGGATCCTCGTCCAGCAGCAGATCGATGTTCAACACCCGGCTGGAATTGCTGAAACTGCCGGTAAAGGTGAAATCGCCCTTCTTGCCGTCGATCCGGTTGATCTTCAGATCGGCCTCGCCCTCGCCGCCCTTCAGCGACAGCGAACCTGCGACCGAAAGCACCGCATCCTCGCCGACCAGCGGGGTGCCAAGCGCCACCCGCTCGGCATTGATCTTGTCAATGGTCAGATCGACCGGCAGTTCGGGCAGCTCGAAATTGAAGCTGCCGGCCTCGGCGCTCGTCTGCTGCTGGGCCTCCTTTTCGGGATTATGCGGGCCGCGCGGGATTTCAATCAGCGCGGCAGTCAGCTCCCCGATCTCGACCCCCCCGCGCAGCAGCGCCGCACGGGTCCACTGGATCGCCCCGTCATGAAGCACCAGCCAGGTTCCCTCGTCATCGGAAACCGCGATCCGGTCGAAGGTCGCACGCGAGGACAGAGCCCCCTGAAAGCCGTCGATGGTGACCGTGCGCCCGGCGGTGGACAGACGGCTTTGCAGAAAGCGGGTCAGAAAGCCCTTGTCGTCGGCCTCCTGACGCGACAGCTCCACCAGCTCGGCCCGCTCTTCGCTCAGCTTGTCTTGTGCCAGCACCGGCGCGGGACCGGTCAGCGGCAGCATCACGATCAGGGCAAGCAGAAGGAGGATACGCTTGAGCATCATCAGAACGCCTGCCCCAGACCCAGATAGAGCTGGACCTTGCTGTCATTGTCATTGCCATGGATCGGTGTTGCCACATCGAAGCGCAGCGGCCCGACCCGCGTGTCATAGCGCACCCCGACCCCGGTGCCGGCATGCCATTTCCGCGCGCCCTGCCAGGCGCTGTCGTCCCAGATCTGGCCGGCGTCGAAAAAGGCGACCGCACCGAGCTTTTCGCCGATCCGGTAGCGCGCTTCGAAGTTCAGGGTAAGAATGCTCTGGCCGCCGACGAAAGCCTCATCCGTGCTGCCCTCAAGCGGGATATCGAAGCCGAGCGATTCGTAAGGCTGGCCGCGCACGCTGCCGCCGCCGCCCGAGAAGAACAGATAGGTCGGCGGCACATCTAGGATGTCGGGGCCAAACACCGTGCCCAGCCGGGCCCGGCCCGCGAAGGTCAGCCGGTCATCGGTCATCACGGAGTGATAGACCCGGCCCTCAACGGTCATTTGCAGGCCCGATCCGGTATCCTGAAACCCGAGGAAGGGCGTCGCCCCGCCCGAAAGCCAGAAACCCTCCCGGGCGTTCTTGATATCGTCGCGCCGGTCCCAGATCACCGAACCGGGCAGCGCGATCACCTGATAGTCGAATTCGTCATCGCCATATCTGATCCGGTCGGCGGCATATTGCAGCTCGATATCGGCGGTCAGCCTTTCGTTGCGGATATAGGCAAAGCCCAGCCCGACCTCGGCACTTTTCAGATAGTATTCGGGCTCGTTTTCCTCATCGAGGCGCACCCGGAAATAGCCGGTCGTATCGGGATTGAGCGTTGCCGGCCGCTCGATCCGAACACCGAAGGAATAATCGAGCCCATCGCCATTGGTGGTGGTATCGACATCGCCGACCTGCGCATCGACCCGGAAGCGCTCGCCGCCGCCCAGCAGGTTGCGGTGCAGCCAATAGGCCGAAAGCATCGCGCCATCGACATTCGAAATCTCGAAGGCCGCTCCGATCCGGCGCAGCTTCTGTTCGACCACGGTCAGCCCGACATCCATAGAATTGTCGGGATTGAGGGTTTCCGCCTCGACCAGGGTGATCGCCGAGAAGATCCCCGAACGACGCAGCCGCTTGCGCATATCCTCCAGCTTCTCGGGGGTGAAGGTCTCGCCCTCTGGATGGCCGGCGATCTTCAGCAGCCGGCGGGTGGAGAGCCGCTCATTGCCGGTGGTGTGAAGCGGTCCGAAGGTCACCAACGGACCGGGATCGAGATCGACCCGCGATTCCAGTCTTGCAACCTCGTGATCGGCGATGATTTCCTGATCGGCAACCGCAGCCTTGGCATGGCTGGCATCGCGCCAGTCGCTGATCGCCTGCGAGGTCGCCTTCTTGATGGTGCCGGTCCCCGCCGGCTCGCCCACCCTATAGGCCCTGAGCACCTGCATGCCCGGGGCCAGCGGGGCCAGATCCGCACGCCCGAAGGCAAAGCGCGGGCCGGGATCGACCGTCACCACCACCTCGCCGATATAATCGGGGGCATCGAGCGGCGCGATTTCGGCCGCCTCGACCCCGTCGAGCGTGATGTCGATAATCGCCGAGAAATAGCCCTGATCGAACATCACCCCGAGGATGCGGGCATAATCCCCGCGCGCAGCGGCCAGAATGTCCTGGCCGGTCACCCGGTCCTCGGCCAGCGCTCCCCCGATCAGCGAGGCGCTCCGTATCGGCTTTTCCAGCTTCTCATCGCCATCGACAATGACGAAGTCAAGCTTGACCGGCGGGCCGATAATCTCGCCCTTGTCATTGGTGACCGGCTGCTCCTTACCGCCGCCGAACAGACGCGAGAACGGGTTGGACGAGGAAGCGGATTGCGCCGAAGCATCCATGGTCGCGATCCCCGCAGCCATCACGGCCATAACGGCGAATTGCGTGCCCCGCTTCATGTCATTTCCCCTCCATCGTCCGACAAGTCTTTTCGCCGCGCCTGTCAGCCGCCCCTATTATATGCAGGCACGATCATTGATCCGTCAGATCAGATCGCGGCCAGACAGCCATGCAGGGCCGCCATGTCATCCCTGATCAGCATCAGGGGTGTATTTTCCGGTATATGGCGCATATAGGGCTCGGCTAGGAAGGCGTCTTCCAACTGCTGCGTGCGATGCGCGAAGCTGCGCGCCACCGATCCGGCCAGATACATCCCGTCAAGCGGCATGAAGCTCAGCGCCAGCTCGCGCAGCAGAAGGCCGAACAGGGTAGTGAACAGCTGATAGGTTTCCTCGGCCTTGTGATCGCCCTGCATGGCAGCGGTAGAGATCGCCTCGGCGCGCTCGACCTTTTCGCCATGAAGCTCCTGATGCAGACGGACAAGGCCGCGCCCGGCAAAGGCTTCCTCGGTCGAATGGAAAACCTCGGTCGCATTGCGGCCCAGACGCTCGCTCAGCAGCATGGTGATATTGGCAGGCAGGCTGGTATGGCCCTGCTCAGCTTCCTGACAGGCCATAGCGCCGCCGGGCAGGCGATGCACGCCGCAGACATTGAACCCGGTGCCCGCGCCGACAACCAGCGACTGGCCGTTGCGCGCCCGATGCACCGGAGCGCCGCGCAGTAGCGAGACCCCGTCCTCGCCAAGACGCGCCGTGGCATAGCCAAGCGCGGTCAGATCGTTGATCAGACGAATGTGATCGGCATCGGTCAGCCGCGCCAGCCGGTCTTCGGAAAACTCCCAGTCGCGATTGGTCAGCCGCGCCGCCCCCCCCGAAACCGGGCCGGCCACCGCCACACTGACCGCGGTCAGGCGCG
>JBKEBH010000327.1:0-22806 GCA_047973065.1 Paracoccus sp. (in: a-proteobacteria) | reverse complement strand
CAGCATCCTGCAGATGGCCGGCCTGGATTGGCTGGTTCCCGACTTCTCCACCCTGAGCCGCAGGCAGAAAGTAAGCGGTTCAGATTACCCACCGGCGTGCGCCGGGGCCGTTGAACCTGCTCGTTGACAGCACTGGGATCAAGTTCCTGGGCGATGGTGAATGGCCAATCGCCGGGAAAACAGTCCCCCGGACTGTTTTCTGGCCCGGCTCATACCCGCAAGCACGGTACCCATCGCAGACGCCAATACCGCAAGGTGCATCTGGCAATGGACACCGCTACCGGCGACATCCGGGCGGTGGAATTCACCTCCCGTCGCAAAGGCGACAGCCCTGTGCTGCCGGATCTGCCGGATCAGATTTCACCGGACGAACAGATCGGCACCGTGATTGGTGATGGTGCTTTTGACACCCGCCGATGCCACGCCATGATCCTGGAGCGTGGTGGCACTGCAATCATACCAATCCGCCGAAATGGCCGTCTCTGGAAGGATGATTGTCCCGCAGCCAGGGCTCGCAATGACATTCACCGGGCGAGCAGACGCTTCGGGCGGGCCAACGGGAAGACATGGTCCGGCGCCCACATCCGAAGTCGGATCGAGGCGAGGATGCGATGCCTCAAGTCCTTCAGCGAGCGCATCGCCTCACGCGACCCTGACCGCCAAACCGCAGAAATCCATATCCGCGTCGCACTGATGAACCGATCCAACGCACGCGGTTCCGCCGAGATCAAGCGCGTGACTTGACCTCAACGGGGAAAGGGAAACTCACACCGCCGCCGGATTTACGCAACAGTGCCCATGGGACCGTATATCGTATCCGGCTCGCCTGTCCTTCGTTTGCCGTGGCCGCGCAAGATGCGCTACCCGGAAGATCTTTGGGCCGACCCGGAATATTCGATCAGCACCGCCGAGATATCGTCGTCCTGCTCCTGCCCCGCGTGGTCGAGAACGAAGCGCGCCAGCTCTTCCAGCAGATCGGGGCCGGTCAGGCCCCGCAGGGCGGTTTCCAGATCCTGCGGCTCCGGCATCCGGCCCGAGGCGTCGGCGGCATCCCAGACCCCGTCCGAGGCGATCAGCAGCCGATCGCCCGGGTTCAGGATCAAGGTAACCTCCTCATAGCTGGCATCCTCGATCACCCCGATGGGCATCCCGCCATCGCCGATTTCCTCGATCCCGCCCCCGGCGCGCCAGAGCAGCGGATGGGGGTGGCCGGCCTGTACCAGCCGCACCTCGCCAGTGAGCTGGTCGATGACCGCGTAGACCATGGTAAAATAGGTGTCAGTGCTGAGATCGGCCAGCATCAGATGGTTGAGATAGCGCGCCAGCACCGTCGGAGCCCGCGATTCGTAAAGGCCGAATTCGTTGATGAACAGGGCGGCATTCTGATCGACCGAGGCCGAAAACTGGGTGGCCAGCCGTGCGGTCAGCAACGCGGCGGTGACGCCGTGACCGGAGACGTCGATGGCGAAGACCCCGAAGCGGCGGGCATTGATCGCGAAGCTGCCGGTGATATCGCCGCCGACATGGCCGGCCGGGCGCAAAAGATGCGAGACGATGAAGTCGCCGTAATGCGCTTCCCGCTCACCGATCAGGCCCTGCTGGAGGCGCCGTGCCTCGTTCAGGTCGCGGTCTATGGCAGCCTGGGCGGCGCGCAGCGCGGCCAGGGTCTCGCTCAGCCGGGCATTGGCGCTGCGTGCATCGTCCTGAAGCCTGAGGATACGCTCCCCCGCGCTGAGCCTGGCCAGCAGCTCGACAGCGGCGACCGGCTTGCCAAGGATGTCGTCAGCGCCGTTTTCAAGCCCGAAGGCAATATCGCCCGGCTCGCGTCTGGTGGTCAGCAGGATGAAGTAGACATAGGACTGGTCGGCATCCGCCCGGATCTGCCGGCACAGATCCAGCCCCGACATGGCCGGCATCGTCCAGTCGGACAGGATGAAATCGGGTCGTCGGAGCCGGCAATATTGCAGTGCGGATTCGCCATCGCCAGCCTCCGCCACCTCATATCCGGTGCGGCTGAGATAGATGGCCAGCAGACGCCGCAGCGTCTGGCTGGGATCGACCACCAGCACCAGCCGCCGCGGCGCGGTGCTTTGGAGAATCGGACAGGGACGGGTTTCAAGCAACATGAGGTCGGCATATCGCAAAACCCCTAAAAGGTTGTGAACACCGGCGGGACCGGCAAGCAAAACGGGCTGCGCCTTTCGGCAGCAGCCCGCGAGATCTTCGGAGATGGTCCGGTTAGGGATTGGAAAATCCATCCGTCCCAGCCAGGGCTTGAAGCCCTTGGGGTTGCCCTCAGGCCGTGGCCCCCCTGACTGTCCCGACGCCTCTCTCCAACATCACTCTCGACACTGGACCACCTCCTTTCAAATGTTGCCACTGCCGGAAGCCTGCCACAGGTCGAATATATGTCAACTCAAAATGTGGGGTGCCCACGCAAGATATTGCGGACGATGAGGCGGAAAGGCGCCAGCGCCAGCAGGGCCAGCATCATTTTCATCAGCCAATCGGCCATGGCCAGCGAGGCCCAGACCGGGACCTGCGGTCCCATGCCCAGAAGCGGTGCCAGATCATTGGCCCAGGCGACATCATCGGCCGGGTCGATAAAGCTGAACTGCGCGGCAAAAGCGATCGAGAAGAACAGCGTCGTATCGAGCGCCGATCCCAGGAAGGACGAAACCAGCGGCGCTTTCCACCAGCCGGCATGATTGCGCAGCGCGTTGAATACCGTGATGTCAAGCAGTTGCGCGGTCAGGAAAGCCGTGCCCGAGGCGATGGCGATGCGCAGGGTGGTCTTGTCCATTCCCGCTGCGATCAGCGAACAGAGGACGCCGATAACGAAACCGGCCAGCACCACGCGCCGGGCTGAGGCCGGGCCATAGACCCGGTTCATGACATCGGTGATCAGGAAGGCGAAAGGATAGGTGAAGGCGCCCCAGGTCAGCCAGTTGCCGAACTGATATTGCACCAGGATATTCGAGGCCACGACGATGGCGGCCATGGCAAAAATGCCAAGAAGAAAGCGGGACATGTGATTTTCCGTTTTACAAGGTGGCGGAACAACTCGGCCCGCATACGCGGACAGCGCATCCTAGAAGCCCCATCGCCTTCTGTCAACAAATCCCGCTTGCCCTGGTGGATGACGTTCAGTCAATCACCCGGTATTCCACCAGTTCGGTGCGCTGAACCGGCAAGAAATTATCGTCGGAAATCATGGTCATGCGGATGCCCTGCCCGTCATCCCAAACCGAAATCCCTTCAAGATTGTCATATTGCAGAGTGGAGCTTTCCAGCAGAATTTCTTCACCGCTGGTCCCGGCCGCGCTCAGCTGAAAGCGGCGAACCCGGGACAGAAAGCCCAGCACCCCGCGAAAACTGCGCTCAAGCAGGTAAAGCCGCCCATCCGGGCCGATATCGGCGCCGGTCGCCTGCCATTTCTCGCTGGCGGGAATGGCGAAGGGCTGGTCCCAGGCCCCGTCGCGATAGCGCCAGACCGGAAATTCCAGCGGATCGCCCTGCGCATATTCGGGCAGGGTCAGCACATCGCCCCCGGGTGTGATGGCCAGGGCCTCGAAGCCCTGATTGGTGCGGATCCTGTCCCATTCCGGCGGCGAGGGGATGCGATGGGCCGGCCGGTCCACATCGTCATAGCGGGCGATCCGGTCGAGCCCTTCAAAGCTGACCCAGATCTGCCCGTTCCGCCCGATCGCCAGCCCTTCGCTGTCGCCAAGCCGCCCCGGGCGCAGCGGATTTCCCTTGCTGTCCTGAAGCCGGGCACGTCCCGACATGCGCATCCCGCGGATCCGGCCGGCATTGTCACGCTCGATCTGTCCCCAGCGGATGCGGGCCCGGTCCGAAATGATGTGAAACCCATTGCCGTCATCGCTGATCTCGATACCGGAAAAGCCGCCGAAATCATCGTCAGGCAGTGCCCAGACATAGGTGCCGACATATTCGATCCGTGCCGCCGCCCCGAAAACCGGGACGGCGATGACGGTCATCAAAAGTGCGAGCGCAAGGCTCAGCGGGCTGTGGCGACGGCCTGGCATTGCTTCGGCATCTCACTCAGCCGGAAGCTGCGGGGGTGGCGGTAATTGGGATTGGATTCGCCCTTGGGCCGGGTCGAGGGGTTGGCACGGTAAGCCAGTTCCTGACGCGCGGCGCCGCAGCCATTGTCATTGCCCGACAGCGCAGCCACCGGGGCTGCGGTATTGCGGCAGGACGAACTGCCGGCCGGGCAGTTCAGCCGGACATGGAAATGGTAATCGTGATTGGGGGTCGGGCGCAGTTTTTGCAGCCATTGCCCGCGATTGCCATTGGCCTCGCACATCGCCACCTTGATTGCGGCATCCAGAAAGATCCGGTCAACGCGCGGATCCTGCGCCGCCGCCTTGATGATCGCGGCATGGCTGCCGGTCCAGTTGCTGTTCACGCTCAGCCCGTTCCCGGCGACAACCGAGATCGAGGAGATATTCTCGCGCTGCGATTGCGACAGGTTCAGCGAGGAGGGCGGCAGCATCCAGATATCGGCATCGAGCCCCATCTGATGGCTGGCATGGCCGCTCAGCATCGGCCCGCCGCGCATCTGGCTCATGTCGCCGACATACAGCCCCTTCCAGCCGACCTGAGCCGCGGCCTTGGACAGGCCCATGACAAAGCCGACCATTTCGGGATGGGCCCAGTTGCGGTTGCGCGACAGGCGCATTGCTTGCCAGGTCGGGCCGGTTTCCGGCAATTGCGCGGCACCCGAGACACAGCCTTTGCTGTAAGTGCCGATGGCGACGGGCTTTCCGCCGGTCGGGCCGGGTTCATGTCCGAAGACATCCTTGGCAAGGGGGTCTGCCATGACCGGGGCTGCCAGCCCCGCCACGGCGGCGATGGTTAAAACGAATTTGCGGATCACTGCACTGTCTCTCCGTTCTTGTCGACCCAATGTAGCAGATAGAGCGCCAGAAGAAACATCACGATCAGCGGAGAAACCCCGATCCGCTGGCTGCCGGTCAGATCGGTAGTCACCGCGATCAGGAAGGGTGCCAGGAAGGCGGTGGCCTTGCCCGACAGGGCATAAAGCCCGAAGACCTCGGTTGCCTTGTCTTCCGGGGTATGGCGCACGGTCAGCGTGCGCGAGGCCGCCTGCATGGCGCCGCCCGCCCCGCCGATCAGTGCACCGCAAAAAAAGAAGATCGCATCGGGCAGGCGCGAGCCAGCGGGCAGGGAAATCCCGAACAGGCTGCCGCGCTCCATCCCGACCAGCAGGATGCAGACAAAGGTCAGCGCCGCGATGGTGCCGATCACCACCGGCTTTGGCCCCCAGCGGCGGTCGGCCCGCCCGCCAGCCCAGGAAATCAGCGCCGCCGAGACCGCGCTGATGATGCCGAAGATCCCCGACATGGTGACCGACCAGCCCAGAACGGTGCCGGCATAGACCCCGCCAAAGCCATAAAGCCCGTTCAGCGCATCGCGCGACAGCATCGAGGACAGCAGCCATGATGCCAGACTGCGGCGATGGCGCAGGCTCGACAGCGTCGCCCAAAGCTCGCCCATCGCCGCGCCAGGTCGCAAGGGACGGCCGGCGTCTCTGGGTTCGCGAACCCAGAGGAAGAAGGGGATCATGAAGACCATGTACCAGATCGCGGTAAAGGGGCCGACAAAGCGGGTGCCTTCACGCGCTGCCGGGTCCAGCCCGAACAGCGGCTCCAGCCCGGCAATGGTTCGCCCGCCCGGGGTTTCGGCAAAGAAGATCAGCATGATCACCAGTGCCACCACGCCGCCAAGATAGCCAAAGGCAAAGCCCGACCCGGAAATCCGGCCGATTTCGTCCCGCGGCGCTAGCCCGGGCAGCATGGCATTGGTGAAAATCGTGGCAAATTCGATGCCGCAAAGCCCCAGCCCGAACAGCGCGACCGCCATGATCAGCCGCGGCTCGGCCGGGCTCAGCAGCCAGAGCCCGGCGGCGCTGACGACAATCACCCCGGAAAAGAACCAGACCCAGGGCATGCGCCGGCCGGTGGTATCGGCAATCGCCCCCAGAACCGGCGCCAGAAGCGCAATGGTCACGCCCCCGATGGCCAGCCCATAACCCCAGAGCGACTGCGCCTCGGCCCCGGCCTGGGCGACGTCCATGCCCCGGGCGATGAAGGTGCGCTTGGCGATCTCGGCATAATAGATCGAGAAGATGAAGGAAACGAGCAGGGTGTGGTAGGGTTGGCCGGCCCAGTCGAAGAACCACCAGCCCCAGATGCGTTTTCGGTTCAAGATGGTTCCTTCCTTCGAAGTTGGCGAAGCTAACCCCAAACGGTTTCGCCTTGGCAACTGTCTTTTCCGCAGATCATCCATCAGATCAGACTGACCCTGTGGCAAGCAGGGACGGGATATCATGCGGGCAGGAACCTGCCCGCGCCGCGCGCCGCGCTGGCAATTCGATCTGCCGGTCGATGGCTGCCGGGTCCGCGATCTGCGGCCCCGCCACTCGGTCAGCGGCAATTGGCGAGCACAAAGAGCATATGTTCTTCGCCGCCGGCCAGATAGGCGATCCGGCTGTTATAGACCGGATCGAAGCCCGATTCCTCATTGGAGGAATGATCGCTTCATGAGGGGCATGCAAGCCTTGTTGTTCTGCTGCGGCCCGCTGCCGCGTCCCTGGGCTCGCGCCTCAGGACTGCCGGATCGCCTCGGCGGCCTCTTCAGGCAGGACCGGCGGCCAGGGGCGCAGCTTGTCGGCCTCGATCCAGGCCTGAACCCAGTCCGGCAGAGCCGGGCTTTGCGGATCGTGCCCGACTGTGGCCAGGGCCTCGCCCGGGTTGACCATACCGCCCGGGCTGGTGATCGCAGCCCGCAGCAGCATGTGATTGCAGCACTCGCCCTTTCGCCAGATCGACTGTTCCATATAGACGAAGCGCGCGTCCCAGCCGCTCACCCGGGTCACCATGGTGAAGCGGTCGAAGGCCCGGATCCGGCGGCGATAGCGCACGGTATTGCCGGCGACGGTGATGCCCCATTTGTTCTGGCGCATCATATCGACCAGCCCGGTGCGCATCACCATCGGGATCCGGCCGAGATCGTAAAGCGTCAACGTGCGCCCGTTGTTCAGCTCCATCCACGGATCGATATCCCAGGGCCAGCAGATATGGGTCGAAATATGGGTCCCGGTCAGCCCCAGCTTCGGAGCCTTGCGGAATTTCAGCATTTCCTTGCCGAAGCGGATCAATGGATACATGCGTGCTCTCCTGTTGGGTTCCGCGAGTATCAAGGCGCTGCGTGAAGTCAACGGGGACGTTGTGCCATTTGGTCGCAGCGGGCCTGATCGGCAGGGGCTGGCGGCTCAGCCCGCGACCCGGCCTGAGATACGCGCGCCAAGCATCGTGCCGCACAGGATCAGCGCCCCCGACGACACCTCGCGCCCGCCAAACAGCCGCTTGGTCGAAACCACCATCACCGCGCGCAGCACGGCGGCGCAGAGAATGGCGATATCGCCGGGATTGAAGGTCAGGGTGCCCGCATCCTAGGTCATCAGTCCGGCGACCGGGATCACCGTCCGGGTTTCCTTCAGCAGAGCCGCGCGCGACCCGCAGATGAGGCGGGCGGAAAACCGGGACATGCGAGCTCCTGCGGGATGCGGGATCTGATCCGCCTCATGACCCGGCAGATGGCAGCCCGCCATGGGCCGCAAGCGTCAATCGGTGAGGGCCCGGGTCAGGTCCATGTCCGGCACCGGCGCAATCAAACCTGTTGCCGGGCCGCATGTTAACGGCCTCATCCCGCCCGATCTGCTGCCCGGCTTCTTGCGCCCGTGGTCCGGCTGGCGTAGGTCGGGGGCGGATTTTGCACAGGGATTGAGGAAATGGCGATGAACGGAACGCCGCGGGTCGGCCTGGTCGGCTGGCGTGGTATGGTGGGTTCGGTCCTGATGGACCGCATGGAGGCCGAGGGTGACTTCGCCCTGATCGAGCCGGTGTTCTTTTCGACTTCCAATGCCGGCGGCAAGGCCCCGAAGGGCGATACGCCGCTGGCCGATGCCTATGATCTGAGCGCGTTGAAAAGCTGCGATATCGTCATCACCTGCCAAGGCGGCGATTATACGTCCGAAGTCTACGCGAAACTGCGCGGCGAAGGCTGGGCCGGTCACTGGATCGACGCCGCCTCGACGCTGCGCATGTCGAAGGACGCGCTGATCGTTCTCGATCCGGTCAACCGCCCGGTGATCGACGCCGCCATCTCGGCCGGCAAGCGCGACTGGATCGGCGGCAATTGCACGGTCAGCTGCATGCTGATGGGGATCGGTGCGCTTTTCAAGGCCGGGCTGGTCGAATGGATGTCCACCCAGACCTATCAGGCGGCCTCGGGCGGCGGTGCCAAGCATATGCGCGAGCTGCTGACCCAATACGGTACGCTGAACGGCGAGGTCCGCTCGCTTCTGGACGATCCGAAATCGGCGATCCTGGAAATCGATCGCAAGGTGCTGGCCCGCCAGCAGGCGATGCTGGACAGCGGCGAGGCCGCGCAGTTCGGCGCGGTGCTGGGCGGCAGCCTGATCCCGTGGATCGACAAGGACATGGGCAATGGCGTGTCCAAGGAAGAATGGAAGGGCATGGCCGAGACCAACAAGATCCTCGGCATCGGTCCCGACGCGGTCGGTGGCTCGGATGAGGCGGCGATCCCGGTCGATGGCTTCTGCGTGCGCATCGGCGCCATGCGCTGCCACAGCCAGGCGCTGACCTTCAAGCTGAACGGCGATGTGCCGGTGGGTGAGATCGAGGCAATGATTGCCGAGGATAACCCCTGGGCGAAGCTGGTCCCGAACGAGAAAGAAGCCACCATGCGCGATCTGACCCCGGTCGCGGTCACCGGCACGCTGACCATTCCAGTCGGCCGGATCCGCAAGCTGGCGATGGGCCCCGAATATGTCGGCGCCTTCACCGTCGGCGACCAGCTGCTCTGGGGCGCAGCCGAACCGCTGCGCCGGATGATGCGCATCCTGATCGAGGGTTAAGACATGGTTACACTTTATCAGGCCATCATGCTGGTGCTGGACGTGCTCTGGTTCATTATGATCGCCCATATCATCATGTCCTGGCTAATCAGCTTCCAGGTCCTGAACCTGCGCCAGCCGATCGTGGCGCAGCTCTGGGACGGGCTGTCGCGCATTCTGGAACCGATCTACGGCCCGGTGCGCCGCCTTCTGCCGCAGACCGGCGGGCTCGATTTCGCGCCGCTGATCGTGTTCATCGGCATTATCATCCTGCGGCAGGCGCTGGCGAATAACGCGGGCTTCTTCTACGGCTACTGATGCCCGGGGACCTGCTGCGCCAGATCTTCGGCTTCGATGCCTTCCGTCCCGGCCAGCAGGAGATCGTCGAGGCGGTCGGGGCTGGCCGCGACGTCCTGGCGATCATGCCGACCGGCGGCGGCAAGTCGCTGTGCTTTCAGCTTCCGGCGCTGATGCGGGACGGGGTGACGGTGGTCATCTCTCCTCTCATCGCCTTGATGCGCGATCAGGTCCGGGCCCTGCGCGAGGCCGGGGTTGCGGCCGGCGCGCTGACCGCGGGCTAGACCGAGGCCGAAACGGACGAGGTCTTCGCCGCGCTGCGCGAGGGGCGGCTGAAGATCCTCTATATGGCACCGGAACGGCTGGCTTCGGGCGGGACGCTGAACCTGTTGCGCCGGGCGGGCGTGAGTGCGATTGCCGTCGATGAAGCCCACTGTGTCAGCCAGTGGGGCCATGATTTCCGCCCCGATTATCTGCGCATCGGCGATCTGAAACGGGCGCTGGATGTGCCGCTTTCAGCCTTCACCGCCACCGCCGATGCCGAAACCCGGGCTGAGATCGTGACCCGCCTGTTCGACGGGCAGGCGCCGGTGACCTTCCTGCGCGGCTTTGATCGGCCCAATATCCATCTGGCCTTCCAGCCCAAGGACAGCCCGCGCCGGCAGATCATGGATTTCATCGCCGCCCGCCCCGGCCAGTCCGGCATCGTCTATTGCGGCAGTCGCGCCAAGACCGAAACCCTCGCCGCCGCGCTGAACGCCGCTGGCCACGCGGCGCTGCATTATCACGGCGGCATGGATCCCGAAGCCCGGCGCGAGGCCGAGGCCCGTTTCCAGCGCGAAGACGGGCTGATCGTCGCCGCCACCGTGGCTTTCGGGATGGGCATCGACAAGCCGGATATCCGCTGGGTCGCCCATGCCGATCTGCCCAAATCCATCGAGGCCTATTATCAGGAAATTGGCCGCGCGGGCCGCGACGGCGCCCCGGCCGAGACCCTGACCCTTTACGGCCCCGACGATATCCGCATGCGCCGCGCCCAGATCGACGAGGGGCTGGCCGATTCTGAGCGCAAGGATGCCGACCATGCCCGGCTGAACGCGCTGCTCGGGCTGGCCGAGGCCACATCCTGCCGCCGGGTCCGCCTGCTGGGCTATTTCGGTGATGAGGCCGGGCCCTGCGGCAATTGCGATCTGTGTGACACCCCGCCCAAGGTCTTTGATGCGACCCGGCCGGTGCGGATGGCCCTGTCGGCCATGCTGCGCACGGGCGAATGGTTCGGCGCCGGTCACATCATCGACATCCTGACCGGCAATACGACCGAGAAAGTGCGCGAGCGCGGCCATGATCACCTGCCGACCTTCGGGGTCGGGCGCGAGTGGTCCAAGCCGCAATGGCAGGCGATCGTCCGACAGATGATGGGGCTCGACCTCTGCCGGCCCGATCCGGCCCGGCACGGCGCGCTGCATATCACCGAGCCCGCCCATCCGGTCCTGCGCGGCGAGGTGCCGGTCAGCCTGCGCGAAGACAGCATCAAGCGCGCCAAGCCGGCTTTTGTCCCCAAAATGCAGGTCGCCGAGGAAGACGAGCCGCTGTTTTCCGCGCTCAAGGCCAAGCGCCGGGCCCTGGCCGAGGCGCAGCGGGTGCCGGCCTATGTCATCTTCCCCGACCGCACGCTTCAGGAAATGGCCGAACGCCGCCCACAAAACCTCGACGAGATGGCGCGGGTCAGCGGGGTCGGTGCCAAGAAGCTGGAAAGCTACGGCGATGCCTTCCTTGCAGTGATCGCCGGGGCCGAGACCGCGCCGATGCACCCGGCGCGCCGCGCCCTCGCCGGGCGCGAGGCGGGCACGCTGTTCGACCGGCTGGCCGAGACCCAGATGCGGCTGGCGCGCGGCGAGAACGGGACCGAAAAGCCGCTGAGCTGTTCGACCAGCCAGCTCAAACGGATCGCCGAAACCCGCCCCGCCAGCCGCGAAGCACTGGCGCGGATCATCGACGCGCCGCGGCTCGACCGCTTCGGCACGGCGTTTCTGGACGATATTGCGGCAGCCTGAGCCCTTGCGCCGCGCGCATCATGGCTTAGGTTTCTCATCGCGCAAACAGCAAAGGAGGCCAAGATGGCTCTGACCGAAGGTGACAAGCTGCCCGGGGGCATGCTTCTGACAATGACCAGTGAAGGCCCGGCCCCGGTCGATCTGGCCGATTACGCTACCGGCCGCGTCGCGATCTTCGCGCTGCCTGGCGCCTATACCGGCACCTGCTCGACCATCCATGTGCCGAGCTTCATCCGCACCGCCGACAAGTTCCGCACCAAGGGCGTGGACCGGATCGTCTGCATCAGCGTCAACGACCCCTTCGTCATGGGTGCCTGGGCCGAGGCAACCGGCGCGGACAAGGCCGGGCTGACCTTCCTGGCCGATGCCGATGGCAGCTTTACCAAAGCGATGGGAATGAGTTTCGACGCCCCGCCTGCCGGCCTTTACGGACGCTCAAAGCGCTATGCGATGCTGGTCGAAGACGGCGCCATCACTGCGATGAATGCCGAGGATTCGCCCGGCGAATGCGATATCTCGGGCGGCGAGCGGCTGCTGGAACGCGCCTGAGCCCCATCGAATTTTCTCAGGCGCCCGATGTTTGGGGCGCCTGAGGATCAGGTCTTTTCGTCGCTGCTGATCAACCCGGCAAAACCAGCCAGCGCCAGAAAGATCAGCGTCCATCCCAAGGCGATGTGAACCCAAAGATAGGACTGTGCCGTATCGCCCGCCAGCTTGCGATCATCGGGCGCCCAATAGGATTGCATACCCAGCGGAATTGCCGGGATCAGCGTATCGGCAGAATAGATCAGCGAATTGAAGCGCGGATAGGACATCGCGCCCGGCCGCTGCAGGAAGCATTCGGGCTGCCTTTCCGGCGGATTGGCGCAATCTGCCCATTCGACCGCGCTCTGCATGTCGGTCCGAACCGGACGAATCGCACCCTGATCGGCGGCCCGCCCGAAGACCCAGGCCCCAAACAGCAACAGAAGCAGCATCGGCACCAGCGCCTGATAGGGACGGCATCCATAAGCCAGCGTCAGACCGGCAATTCTGTCCCAGAACCAGAGCAGCCAGCGCTTGAAGAACAATCCGGTGCCCCGGAAAAAGCCCTGGCTGGTTCCCAGCTCCTGTCCCAACTGCTGATGACGGACCTGCCGCAGCCGGCGTTCCTTTTCGATCATCAACCCGCGTGCATCCGCGCCCAGCCCGGCGGCGCGCAGCACCCGCGCGCATTCCTCATAGGGCTGGGACCAGAATCCCCGGCCCTCAGGCGGGGTCGAACGCGCCAGCCAGTCGCGCCGCGCCGCGCCCGACACCCCGGTGCCGACAAGCGCGCCATACTGGCAGCGGTTCAGCAGGATCCGGTCGGGCCAGCAGGCGGGATCGTCGTCGATGGCACCGATCCGCGCCCCGTTCATGTCGATGGTGCCCAGGCTTTTGGCGCCATTGCGCCAGAACCAGGTGCCGGTGATCTGCGCCCCGTCGCTATTGAGCGCCATGCCCGGCGCGCTCAGGATCGCGCCTTCGCAATCGAGATCGCCGCCGATCCGGGCACCGGGCAGGCGCAATTCGCCGGCGATCCGGGAATTGCGCAGCAAGAGCCCGCCGCGCAGCTCGATCCCGTCGGCGGACATCGAGACAAAGCCCGGCGCGGCGCTGCCTTGCCCGGGTGCGCCGGGAATGGCCGGAACATCCTTGGCACCCGGCTCGCTCAGCACCATGCCTTCGCAATCAAGGCTGCCGGCGACCTGCGCGCCCAGCAGCCTGACCTCGCCGCCGGCCAGCATGTTGCGTAAAAAGACACTGCCGCGCACCATCACCCCGTCAGCGCCAAGCGCGATCCCCATCTGCGGCAGGCGCGCCCGTGACAGCGACAGATCGCCGCCGATCCGCGCGCCGGGCAGGCTGAGCTCGCCTTCGGACGTGATGTCGCGCAGGAACAGACAGCCCGCCGCCTCCAGCCCATCGGCGCGGATCCCCGAGGCGAAGACCGAGTGATTGAGATAAAGATTATTCACCCGCGCCCCGCGCAACAGCACCGGATCGGGGAAGCGGCAGGAAAACAGGCTGAGATCGTGGCTCAGCGTGACGCCTTCCAGATCCAGCCCGCGCGTCATGGCGTCGTTTTCGCCGTCGTTGCGAATGAACGCACCCCAGATCCTGAGACCCTGATCGGGCAGCGGGCAACCCTCGATCTTGCCAAGGATCAGGCCGCGGATCAGGGTGGCGCGGATATGCCGGTCATACATTGCATATTCGGGCGGCGTGCTGTCAGAGGCGCAAAATACCCCCGGCCATCCGTTGCGCAGATGAGCAAGCAGCCGGCGTTCTGCATCTGTTAACTCGCCGAACTCCTCAACATTCATTACTCGTCCTCAAATAAACACGCGAATAAAATCAGTCGTCCTTAAACAGCGCCCCTTGTTCATTGCCGCGCGGCGCATCCAGCCCGAGATGGCGCCAGCCCTTTGCGGCCAGCATCCGTCCGCGCGGTGTGCGCGCAATCAGGCCCTGCTGAAGCAGATAGGGTTCAATCACTTCTTCAATCGCATCGCGGCTTTCCGAAAGCGCCGCTGAAATGGTTTCGACCCCGACCGGGCCGCCGCCGTAATTTTCGGCAATCAGCCCGAGATAACGTCGATCCGCACCGTCGAGCCCGAGATTGTCAACACCGAGCCGGATCAGCGCATTATCGGCAATCGCCCGGGTGATCCGGCCGTCGCCCTCGACCAGGGCGAAATCGGCGACCCGGCGCAGCAGGCGTCCGGCAATGCGCGGCGTGCCGCGGGCGCGGCGCGCAATTTCGCGTGTGCCGTCGGGATCGGCCTCATAGCCCATCAGCCGGGCACCGCGGCGCACGATCAGATCCAGCTCATCCTCGGTATAAAATTGCAGCCGGGTCGGAATGCCGAAACGATCGCGCAGCGGCGTGGTCAGCAGGCCCAGCCTTGTGGTGGCACCGACCAGGGTGAAGGGCTGAAGTTCGATCCGAACCGTGCGGGCCGCCGGGCCTTCGCCGATCATCAGATCCAGCTCGAAATCTTCCATCGCCGGATAAAGAACCTCCTCGACCGCCGGGTTCATCCGGTGGATCTCGTCGATGAACAGCACGTCGCGCGCTTCGAGATTGGTCAGAATCGCCGCCAGATCGCCGGCCCGGGCCAGCACCGGGCCCGAGGTCATCTTGAAATTCACCCCCAGCTCGCGCGCTATGATCTGCGCCAGAGTGGTCTTGCCCAGACCCGGCGGGCCGTGAAACAGCGTGTGGTCCATGGCCTCGCCCCGGCGGCGGGCGCTTTCAATGAAGACATGCAGATTGGCCCGGGCCTCGGCCTGACCGACGACTTCGGACAGGGCCTGCGGACGCAGGGCACGCCCGGCCTCATCCTCGGGAAGAGGCTGGGGGCGCAGGGTGGGGTCAGAAGCGTCCATGCAGGTCCAATGCGCTCAATATGCCGATCTCAAAGGCCGTATCCGGTTCGATTTTCCCCGAGCATGCCCCGGAACAGCGGAATATGCCAGACACGCGCCCTTCCGGTTGTCTTCATTCTCTGGGTGCAAGCGCACGGAGAGCGGCCCGAATCAGTGCGGGCATGGCTGCGTCTGGATCGTCCTGCGCGGCCTGAGCGACGGCCGAAGCCGCTTCCGAGGGGTTGTAGCCGAGATTTGTCAGGGCCGACAGCGCTTCTGACTGCGCGGTGGCGGCAGCACGTGCCGCCCCGGCGGGCGGCGCTGACGGGGCCGCCCGCTTTGCCGGTGCGGGCGCATCGGCCTCGATCACCTCTTCCATCGGCGGCGCGCCGGCATCGACGGTTAGCGCCCCGCCCATCGCCATGACCGAGGGCGCCTTGTCCTTCAGTTCCAGCACCACGCGCTGCGCCAGTTTCGGGCCGACCCCCGGCGCTTTCCTGACCGCCGACCAGTCGCCAAGCGCAATCGCCCGGCCTAGCCCGTCAGCGCCAAGCGTGCCCAGAATCGCCAGCGACGCCTTGGCCCCGATCCCCTGCACCGAGGTCAGCAGCTTGTGCCATTCCTTTTCCAGAAGGCTCGGAAAGCCGAAAAGCTGCAAAAGATCTTCCCGCACCAGGAGATCGGTATAAAGTGCGACCGCCTGACCCACCGGGGGCAGGCTGGCTGCGGTGCGTTCGCTGATATGGACGATATAGCCGACCCCGCGCACATCGATCATGACGTGATCGGCGGCGCGGTGCACGATGACCCCGGCAATGCGACCGATCATGCGACATTCCTTCCGGGCTGCTTGATGCGAATGGCACGCGATTGCAGGTGATGGGCGTGGCAGATGGCGATGGCAAGCGCATCGGCGGCATCGGGGCCGGCGAAGCTGACGCCGGGAAGTTGATGGCGGACCATGTGCTGAACCTGTTCCTTTCCGGCATGACCGACCCCGACCACCGCCTTCTTGACCGCATTCGGGGCATATTCGCCGATTTCCAGCCCGGCTTCGGCCGGTGCCAGCAGCGCAATCCCCCGCGCCTGCCCCAGTTTCAGCGTACCCACCGCGTCCTTGTTGACGAAGGTCTGTTCAACCGCCGCCGCCGTCGGCGCATGGGCGATGATCACCGCACAAAGCCCGCGATAGAGCTGCAAAAGCCTGATCCCCAGATCGCCCCGATCGGAATGGACCACCCCATTGGCAATATGCCGCAACCGCGGGCCGTCAAGCTCGACCACGCCCCAGCCCATATTCTGCAATCCGGGGTCGATGCCCAGAACCCTCATGCCTGCCCTCGCATTCTTTCTTTTGGAAAGGTTAGCACGAAACGCGAACATCGCGAAAGAGGGCATGCGCGATAACGTAAATGGTTAACGCGGCTTGCTTGACACTGGCCCCCGCATCCTTGACACAAAAGTGAAATACATCTCGCGGAGGACAGATGTCGCCAGCCCTGATCGCAGCGCTGCCCTTTCTCGGCGCGCTATTGCCCGGACTGCTGATCCGTTCGGGGCGCAATGTCGCGGCATTCGCCTGTGGCACCATGACTCTGCTGGCCCTGATCGGGTTGTGCCTGCACATTCCGGCCATTCTCGCCGGAAATGCCATTACCGCTGACATCAGCTGGTTGCCGCAGATCGGGCTGAATGCCAGCTTCCGCATCGACGGGCTCAGCCTGCTTTTCGGGATCCTGATTCTGGGCATCGGACTTCTGGTGATCCTTTACGCCCGCTATTACCTGTCGAAAGAGGATCCGGTCGGGCAGTTCTACACCTATCTGATGCTGTTTCAGGGCGCGATGGTCGGCATTGTCCTGTCCGACAATATCCTGCTGCTGCTGGTCTTCTGGGAACTGACCTCGCTCAGCTCCTTCCTGCTGATCGGCTATTGGAAGCATCTGCCCGAGGGCCGGCAGGGCGCGCGCATGGCGCTGACCGTGACCGGGATGGGCGGGCTGGCGATGATCGCGGGGATGATGATCCTTGGCCATATCGCCGGCAGCTATCAGATCAGCGTCATCCTGGAATCGCGTGAGCTGATTCAGGCCTCGCCGATGTATCTGCCGGCGCTGCTGCTGATCCTGCTGGGCGCCTTCACCAAATCGGCGCAGTTCCCGTTCCATTTCTGGCTGCCCCATGCCATGGCCGCGCCGACCCCGGTTTCGGCCTATCTGCATTCAGCGACCATGGTGAAGGCCGGGCTGTTCCTGATGGCACGGCTCTGGCCGGCGCTGGCAGGGACCGAGGAGTGGTTCTACATCGTCGCCACCACCGGGCTGGTCACCATGCTGATCGGGGCGATCATCGCGCTGTTCAAGGACGATCTGAAGGCACTGCTGGCCTTTTCGACGGTCAGCCATCTTGGCATGATCACCATGCTGCTCGGCCTTGGCACCGAGGCCGGGGTGATTGCGGCAGTCTTCCACATCATCAATCACGCCACCTTCAAGGCGGCGATGTTCATGACCGCCGGGATTGTCGATCACGAAACCGGCACGCGGTCCATTTCCCGGCTGGGCGGGCTGCGCAAGCTGATGCCGGTCACCTTCACCATCGGCACGATTGCCACGCTGTCCATGGCCGGGATTCCGCCACTGAACGGCTTCATTTCCAAGGAAATGATGCTGGAAGACGCTGCCCATACCGTCTGGGCCGGCAATCACTACATCTTCATTACGCTGGCCGGTATCGCCGCGATGTTCTCGGTCGCCTATTCGCTGCGCTTCATCGTCCATGTCTTCTTCGGACCCGAGCGCGACGATTATCCCCATCACCCGCATGATCCCGGCCCCGGCCTGTGGCTGAGCCCGGCCTTCCTGGTCGTGCTGGTCGTGCTGATCGGTCTGATGCCGATGACCATGGTCGGCTGGCTGGTCACCGCTTCGGCCGATGCGGTGACCGGGCTGCACACCCATCCGCATCTCAAGCTATGGCACGGGGTTTCGACAGCGCTTTACGTCTCGGCCATCGCCATTACCGCCGGTATCGTGGTGCTGAGCATGCATCGCCAGCTGCTGGCCGGCTGGATGGCGGCGAACGTGCCCTATGCCAAGACGATCTTCGACGCGATCATCCGGCGCCTTGTCCGCTGGGCCCAGATCACCAATGACGCGCTGCATGACGGGCGCATGGCCCGGGGCGGTACGATGATGGCGATCATCGTGGTGCTGGCCGGGGTCTTCGCCTGGGTGACCGGAACCTCCGGGCCGATGACCCGCGAAATGCTGCCGGTCGGGCCGATCGAGCTGATCGGCTTTACCCTGCTGATCGTGGCCACCGGCTGCATGGTTTCCTTCCACCGCAACCGCCTGCTGGCACTGGTGCTGATCGGGATCGTCGGGCTGATCGTGTCCTGCGGCTTCGTCTATCTGTCGGCACCAGACCTGGCGCTGACCCAGATCTCGGTCGAGGTCGCCACGGTCATGCTGATGCTGCTGGCTCTGAACTTCCTGCCCAAGCGCACCTGGGTCGAAACCGGCAATCTGCGCCGCGGCGCGGATGCGCTGATCGCTACCGCGGTCGGCATCGGCTTTGGCGGGCTGGCCTATGCCATCATGCGGCGCGATTTCGCCTTCCCGACTATTTCCGATTACATGCTGAAAAACAGCCACAAGCTTGGCGGCGGCGACAATGTCGTCAACGTCATCCTCGTGGACTTCCGGGGCTATGATACCTTTGGCGAAATCACCGTGCTCGGTATCGCCGCCCTGGTGATCTATGCCATGACCGAGACCCTGCTGAAGGGCCGCTCGTCCCGGATCCTCGCCAATTGGCGCCACGATCAGCGCCGGGCCGGCGACCGGCACCCGCTGATTCTGGTGGTGGCGACGCGGCTGATCCTGCCGATCTCGCTGACCGCCGGTCTGTTCATCTTCCTGCGCGGGCACAACCAGCCGGGCGGCGGTTTCATCGCCGGTCTGATCGTCGCGATCGCGCTGCTGATGCAATACATGGCCTCGGGCTTTGCCTGGGCGCAGGAGCGTCAGCGCGTGCCATTCCATGCCATGATCGGTGCCGGCGTTGTCGTCGCCGCCGTGACCGGGATGGCGGCCTGGCTGTTCGGCATGCCCTTCCTGACCTCCACCTTCGGCTATGTGAAACTGCCGCTGATCGAACCGTTCGAACTGGCTTCGGCCATGGCCTTCGATCTTGGCGTGTTCCTCTGCGTGGTCGGCGCGGTCATGCTGGCGCTGAATTCGCTTTCGCGCATTGCCCGCCGGGCCGGCGAGACCGTGAACCGCGAGCCGATGGATATCGACCCGTCGCGCCGGGATAAACACAAGACAGAGGAGGCCGTCTGATGGAGGCTCTCGTCGCCATTTCAATCGGCGCCATGGCAGCGGCCGGGATCTATCTGGTGCTGCGCCTGCGCACCTTTCCTGCCGTCATCGGCATGACCATGCTGTCCTATGCCATCAACCTGTTCCTGGTGGCCACCGGCCGGCTGGCGATCAACAAGCCGCCGATCCTGCACGGCCATAGCCCCTTGACCGATTATACCGATCCACTGCCCCAGGCCCTGACCCTGACCGCCATCGTGATTTCCTTTGGGATGACTGCGGTTGTCGTGCTGCTGTCGCTCGGCGCCTATATCGAGGGCGGAGACGACTATATCGACATGCCCGAATCCGACCGGCGCGAAGGTGGAGGCGCCGAATGAATCACTTCATTATCGCCCCTGTCGTTCTTCCGGCCGTAATGGGCGGGCTGATCATCCTCTGGATGCGTCATGACATGCTGCTGCAACGGGTGTTTTCGACGGCGGGTTCGGTCCTGCTGCTCGGGGCGGCGCTTTATCTGGCCTTCTATGCCAGCAGCGGGGAAATCTTCGTCTATCGGTTGGGCAACTGGCTGGCGCCCTTCGGGATCGTGCTGATGCTCGACCGGCTGGCGGCGCTGATGCTGGTGCTGGCTGCCTTTCTGGGACTGATCGTCCAGCTTTATGCCATAGGCTCGGGCTGGGACCGCAAGGGCTGGCATTTCCATGCGCTCTGGCAGTTTCAGATGATGGGCGTCATGGGCGCTTTCCTGACCGGAGACGCCTTCAATCTCTTCGTCTTCTTCGAAGTCCTGCTGATCGCCTCCTATGGTCTGATGATCCATGGCGGCGGCCCGCTGCGCCTGCGCGCAGGCGTGCAATATGTGATCATCAACCTGCTTGGCTCGACCCTGTTTCTGGCGGCGCTCGGCACGCTTTATGCGGTGACCGGCACGCTGAACATGGCGGATATGGCGCTGAAAGTGGCGCAGATGCCGCCCGAGGATACCGCGCTGCTGCGGACAGGTGCCGTGCTGCTGATGCTGGTCTTCGCCATCAAGGCCGCGCTGGTGCCGCTGCATTTCTGGCTGCCCTCGACCTATGCCAATGCGCCAGGTCCGGTCGCGGCGCTGTTCTCGATCATGTCGAAGGTCGGGATCTATGCAATCATCCGGTTCTATACGCTGGTCTTCCCCGGCGATTCGGCGGTGGAATCGATCATCTCCGACATGCTGCTGCCGGCGGCGCTGGTGACATTGTTCATCGGCCAGATCGGGGTGCTGGGTGGGCGTCATATGGGCCGGGTTGCGGCACTTTCGGCGATTGCCTCGATCGGGACACTGGTCATTGCCGTGTCGATGTTCACCCCCGATTCGATTGCCGCGGCGCTGTATTACACCATCCATTCGACGCTGGCGGCTGCGGCGCTGTTCCTGATCGCCGATATGGTTGCAGCGCGGCGTGGGGGCGATCTGTGGCTAACCCTGCGCCCGATGATCCGCGATAACGGGCTGATCGCGGCGCTGTTCTTCGCCACCGCCATCGCGGTGGCCGGCATGCCGCCTTTGTCCGGCTTCATCGGCAAGCTTCTGGTGCTGGACGTCACCCGCGCCGATCCCTGGTGGATCGGGATCTGGACGACGATTCTGGTGACCTCGCTTTTCGCGATCATCGGCTTTGGCCGGGCGGGCTCGACCCTGTTCTGGCTGCCCTATCAGCTTCAGCGGATCGAAGCCGAAGAAGAGCCAGAGGATGATGACGGCGCGCCCCGCAAGGGCCCGATCCCGCCCAAGCTGGAACCTGACGAGCATATTCAGGACATCGACGATGCGGTATCGCCGGCCCTGACCTTCGTGTCGGTTGGCGCGCTGCTGGCCGGGCTGGTCGCGCTGACCATCTTCGCCCGCCCGGCGCTGGAGATGACTACGACCATCTCGGAGCAGCTGTTCGATCCCGAGCCCTATATCAGTTCGATCCTGATCCATCAGGAGGGTGCCAAATGATGATGAAACGACTGTTTCCTCACCCCTATCTGTCGCTCCTGCTGATTGCGATCTGGTTGCTGCTGGTCAACGATTTCCGCTGGGGCTCGCTGCTGTTCGCGATCATTCTGTCGGTGATCATCCCGACACTGATCGCGCCCTATTGGCCGAACCGGCCGATGATCCTGTCGGGCACGAGGTCGATCAGCTATGTCTTTCTGGTGCTCTGGGACATCATTGTCGCCAATGTCCAGGTTGCCGCGATCGTTCTGTTCAAGCCGGTCAGCCAGCTGCGCCCGGCCTGGGTGGTGGTACCGCTTGAGCTGCGCTCGCCCGAGGCCATCACCGTGCTGGCCGGGACCATCACCCTGACCCCGGGCACGGTCAGCTGCGATCTTTCGGAATGCGGCAGTGCGCTGCTGGTCCATTGCCTGCATGCGCCCGATCCCGACAGCGTCGTCACCGATATCAAATCCCGTTACGAATCGCGGTTGAAGGAGATCTTCCCATGATCGACCTCGCGCTGACCTTTGCTTTCGGCTGCTACGGCATTGCGCTGCTGTTCAATCTTTACCGGGTGGTGATCGCGACCGGGGTGCCCGACCGGATTCTGGCGCTCGACACCATGTCGATCAATATGATCGCGCTGCTGACGCTGTTCGGCATCAAGGAAGGCACCGGCATGTATTTCGAGGCCTCGCTGCTGTTTGCCATGGTCGGTTTCGTGTCCACCGTCGCCTATGCGAAGTTCATCCTGCGCGGCGATATCATCGAATAGGGGAAAGCGAATGGATCTGTTCTTCGAAATCCTCATCTCGGCCATGCTGGTGGTCAGCGGCGTTTTCGGCTTTGTCGGCTCCTTCGGGCTGGTCAAGCTGCCCGAGCCGATGACCCGGCTGCATGCCCCGACCAAGGCGGCGACGCTGGGGGTCGGCGGCGTGCTGATCGCCTCGATGATCTATTTCGCCTGGTTCGGCGACCATGTCAGCCTGCATGAGCTGCTGATCACACTGTTCATCGTCCTGACCGCCCCGATCACCGGGCTGATGATCGCCAAGGCGAATATCCATCTGCAATGGACCAAGGAAGAGTTGCCCCCGACCGGCACCGGCACCAATTGGGCCACCCAGTCCGACCGGCCGAGCCTGATGGATGACGGCGCCGACAGCCGCCTGACCCACGAGGGCGACTGAGATATAAAGCGACCGCGGTCTTTCTGATCAGGCCCGGCGCGGGGTGCCGGCCGCCGGATCACTTCACCGGCAGAACGGCTTCTGCTCCGGCATCCTTGACGAAGAAGGCCAGGAAGCTGGCCGGCGCGCTGTCGCTGGCATTGCGCTCGACAAGGTGGACGTCATCGCGGCCTTCGACAAAGGTATCGCCCGGTTTCAGGGTGACTTCTTCGCCGCCCTCGACCTGCATCACCACCGAGCCGCTGAGCACATAGACGATGACATCGGCATTGTGCCGGTGCACCGGGTCCGAGCCGCCCGGCGCGTAGTCCACCCGTAGCAGTTCGGCCTCCTTGCCGTCGAAGCCGAGATTCTTCCGAATGAGCCGAGAGACCTCCGCAGGCTGATCCGCGACAGCGGCAAAGCCGATCCCGGCCATCAGCAGAGCCGGAACGAACGAAATTCGTTGAAGCATCAGAAATTCCTTTCCTGAAAACATGTCCGAATAATCATCCTTAGTTGGCTCTGAACAACCGACAACATGCTGATTTTCTGAGACAAAGGATCGGTTTTGGTAGCTTTGAACTGCAGGGTTTCATAGGGTTCCGTTGAAAACCCTGCAATTTCGGATCGGCCA
>JBKEBH010000323.1:0-1868 GCA_047973065.1 Paracoccus sp. (in: a-proteobacteria) | reverse complement strand
GCAACCGACCAATTTGCCGGGGCCAATGGGCTGGTTTTTAATCGCTCATATCTCCAAGGGCTGAAGAGTAAAAATCTGGCAGCCAAACATCAGTTGACAGCGATGAGGTGGCGATTGCGGAAGAAATAGAGCCTCAATTGCGGGAGATCTACCCTTTGTGGTCGTTTACCAAAGGCGTTTGCGCCACGCTGCAGTTCACCAGACGGTTCATTCGCTGAAGATGTACAAAACCGCGCGTTCGGCTTACCTTTGTCACGCGACATAGCGACCATCCTGTATCCGTTCGGCCTGACCAAGCGCGGCAAGGCTGTCCAGCAGCGGCTGCACGGTTGAGGTGCGGGCGCGTTGGAAGCGGCGGGCGATCTGTTCAGGGGTGGCCTCGCCCATTTCGGACAGGACCTCGCGGACAGCGGCGATTTGGTCGGGCAGGGTCGCGGGCCATGGGGTCTTTTCGACCTTGGCGGCGGTGCCAAGGTCCATCTCGGCGGTCTTGCCCTTGGCGGCCTGCGTGCCCGAGGGGTTCTGATAGTCCGGGCGCAGCCAGCGGATATGGCCCTGCGCCTCTTTGTCGGCGCGTTCACGGTTCAGCGCGACAAGCCGCAGCAGGATGTCCTCGTCTGACAGCTCCATCGGCCAGCCATAGGCCTCGGCCACAGCCACGTCGATCTGGTCGTGCAGGTCTTTTAGAATGCCGACCAGACCTTGATCATAAATCTCGCGGTCCTTGCCCTCGATGGTCTCACCCACACGCAGTTTTTCCAGCACGTTATACATCTGGGTCAGCGTCAGCTTGGGATCCGCCGCCTGCTGCCGCTTGCGGTGTGCGTCGAGTTCCTCGCCCAGGGCGCGGAGGTTAGTGCGTTGGGCGTCGGAGATGTCAGGGAAGGGGAATGGGTCGAAGCAGCGGGACTTGTTGTAACGGGGGTCATTGCCGACGCCGAGGCGACCGCCGGCCGCCAATGACCAGACAACGTGAAACCGACTGGACAGGATCGACAGTTGCGCGGAGTCGTCCAGCCCTATCGCGATCAGCATATTATCGGGCAGGATGGACGCATCGAGAAACTGGAAAACGCGGTGTTTCGTTGTTTCTACCGTCGCGATGTAGCGCGGCAAGCCTTCAAGCGCGGGACGCATGTCGCGCCTCGGTTCGCCGAAAATCCACCAGTTCCGTTTGTAACTGTCGCGATTGTTGCTGTCGCGTTCCGGTTTCACATTGTCGAAGACATGCTGATAGATCGCCGGGAAGCGGTTGCGCGCCTCGTTCTCGGTCAGTCCGAACAGGTCGATCACCATGACCCCGCGCGAAGTCGCGGTCAGGTCGCGGCCATTGCGATAGTCGCGGATGTGCTTTTCGGCCCCTTCCACTGTTCCAAGCCCAAGTGAACGAGCCTCGGCAGGCGTGACGATGAAGCCCGCGCCGTGAAGCTTGACCCCCGGCGACGACAGCCCTTCATTCGCCAGCAGCGGCGTCGCCCCGGCCACATCCGCCCCAACCTGCAGATTCGCGAAAATCTTCCCGACCTGCATATCGAACGTCACCGGGCGGCCGTCCGCCTCGGTCCTCTCGCGGCTTTCGGTCGCCACAGTCAGCAGCCGCCCGGCCCGGTTGCCCGCCGCGCCCACGGTCATGGCGATCCGCACCGCAGCACCCAGGGCAGCATCGACCCAAGGATGATCGGGAATGGCGAAGATCAGCGACAGGGGCTTTTTCGGGTCGTTCAGATGCGGCTCGACCACGCGGCGGTTAAAAGTCTGGCGCAAGCTATTCGTGGTGATCAGCCCGAAACGCCGCGTGCCCTTGGCCTTTTTCGCGTCAAAGGCACGCGCCGCCAGCGCCGCCTTTTCCCACCAGAACATGACCAGAT
>JBKEBH010000277.1:0-6081 GCA_047973065.1 Paracoccus sp. (in: a-proteobacteria) | reverse complement strand
CCACGGTATCACGGCGCCGCCACTTGTATACGGTCTGCTCAGTCGTCCCGTATCGCTCTGCCAGAACCGAAGCAGGCTCGTCACTGGTCTGAATGCCCGCCCGAACCTTCGGCATCGTCGTTGCCTGACTATGAAGATGGATCAGCATCGCCGCACCCCCCCACGCAACTCCCTCAGCACAGATCTTGCCATGAAGAGTGCAGATCGCCGAGGGGAAATATGATCATCCGGGATGGAACACATAGAGGTGAGGGCATCCAGCACATCGCGGTCGCGACCGAGGATATATATGCTACCACCGATGCCATTGCCGCAAATGGTCTGGAATTCATGCCCGGCCCGCCGCCGGTCTATGACGAGATGTCGAAGACGCGGGTGGCTGGCCATCAGGAGCCGCTGGAGATGATGCGCAAGCATGGCATCCTGATCGACGGCGAAGGCGTGGTCGATGGCGGCACGACCCGGATCCTTTTGCAGATCTTTTCCAAGACGGTGATCGGACCGATTTTCTTCGAATTCATTCAGCGCAAAGGCGATGACGGTTTCGGAGAGGGCAATTTCCGCGCCCTGTTCGAATCAATCGAAGAAGACCAGCTCCGCCGCGGTGTGCTGAAAGCGGAGGGCACCGGGTGAGCAGGTGCGATCTGCCGGGTGCGCCGGCCCCCGGCACAGAAATCTGCGGAAGCGATATCGAGGGCATTCATGCCTTCGGCATCGCCGGTTTCCCGCTTCTGGTGATCCGCGACACTTCGGGGTTGCGGGGCTTTGTCAATCTCTGTCCGCATCAATATCTGCCCCTGGATCACCGCAGCGGCGGTCTGCTATTGGCGGATGGCCGGCGGCTGATCTGTTCATCCCATCAGGCGCAGTTCGATTCCACCACGGGTGAGGTTTGCGTCGGTCCGGCCAGTTGCGGCCTTGATCCCGTGGCCCTGAGCGAGAAGGGTGGAAAGATCGTGATTCCTGAGCAAGTTATCCCAAAGGTAGTATGTTCCCGCTTTAGACCCACCATATATTGTTGACACAAGGGCATGCTCCCCACAATATATCCGGGCTGACACCAGCTGAGAATCACTGTTCCAGGGCAAGAAGATCGCCAGCCAAGGCGCGCTGTTCCTGTAACGCCCATGTGCTGATCGGCTGCTTTAGCATCAAGTAAAGTAAGGTGCCGAACCAGACTGTGCGTCAACCGGGAAAACAGTGCTTTTTCCGAGGCGTATTTTTTCTGCCGGACGCCAAAGACAACATGAGGGACCGATGAGCATCACCGTCTATTCGAAACCGGCCTGCGTTCAGTGCACGGCCACCACTCGTGCGTTGCAGGCACGCGGCATCGAATTCGACATTGTCGATCTGACCGAGGACGAAGCGGCCTATGCCCATGTCTCCGGTCTCGGCTATCGTCAGGCGCCGGTGGTCATCGCCGGCGACGAACATTGGTCGGGCTTTCGCCCCGATCTGATCGGCCGGCTGTCCTGATCCTCATCCAGCATCTTCTCTTGGCACGGATCAGATGGCGCAGCTTGTCTATTTCTCGTCCCGATCGGGCAATACGGCAAAGCTTGTCGCCCGCTTGGGGATGGACGCCTTGCGCATCCCGATCCGCGCTGACGAGCCGATGCCGGTGCCGGATCGGCCCTATGTGCTGATCTCCCCGACCTATGCCGATGGCGAGGGTCGGGGCGCGGTTCATCCGCAGATCATCCGCTTTCTGAACGATCCCGACCGGCGCGCGCTGATCCGGGGGGTAATTTCAAGCGGCAATCGTAATTTCGGACATCTCTATGCCGCTGCGGGCGATGTCATCGCCCGCAAATGCGCCATCCCGCTGCTGACCCGGTTTGAACTGGCCGGGACCGACGAAGACATTGCCCGCATCCGCGCCGGGCTGACCCGATTCTGGAGAGAGACATGCTTGACGACCGCCTGAACCGTCCCGCCGCCGAGGCCAAGGACTATCACGCGCTGAATGCGATGCTGAACCTCTATGACGATGCAGGCCAGATCCAGTTCGACGCAGATCGCAAGGCGGCGCGGCAGTATTTTCTCCAGCATGTCAACCAGAATACCGTGTTCTTCCACAGCTTGGACGAAAAGCTCGGCTATCTGGTCGAGGAAGGCTATTACGACCCGGCGGTGCTGGATCAGTATTCCAAGAACTTTCAGCGCAAAATCTGGGACGAGGCTTACGGCAAGAAATTCCGCTTCCCGACCTTTCTTGGCGCTTTCAAATATTACACCTCCTATACGCTGAAGACCTGGGACGGGCAGCGCTTCCTGGAACGCTATGAGGACCGCGTGGTCATGGTCGCGCTGACGCTGGCGCGCGGGGATGAGGCGCTGGCGACGCGGCTGATGGATGAGATCATTGCCGGTCGCTTCCAGCCGGCGACGCCGACCTTTCTCAATGCCGGCAAGCGGGCGCGGGGCGAATTCGTGTCCTGTTTCCTGCTGCGCATCGAAGACAACATGGAATCGATCGGTCGGGCCATCAATTCCTCGCTGCAACTCAGCAAGCGCGGCGGCGGTGTCGCCCTGATGCTGACGAATATCCGCGAATACGGCGCCCCGATCAAAGGGATCGAGAACCAGTCCTCGGGTGTCATCCCGGTGATGAAACTGCTGGAAGACAGTTTCAGCTATGCCAACCAGCTTGGCGCGCGGCAGGGGGCGGGCGCGGTCTATCTGAACGCCCATCACCCCGATATCCTGCGCTTTCTGGATACCAAGCGCGAGAACGCGGATGAAAAGATCCGCATCAAGACGCTGAGCCTTGGCGTAGTCATCCCCGATGTGACCTTCGAATTGGCGAAGAAGAACGAAGATATGTATCTCTTCTCGCCCCATGACGTGCAGAAGGTTTACGGCAAACCGTTCTCGGATATCTCGGTGAGTGAGAAATATCACGAGATGGTCGATGACCCGCGCATCCGCAAGAAGAAGATCAACGCCCGTGCCTTCTTTCAGACCATCGCCGAAATCCAGTTCGAATCCGGCTATCCCTATATCATGTTCGAAGACACGGTGAATGCCGCGAACCCGATTGCCGGGCGGATCGCCATGTCGAACCTGTGCAGCGAAATCCTGCAGGTCAACGAGGCGTCGGAATTCAACGACGATCTGTCCTATGCCCGGATGGGTACGGATATTTCCTGCAATCTGGGCTCGCTGAACATCGCCAAGGCCATGGACAGCGGCGATCTGGCCGCGACCGTCGGCACCGCAATCCGCGCCCTGAACGCAGTCAGCGAGATGTCGTCGATCGATTCCGTGCCCTCGATCCGCAAGGGCAATGAGGAAGGCCACGCCATCGGGCTCGGCCAGATGAACCTGCATGGCTATCTGGCGCGCGAGCGTATTCATTACGGATCGCCCGAGGGCATCGACTTCACCAATATCTATTTCGCGACCGTGCTCTATCACGCGCTGCGCGAATCGAATGCCCTTGCGCGCGAGCGCGGCCGCAGCTTCGGCGGGTTCGCGCAGTCGAAATATGCCGATGGCAGCTTCTTTGCCAAATACACGGATCGCGACTGGCTGCCCGAAACCGACCGGGTCCGCGAGCTGTTCGAGACCGCCGGGATTGCGATCCCGACCCGCGAAGACTGGGCGGCGCTGAAAGATGCGGTCATGGCGGACGGGCTTTATAACCGCAATCTTCAGGCGGTGCCGCCGACCGGCTCGATCAGCTATATCAACTATGCGACCTCCTCGATCCACCCGATCACCTCGAAGGTCGAGGTCCGCAAGGAAGGCAAGATCGGCCGGGTCTATTACCCCGCACCCTATATGACCAACAACAATCTGGAATATTACCGCGACGCCTATGAGATCGGCCCCGAAGCCATCATCGACACCTATGCCGCCGCGACCCAGCATGTCGATCAGGGCCTGTCGCTGACCCTGTTCTTCCCGGCCGATGCCACGACGCGCGACATCAACCGCGCCCAGATCTACGCTTGGAAGAAGGGCATCAAGACCATCTATTACATCCGCCTGCGCCAGAACGCCCTTGAAGGGACCGAAGTTCAGGGCTGCGTTTCCTGCACGCTGTGAGGACCGACATGAAAGATATCGCCAAGGCCCGCGCGGTCCCCGCCGCCGTCAACTGGAACCGTCTTCAGGACGACAAGGATCTGGAGATCTGGAACCGCCTGACCGCGAATTTCTGGCTGCCGGAAAAGGTGCCGCTGTCGAACGACATCCAAAGCTGGTCGCAGTTGAAACCCGAAGAACAGACCCTGACCATCCGGGTCTTCACCGGGCTGACCCTTCTGGACACCATCCAGAACACGATTGGCGCGCCCTCGCTTCTGCCCGATGCGATCACGCCTCATGAAGAGGCTGTGCTGACCAATATTTCCTTCATGGAAGCGGTTCACGCCCGGTCCTATTCATCGGTCTTCTCGACGCTGTGCCAGACATCCGAAGTCGATGAGGCTTTCCGCTGGTCCTCGGAAAACGAGCATCTTCAGGCGAAATCGCGGCTGATTCTGGACGAATATGATGCGGCCAGCCATCCGGGAAAGAAGAAGATCGCCTCGGTCTTTCTGGAAAGTTTCCTGTTCTATTCGGGTTTTTACCTGCCGATGCACTGGTCAAGCCGCGCGCGGCTGACCAATACTGCCGATCTGATCCGCCTGATCATCCGCGACGAGGCGATCCACGGCTATTACATCGGCTACAAGTTCCAGCGCAGGCTGGAACGGGCCAGCGAGGCCGAGCGCAATGAGCTGAAGGATTTCGCCTTCGCACTGCTGTTCGATCTTTACGATATTGAGACCAAATATACCGAATCGCTCTATGATCCGGTGCATCTGACCGAGGATGTGAAGACCTTCCTGCATTACAACGCCAACAAGGCCCTGCAGAATCTGGGCTATGAGGCGCTGTTCCCCCCCGAAGCCTGCAAGGTTTCCCCGGCGATTCTGGCGGCGCTGTCACCGAATTCGGATGAAAACCACGATTTCTTTTCGGGGTCGGGGTCGAGCTATGTGATCGGCAAGGCCGTCGCGACCGAGGATGACGACTGGGACTTCTGATCCGGGCAGAGCTAACCTGCCACATATGGGCCGCACCTTCGGGCGCGGCCCATATGTGGCTCTGTTCAGGCCTCAGGCTGCATGATAGCCGCAGCACACGCTGGCATTGTGTATATTGACGCGCATACATATCAGTCGATTCATCGGTAAGTGGCCGATTATGCACGGCACCTGCGGATGGATGTGGTTACACCCTGATCGGAGAATTGAATATGAAACTGACCCTTGCGGCGCTGACGGCCTGCCTGATTTCCGGTGCAGCTTTTGCTGGCGGCTACGCCCAGCCTGTCGCGGACCCTATCATTGTTGAGCCGCCGATGCCGTCCGAGCAATCGGCCTGGGATGGCTTCTATCTTGGTGGCCAGTATGGCACCGGTTCGCTGGATTTCAGCTATGCTGGCTATTCGGAAGATTTCGATGCAGATGCATATGGCGTTCACGCTGGCTATCTGCGGGATCTCGGCCAGTGGGTTATCGGTGTCGAACTGGACTACAATAATCTTGAACTCGACGATGCCGATATTGACGGTAATGGTGACATGACCCGGCTGCGCGCCCGCGCCGGATATGATTTCGGCAAGGTACTGCCCTATGTCAGCCTCGGTACCGCGTGGATTTCGACGAAGGATAGCGACGGAGCGGAGGTCGGTGTTACCTATGGCGTTGGCGTTGACTTCATGCCGTTCAACGACAAGTTCTCGGTCGGTCTCGAATACAGCCGTCAGGATTTCAACGATATCGATGGTATCGATGGTCTGGATCTGACCGCCGACATGTTCCAGCTGCGTGCCGCCTACCGTTTCTGAGCGGACCGATCACGAAAACGACGAGCGGCCCCTTCAGGGGCCGCTTTTGCTTTGTAAGCGGGTGAGATGATCAGGGCAGCGTGGATTGGTCCTGGAAATTCGGATAGGAAGCTAAAGCATTTCGGCCTGAACCTGAGTTTCTTGGGATTCCCATGAGGGTTCAGATGTGATTCACCTTATAGGGAGGATGGATGATGTCAGCACCTTTGCCGGTCGCGCTTCGGGCGCGGTTT
>JBKEBH010000185.1:0-2609 GCA_047973065.1 Paracoccus sp. (in: a-proteobacteria) | reverse complement strand
GGTAATTCGCGCCCCGTTCGGTGGGTAGTTAGTGGGGGTGTGGATTACTGATGGCTGGCAATTACGACGACGTGCTGGCGCAGCTGAGATCGGCTGGCCTGATGGTGGACGGCCTGGAGGTGGGCCGGCGCCAGCGCGTACGGGTGGAAGACGGCGGGCGCGAGAAGCGCGGTTGGTATCACCTGCACGAGATCCGGCTCGATGGCGGCGACGAGGTGCTGGTCGGCTCGTTCGGCGTCTGGCGCGGCAACGAGAACAACGCGCAAAAGGTGGAGCTGCGCAAGACCAGGCTCAGCGCCGAGCAGCGCGAGGCGCTCAAGGCGCGGCTGGCTGAAGACCGCAAGCGCGCCGACGCAGAGGCCCGCGCCACCGCAGAGCGGGCGGCTCGCAGGGCCAGCGCGGCGTGGCGACAGTGCAGCGAGCAAGGCGAGTCCGGCTACCTGCGCCGCAAGGCGGTGGGCGCGCACGGCGTGCGCTTCAGCCCGCAGGGCGCGCTGGTCATTCCGGTGCTGGACACCGGCGGCATCATCCACGGGCTGCAGATCATCCGCGACAAGGGCTCCGTCAAAGCCGGTCGGCTGGAGAAAGAATTCTGGCCCGCTGGTCTCGCCAAGCGCGGTCACTTCCACATGATCGGCATGCCCGGCCCGGTCATCCTGGTGGCCGAGGGCTACGCCACCGGCGCCAGCCTGCACGAGGCCACGCAGCTACCCGTGGCCGTGGCCTTTGACGCTGGCAACCTGCTGCCCGTCGCCCAGGCGCTGCACAAGCGCCACAAGCTGGCCAAGCTGCTGATCTGCGCCGACGATGATTCGACGCAGAAGTGCCGCCACTGCAAAGGCCGCGTCTGGCTGCCAGATGGGCCTGCCTGCGCGCATTGCGGCCAGCCGCACGAAGCGGGCAACGCTGGCATCACCGCCGCCGGCAACGCCGCACTGGCTGTTGGCGGTGCCTGGCTGGCGCCAGCGTTTGCCGACCCCGCTGCCGCTCGCAGCGCCTGGATCGACAAGGGCGCCAAGGCCAACGACTTCAACGATCTGCACACCGCGCCAGACGGCGGCCTGCACGTGGTGCGCGCCCAAGTCCAGGCCCGCCTCTCGGCGCTGGGGTGGCTGTTGCAGGCCGCAGCGCGGGCAAGTCCACAGCAGGGGGGCGGGGATGCCGCCAGCGGCGTGCTGGCCGAGCGTGCGCCGCTGCGCCCCATTGAGTCCGTCGACGAACTGCTGGAGCGCTTCGCGCTGGTGTATGGGCAGGGCGGCACTGTGTTTGATCACCAGGAGCACGCGCTGATGGCGCTGGGCGACATGCGCGACGCCTGCATGACGCGTGATGTGCACCGCGCCTGGGCAGAACACCCTGAAAAGCAGATTGTGCGCGCCAGCGAGGTCGGTTTTGACCCGGCAGAGACTGACCCCGCCATTCTCTGCAACTTGTGGGCCGGCTGGCCCACGCGCCCGCACAGTGGTGAGTGCAGCACCTTGATGGAGCTGCTGTGGCACATGTGCAGTGCCGACCCGAACCCCGACCACCTGTACCAATGGGTGCTGCGCTGGCTGGCCTACCCGCTTCAGCACCGGGGCGCCAAGATGCGCACCACCGTGGTCATGCACGGGCCGCAGGGCACCGGCAAGAACCTTTTCTTTGAGGCCTACATGGCCATCTTCGGCCCCTATGGCCGCGTCATCGACCAGTCGGCGATCGAGGACAAATTCAACGACTGGGCCAGCCGCAAGCTGTTCTTGATTGCCGACGAGGTGGTGGCCCGGTCTGATCTGTATCACGTCAAGAACAAGCTCAAGGCCTTCATCAGCGGGGACTGGATACGCATCAACCCGAAGAACATGGCCGCGCGCGACGAGCGCAACCACGTCAACATGGTGTTCCTCAGCAACGAAGCCATGCCTGTGGTGCTGGAAGAGGATGACCGGCGACACGCCGTGATCTGGACGCCAGCCAAGCTTGAGGCCTCCTTTTACGCAGCCGTGCGCGCCGAAATAGCCGACGGCGGCATCGCCGCGCTGCACCACCACCTGCTGCAGGTCGATCTGGGTGATTTCGATGAAGGCACGCTGCCGCCCATGACCGACGCCAAGCGCGAGTTGATCGACCTCAGCAAAGACTCGCCCAGCCGCTTTTATGAGGCTTACGAGCGCGGCCAGATTGATGGATTCCCAGCCAAAGACAGCAGCGTCGGCTTGCTCAGCCCGCTGCTGCCGCTCGACCTCTACGAGCTCTACAAAATCTGGTGCGCCCGCGAGGGCCTGCGCAGCCTGCCTAACCCGCGCTTCGGCAACCAGCTCATGCGCAAGCACGGCAAGCTGACTCGACACCAGCGCTGGGGGCACCCGGGCGCCATCAAGGGGCCTAACGGCATCACCTGGCTGGCTGGAGGCCCCGAATGTCCACCGGGCAGCAACGAGGCCGGGAGGATCGCTGAGCGGGTGGACAGTTTTCGCGCTTCGTTAAAAAAGTACCGCGAAAGTGCTCATAACTCGTCAGTATTGAGAGGTATGTGAGATATGAAAAAGCCAGAAAACGTATACCTCACACCATACCTCACACAGCAAGAATGCTGGGTTTGTGAGGTATGTGAGTCAAAACCCATCTAC
>JBKEBH010000156.1:0-1559 GCA_047973065.1 Paracoccus sp. (in: a-proteobacteria) | reverse complement strand
CGCAAGCTCGACGGCCAGAACCGCCTGCCAGAGATTATCCAGGGGATTGAATTCCGAGACGGCATCCGTCAACGTCAAGCCGCCGCCTGAGCAGGAATCACCAACTTTCGCGCATATCTCATGGGCGGCAGCCGTCTCTTCTTCCTCCAGCCGAAGTTCGAGATTGAGCTGGTCGGCGGATTCCGATCGCGACCCGAACCGGTCCCGCCGGTGGCCCGCCAACTGATGCTTCGGCTTCTCGATTTGTAGCGCTTGCGCCTTGGCCAGTTCGACCAGACTTTCCGCCGCGACGCGTAGTTCGGCAGGATCAGAAGGCAGCGATTTGGGCGCGTCAAACATAGCCCGCTTATAGCTTTCCGGGCTGCCGATGTGAATCCTACGAGGCTGGATTTGCTGATAATTTTCCAACCGTCAGAGGCCGCCACGTTCGCTGCGGCGCTCGCCAGTCAATCCCCGCCAGAAGCATCGATAACTGCGCCGGGGTGACGAACACTTTCCCCTCGGTCGATGAAGGCCACACGAATTTGCCTTCTCCAAACGCTTCGAAAACATGCAGGCACCCTGGCCGTCCCACCACACGATCTTCACAAGATCGCCCCGACGACCACGGAACACGAACAGGTGCCCGGAATACGGATCCTGCTTCAACACGCTTACAGCCAGGGCCGACAACCCGTTAAACTGCTTGCGCATGTCCGTGACGCCCGCCGCCAACCAGATCTTCGTCTGTGCCGGAACCGGGATCAAGCCATCAGCCCCTCGACCAGAGCCTGAACCGCAGGCAAGCCCGTCGGACCTTCCACCAATATCCGCCGACCGTCGGACAGCGTGATGTCAATGCGGTGCACCAATACGGGGTCGTTCAGCGCCCGCACCCCCATCAGCATAGCCGGAGCGGACAAACTTCCCTCGATCTCAACCGGCAAAAACGCCGTCTCGCCCTGAACTTCGCCTTCATCCTCCGACGAAAACCGCGAGTCTCGCAGCCATTTGTGGATCAGGTTGGTGTTCAGCGCGTACCGCCGCGCCACCTGTGCAACCGAAACACCCGACACGCGCGCCTGTTCGCAAATCGAACGCTTCTCCTCGTCAGACCAGAACCGTTTCTTCTGCCCCTTCTGCCCCGCCATGAATCGCCTCAAGATGTCCACTATCAATAGTGGACACTATCAGCACACTCTATCTCCCGTCAGAGCAGGCAGACAGGACGGATACCTTCCTGCTGACCATGCGGACGATGATGGCGGGCTATGGCTCACCCTTCTGGATGACGATGCCACAGGCCAACGCCCTGGACGCCAGGATCCGCAAAGGCGAGAAATCCTCCTTGGTGGTCTACTACGGGCAGAGCCGGAAACAGGGGGAGGGGGGTGACGCGGCGGACGATGGCGAGACCGACGACGCCCGCGTTTTCCGTTTCCAGAAGTCTTACCGGGTTTTCAACGCCTGTCAGATCGAAGGGCTCCCGGAGAGTTTCCATCCCGACCCCGTGCCAGTGCCCGAGCCGGATCATCCGATCGCGGAGCCGATCCCGCAAATGCAGGCCTTCTTCGATGCCA
>JBKEBH010000140.1:0-7336 GCA_047973065.1 Paracoccus sp. (in: a-proteobacteria) | reverse complement strand
GAAGCGCGCTGAGGCGATCGCATTCATCGACCGGCAGTTCGGTATAAAGCTTCAGGAAGCGGCCGACATCGGCATCGGTCGTGTTGCGCCAGAACTGCCAGAACTCATAGGGCGACAGCATATCGCCGCTGAGCCAGATCGCGCCGCCCTGGCTCTTGCCCATCTTGCGCCCGTCGCTGGTTGTCAGAAGCGGCGTGGTCAGTCCCCAGATTTCCTTGTCCAGAACCCGCCGCGTCAGGTCGATACCGTTGACGATATTGCCCCATTGATCCGATCCGCCCATCTGAAGGCGGCAGTCATAGCGGCGGTATTGTTCCAGGAAGTCATAAGCCTGAAGGATCATGTAGTTGAATTCGAGGAAACTCAGCGATTGCTCGCGGTCGATGCGCGATTTCACCGATTCGAAGGACAGCATCCGGTTCACGCTGAAATGGCGTCCGATATCGCGCAGGAAATCGAGATAGTTCAGCCCGTCCAGCCATTCGGCATTGTTGAGCATCAGCGCCTTGTCGTCACCGTAATCGAGGTAACGGGCGAAGACCTTCTGGATATTGTCGATATTGGACTGGATCTGCTCGGGCCCCAGCAGCGGGCGCTCGTCCGAGCGGAAAGAGGGATCGCCGACCTTGGTGGTACCGCCGCCCATCAGGGTGATCGGGCGGTTTCCGGTCTTCTGGAACCAGCGCAGCAGCATGATGTTCAGCAGGTGCCCGACATGCAGCGAAGCCGCCGTCGCGTCATAACCGATATAGGCCGTGACCGGCGCTTCGATCAAAGCGTCGTCAAGCGCGGTCAGATCGGTGCAATCGGCCAGAAAGCCGCGTTCGATGATGATGCGCAGGAAGTCGGATTTGGGCGTCGGGGTCATGGCTTTTTCCTTCTCGATAGGCCGGATATACCGGGGGCAGAGAAGAAGGAAAAGCCATGACCGGCACGATGATCTGGGCTCTGGGGATGATGTCGGGCACTTCGCTCGACGGGGTGGATGCGGCGCTGATCGAAACCGACGGGGTCAGGATCGGTGGTTTCGGGCGTGCGGGCTATCGCGCCTATTCGGATAACGAGGCGGCGGTGCTGCATGGCGCATTGGGGCTTTGGCCCGGGGATGAGGGTGTGGCGGATGCGGCGATGCTGTCGGTTGCGGCCCATGCGGCGCTGGCGGCGGATTTCCCGGAAGCGGCGCTGATCGGCTATCACGGTCAGACGCTGGCCCATGATCCGGGCGGGCGCGGCACCCATCAGGCGGGCTCGGGCGCTGCGCTGGCGCGCGAGACGGATCGCCGCGTTGTCTGGGATTTTCGGACCGAGGATGTCCGCCGGGGCGGGCAGGGCGCGCCGCTTGCGCCGTTCTTTCACTGGGCCTGCGCCGATTGGGCGGTGCGCGAGGGCCATATGGCGGCTGAGCCGGTGGTGTTTCTGAACCTTGGCGGGGTCGGCAATCTGACCTGGGTCGATCCGGCGGCCGCAGGGCCCGAGACTGGCTGCATCGCCTTTGACCCCGGCCCGGCCAATGCCCCGATCAATGACAGGATGCGCGCGCGCGGGCTTGGCGCGCGCGACGAGGGCGGGGCGCTGGCGGCGCGCGGGCGCGCCGATGCGACGATTGTTGCTGAGTTCCTGCGCCATCCCTATTTCGTCCGCCTGCCGCCGAAATCGCTCGACCGCGATGCCTTTGCTGGCCTTTCAACGGCGGTGGCGGGGCTGACGGCCGAAGATGCGGCGGCGACGCTGGTCGCGGCCTTGGCCGAATCGGTGGCGGCCGGATTGGTCCATCTGCCCGAAGGGACGGCGCGGGTGCTGGTCTGCGGCGGCGGCCGCCATAATGGCGCGATCATGGCGGCGCTGGCGCAGGCGGTGGATTGCCCGGTCGAGCCCATCGAGGCCATCGGGCTCGATGGCGACATGCTGGAGGCGCAGGCCTTTGGCTGGCTGGCGGTACGGGTGCTGCGCGGGCTGCCGACCTCTGGCCCGGCAACGACGGCAGTGCCGGCGCCGGTCTGCGGCGGGCGGATCAGTGCGCCGCTTCGTCCCGTATCTGGGGAGATCCAGCCATGAAACTCCGCTTCGTCTGTCTTGCCGCCCTTGCTGTTCCTGCGCTGGCGGTGCTGCCGGGGATTCTGCCGGCTCAGGCCATCCTGGACGCACCCCGGCTTTCCAGCGATCATCCCGGGATCCTCGCCTCGCGCATTACCAGCCGGCGGGTCTATTCGGTGCCACCCGAGACAGGACCTGCCGGGCTCGACGCGGTGCCGCCGGATTGGGTCAATGTCGCGCGCATGGCCGATGTGGTGATTTCCGATGACAGCTGGTTGATCGGCTATGTCGTCGAGGTCGGCGGTGTGCTGGGCATGGGCAGCCGCCAGGTTCTGCTGCCTGTCGCCATGGTCCGGCCGCTGCCGATCGGCGCCGAATCCCTGTTTGTCATCTCGCTCAGCGAAGACGAAATGATGGCCCTGCCGGAGCTCGATATGACGCTGGTTCTGCGCTGATCGCCCCCCGAGATACATTTTTGCGAAATCGCGGCTTGACGCCTTGGGCGTGGCCGCGTAAATCCCCGCTACCCCGGCGGGCGATAAGCCGGGGTTGGTGAGCATGCGGTTGTAGCTCAGTTGGTTAGAGTACCGGCCTGTCACGCCGGGGGTCGCGGGTTCGAGCCCCGTCAACCGCGCCACCACCATCGCCCGACAATGATGCGCGGTTGTAGCTCAGTTGGTTAGAGTACCGGCCTGTCACGCCGGGGGTCGCGGGTTCGAGCCCCGTCAACCGCGCCATCACTTTCTTTTCCTCTTTCAGCAGGGCCTATGTCATCGGTCGCGGTCAATCGCGCTCGACGCGAGGATCTAAGCCGCTATTGCCGCCATCGCCGACCGGGGCGGGCCTGACTTGCGCACTCGAAAATGCCCGTCCGCAGATCGCGGTGGACGGCACGACGATAAACTGGAATGGGGACCGCGATCTGCTGGAATGAAACGCGGCCCTAATCCACCTTCGGTCGCTCGGCTCTGACGGTGGTCCGATAGCCTGAAGCTGACAGCTCATGCGTGACGGCCGTGAGGGACCAAAGTCCATTTACCCCAGCCCTGAACCCGGACGCCAACACGCGCCCCTCGGCGGCGATCAGTGGATCACCTGTTACGGTGGCTTCGAAGGTGTCGTTCCCTCGCCCGATCTCATCCAGCTTTGCCGCCGCCGCTGCCTTTGCTTCGGCTTCAGTCGCATATCCACCTGATCTGGTGCATAGACGATGCCAAATGCGACCATCCGCTCATCATCTGTATCTGTCTTGACGATATCGAAGGTGCCGGCGCGCTCGCCCGGCTTGGTGGATTTGAGCGTCAGCGCCTTTCCAGTTGCCGGCACGCGAACCAGCGACAGGAACGAAATGGACAAGTCTTTCAGGGTGGCCAAGGGATCGGCTCCGTGCGGGTTGCGATGTACTGATCCCGTCTTGCCAGCCACTGACGCTGTGCGATAGCCTGTGCGGTAATATTTTACCCCATATCTGGAATTACAGTGGGTTAGCAGGATATTTTCCGGCCGATCCGCAGGCTATCAGACTGGCATGGATAGACGCGCCCCCGACACTGGTTCTGGATACGCGGGCCGAGTTGATGGCCCTGCGTGACACAATTAACACTGCGGCGGGGCTCTGATGCGCGCACTGAACAGCCTGATCACAACGATCCTGACGCCGTCGGCGCGCGATGAAGACGGCTACCAGTGGGCGGTGATTGGCCTCGGCCACGTCATGCTTGGCGCCGCCCTGCAAGGGCTATTGGGCGCGGCCGGTGTCGCCATGCGCCTGCTGATCGCAGTCATGTATTGGCTGATCAAAGAGCGCGGCGACGTGAGGCGGGGCGGGGGCTTGCGAGACGGGCTGGTCGATACGGCGCTGGTTGGCGTCGGCGCGTTCTATGCGGGACCCCGCTGGTGGCCCGTCGCCGTAATGGCAGTCATTACCCTGGGCGCGATCCTCAAGGAGCGTGGGCGGAAAATATCCGAAGAACCGAAGGCAGAAAAATGAGCGATGTGATCAAGGAATTCTGGGGGATAATCGTTGCTGCGTTCGGCGCAATGGCGTGGCTCATCCGCCTTGAGGCCAAGATCTCCCTGAACGCAGCGGCCATCACCCGCCTTGAGAAGCAGCGACATGACGATATGGCCGCAGCTCGCGAAGCGCGCGAGGCTACGAATGAGCAGCTGCGTGACATCAAGGATGCGATCACGGAGTTACGAAAAGACATCAAGACGTTGATCCGCGACACGAAATAACTGGTGTCCGTAAACAGTGATCTCGTCGGCCAATTCGAGACCGAAAAAGTTCCGCACAGATTTGCTCGCCATCAGCGCCTCTGTCAGCACAACGACGGGGCCGGGTATGCCCCTTTCGCCGCCCCACCACTTTTGCACGGTGCGGCACCCAGATACGCGGAAAAGGGCTGCTGCGCTATCGGCATCTAAATCAATCATGAAGTCGGATGCCAAAAATAATTGCGCGGCCCGTAACGGCCGCGCCTTTTCCATTCCAGTTTATTGCGGTCCAGCCAGTTATTCGGCACCTACATCAAGCGGTGACCACCACCAGTGGGCCGCCGGCACCTCGGGCACATCCCGCTTGCCTTCGCGGATCAGCCCGGCCAGCACCGTCTTACGATCCAGATACGCCTGATCAAGCGCGAAATCGGCGTTGAACGCTTCGGCATTCTCGCGCCAGAAAGCGTCCACTTGATCCAATTCAGCCCGCTGGTCGTTGCTCAGCTGGTCGCGCACCAACTCGAAAGCCGAGCGCTGCGCCAGCATGCCGGCCCGGTCTTCGTCAAAACCGTCATCGCCCAGAGTGTCGAAGCAGTTCAGCGGTGCATATTCCAGCAGGCTGGTGCCGTCCTGGATGACATCCGCATCCGCGATCAGCTGAAAAGCCATTTTACAATCCCCCAGCCACCCTGCTTGATCGGCGGCACTTCGTCTGGTTTCACCGGCATGTTCTTCCTGAAATGGTAGGTTATCAGCCGATTGGTATCGGGCGCAACAACTGTCACAAGATAGCCTGCAACCTCCTTGCCTTTGCTGTTGATGCGCGTGTGCGGCCGCACGAATGAGACCCGAAATTCGCCGTTCTTGACCCCGAAATACACATCCCGGCCAGCGCGACGAATGTTGTCAACAGCCGCTTGGTTATAGGCGTCCTGATCGGCAGCACCCAGCACCTTGGCATGCTTGCGGAAGTGACCCCGCGCATGCCGGCCCTGATCGCCGGTCGCCCAGGTAGCAGATTTGGACGACTGGATGACCTCGCCCAGCTCGGCCCTGGTCAGCTTTTCGCGGTCATAGGCCGCGCGCTTCCAGCGGCTGGCAGGACTGGGGGACTCTGCATCATCCGGCGCCCCCGCCTCGCCAGCCACCTCCCAATAGGCCACGGTGATTGTGCGGCAGCGGTAATGATAGGGCGGGCTGCCGACACCTTTCAGATCGCGCGTGGCCGTGCCGGACAGATCGGCCCCTTTCCCGTACATCGTCCATATATGCTTCATTTCTTCAAGGTTGCCGGAGCGTAAGGCGTCGAAATAGGCCTCGCGCTGATCAACAAGGGTCTGCACCTCGATCACCCGCCCGTGCAGATGGCGACAGACCGGCGTGGTCCGCTCGTCCAGGTGCGCACGGATTTGCACCCGCTGGATACCAGCCCGCTGATAGCCGGTGACCCGGCCGATCTCGCGGCCCTTCGTCGCCATGTGATCGGCGATCATTTCCCAATAGACATGGCTGCGGCTGGTCACGGTCCTGAAGTCATCGGCCATCCGCTGTGCCAGCCCCTCGCGGGTCATGCCTTCTGTGAAATACTCGCTCAGCACCGCATCCAGCTTGTTTTTGGTGTGACGGTTCCAATGCTCGCCGATCCAGAAGAGATTATTGTTCTTGAGTGCATCAAGCGCGTCCAGATCGGGCCGCATGAAGGCGATATCCACCCCGGCCGCTTTGCCGGCCTCGGCCGCACCAGTGCGAAACAGCGCGTCTGACAGGCTGATCACCGGCTTGCGCAGGGCCGATTGCAGCGCCTCGGCGCCAACCCGCTCTTCCAGCGTGGCCATGATCACGCTCGCGTCCTGCGCCGTGAATTTGCCAGCGCCCAAATCACGCAGGCGGTCGAGCGCAGCAACGATGCCGTCGCGCATCTGATCATCCCATGCGGCGGTCAGCGCTTCCTGCAACTGCGTGTATAGGTGCTCAAACGCCTTGCTATCCTTGATCAGGACTGATCGGATCATCCGGCGCCGGATCGCCCCGGACAGCAACCCTTGCGTGGTCAGCTCATTCATTGGCATGCTCTTCAATTTGCCCAAACAGATCAGATTGCTTCAGCTGTTTTGGCCGCTTCTTGCGGATCGGTGTCGGGTCGATTTCCTCCCACGCCTTCCAGCGGTGATTGCAGATCGGGCAATGGCGATAGCGCAACACGACGGTGCCGTGATTAATGGTCCCCTTGACCCGGCCGCGCCCGCCGCATTCAGGACATTCCATTGCTACCGCCTTTCTGGCGTACCCATTCTTCAAGACCGAGAATGACCTGACTGGCCTTTTCGCGGGTCAGGAAGCGGGTGCATTCCACCTTGGCGGTGCGCTTGACGAAGGCTTTCAGGGCGGGGTCTTCCAGACCTTGCCAGCCCATCGAGCGGGACAGCCCGCCGATCTTGGCCCATTGCGCACTTGTCGGGCGATCCACGCCTTGTCCGCCGCGCTGACGATCCGGGATCAGACCGTCCTTGCGCAATTTCTTGACCAGAAAAATCCGCTCGTCCAGTGTCAGCTTGCCTGCCGAGCGCTTGCCGGTCAGGCGTTCAAGCCAGTCCTCATAGGCGGCGCGACCGTCACCTCCCTGCGAGATATCCCCAAACAGGTGTTTTGCTGCCATGTGGATCGCGGCCATGTCGCCGTTGCGGCGCGGGTTAGATGAGCGGGCGGTGGTGGTTATGGGGCGAACCTTTCATGCGCAGCTCAAAGGCCCTTGTCGCCTTCGCTGCGGCGATCTGGCCGATCTTGAAATATGCCGCGCACTTTCCCATCTGCTCATAATGGAACTTGGTCGCGCGCCCGAACAGGCCATCTCGCGCAGCCTTGTGTGCATCCGCCGCCACATTCCACTCAGCCGTGGCGGCTCGGGTGATTTCAACCACAGCGGCATGATATCCTTCAAGGAAATCTTGTGATTTGTTGTTCATTAGTTGGCTCTGAACAACCGACAACATGCTGATTTTCTGAGACAAAGGATCGGTTTTGGTAGCTTTGAACTGCAGGGTTTCATAGGGTTCCGTTGAAAACCCTGCAATTTCGGATCGGC
>JBKEBH010000045.1:0-2081 GCA_047973065.1 Paracoccus sp. (in: a-proteobacteria) | reverse complement strand
TAGATGATGAAAGGATGTTCAAATGTACCCTTCTGCTGATGGAATGCCCCAGCCTCTCGTTGATCGGGAGACGCTATCTGACCTTGATGCGCTGTCTTCGAGCGGCGACATCAACGAAACGCCGTTTAATGTCTTTATTGGTCATAACCTTGGGCATCGTGTCTTCACGATGTCTGTGCCGTTTCGGCAATTCTATGAAATTTCGGACGTCGCAAATGATCGAGATGTTGGTCCGGTAGCGCAGCGATCTCTGGATAAAACCCACGCTACAAATTTGGCAAAGTACATGCTGCGTGGGCTTGTCTCGGCAGCGATGATGCGCCGGAGAATTAAGGGTCAAGAAGACCTTGCGGTCTTTGATCGCGTGCTAAACGCTCTCGGCAATCAGCCGTATTTCTCTTTGCAGCCTATCGTCTGCAACATCCGCAATATTCCTTACGGAGGCGATGGCACTGGAGGAATCCGAGGGATGCGTCTGCAGACTTCTTCTGGGGAAACCGCTAGCTTCAAGGTGTTCCTTTCGGAACGTCACATTCTCTGGGTGATCGACGGACAGCATCGTCGGGCTGGAGCCGACCTCGTGATGACGTTCCTGCAAGATGTACGGCAGTCCGGAAAGTATCCGGGAAAAGCTCCGGTTCTCTACCCTGATAAAGGGAAAGAGGTCTCTCAGGAGGAAATGGCTGTGTGGAACGAAGCGTATGAGGCTGCACGCTCCTATGCCACTCTGACGCTGGAGGTTCACCTCGGACTAGATGTCTCTCAAGAAAGACAGCTTTTCCATGACCTCAATAAGCTTGGGAAGCGCGTCAACAGCAGCATGGCACTACAGTTTGATAGCTCCAACCCCATCACCCAGTTCATCAAGAGCTCACTGGCTGCCGATGGGTTGGTGCAGCTGACCGATGTTGACGTGAAGGATTGGTCTGAAGACCAAGGCGAAGTGGCCATGAAGGATATGGTTGCTATCAACTCTCTGGCGTTTCTGAACAAATCAAACGCTTCTGGTGCCACGCCTGCTATCATCGAGCCCCGCGAGGAGGTGGTGGATCGCCTGTGGCATCAAATCTCCGGTATTCCTGGGTTTGGGGAGAAAAAAGCCAAAGAGCAAACGATTGCCGCCCAGCCCGTAGTGCTCAAGGCGCTGGCCAAGCTGACGTACGACCTGAACTTTAGCAATCGTCGCCCTGACAATGCTGAGGAGCTGTTTGAGCGCCTACTGGAGGCTGTTGAAAGCATCAACTTCTCACATGGAAACCCAGTTTGGCGCTTCTATGAACTCAGTGACGAAGAAATTTCTCGAGACGGTCTTGAGGACTTGCGAGACTGGTTGCCGAGCAGCGAAGGCACTGCAAACCGGGACATCGGATCCTATCAGGGTGGGTTCATGCGCTTTGGGGCTAAGCACAACGATATCTTTCCGATTATCGCCGACATGATCCGTTGGCAGGCAAAACTACCCAGTCGACATAGCTGACCTTTGGGTGCGCGGGATCTCGTCTCGCGCACCTTTTCCCGTGACCTCGCGCTTGTCGCCGCCCGAGAGGAGCGCGAATTTCCGACCACCGCCGATTGAGGCGCCGGACGGAGACTTCACGCCCCATAAAGCGGAACTGGTCAGCCTCGCCTTTTCTCCGTGGCTTCGGATATCCGGCACGTCCCGCGAAAAATGCCTGATAGGCTTTGTCGAGGTCCATCAGGGCTTGTTGCTGCGCGGTCTGGCTGACCTCACCAATAAAGTCGAATTCTGCGCGGAGGTTTTTCAGGTCGATGCTGGCGGTATGGAAATTGCAGCCATGCGACTTGCCCCAGATGCGCCTCTGTTCCAGCGCAAGGTTCCAGACCAACCGGCATACGCCTGCGAATTGGCGGAACTGATGTTCCTGCCCTTCGGTCGGCTTAAGCCGATAGGCATATCCGCGCATCTGATCCATTCGAGCGATGCTTTCCTATTGTCCCCGCAGCCGTTGCCACCACGAACGCTTGTGGCCGCGCATATCCTCCAGAAGCCCGTATAGTCTGGCATCTGATTGGGACGCTCGTGCCTCTGCCCGGTCACGTTGGGCCTTGAGATCTTCTAT
>JBKEBH010000066.1:0-4130 GCA_047973065.1 Paracoccus sp. (in: a-proteobacteria) | reverse complement strand
GAGGTTCAACGGTCGCATCGAAGAGGTGCTGCAATCGCACCACTTCCGGTCTGGCGAAGAGCTGGAGACCGCGCTGAACCGCTACGTTTGGCTCTGCAATCAGAAACTGCCGCAATCATCTTTTGGCAGCAAGGCTGCCCGTGCAAGCTCTGAAAGACTGGCACAAGCTCAAACCAGAGCTGTTCAAGAAACAGCCATACTACCTGGCGGGATGTGACAGCTAGGATCAAGATCGAACGGGTTACAGATCTGTATCTGCATGCCAATGCGATTGAGGCTGCGGTCGGGAGCTATCTGTAGGATCACATCCGGCCCAAAAGAAAAGGCCGGGTCTCCCCGGCCTCATTCTTAGTTCTTTTCTTCGACGATCACCGCCAGATGCGGGATCTTGGCGACCATGCCGCGGATCGCCGGGGTGTCTTCCAGCTCGCGGGTACGGTTCATCTTGTTCAGCCCGAGGCCCTTCAGCGTATCACGCTGCTTGGCCGGGCGGCGGATCGGCGAGCCGATCTGCTTGACGACGATGGTTTTAGCCATGTGTCTCTTCTCCTTACGCTTCGGCCGAAGTCACGGTGGCGTCGGTGCCGACCGTGGTTTCCGGGGCCTTTTCCTGCGACGGCAGGATGTCGGCCACCTTCTTGCCGCGACGCTGCGCGACCGAACGGGGGCTGGCTTCCTTCTTGAGACCGTCCAGGGTGGCGCGGATCATGTTATAGGGGTTCTGCGAGCCCTGCGACTTCGCAACGACGTCCTGAACGCCCAGCATCTCGAAGACGGCACGCATCGGACCACCAGCGATGATCCCGGTACCAGGAACCGCAGTGCGCATGATCACCTTGCCGGCGCCGTGACGGCCCTCGACATCGTGATGCAGGGTGCGGCCGTCGCGCAGCGGAACGCGCACGAGGTTACGCTTGGCCTGCTCGGTCGCCTTGCGGATCGCTTCCGGCACTTCCTTGGCCTTGCCCTTGCCAAAGCCGACACGGCCGCGCTGATCGCCGACAACGACGAGAGCGGCAAAGCCGAAGCGCTTACCACCCTTGACGGTTTTCGACACACGGTTGATCGCGACCAGACGGTCGGCGAATTCCGGGGTTTCTTCGCGCTCTTCGCGGCGACCCCGACGGTTTTCACGTTCTGCCATAAGGCATCCTTTCAAAAGGTGGCGCGCAAAAGGCGCCGGTATATCCAATCCAGGTGGGCAGAGGCACTGCCCCCGGATCATCGGGATGGCGCGCCCCGCACAGGGCGCGCCATCCACGGTTCCTGACTGCCCGCCGAGCGGCGGACAGAAATCAGAACTTCAGACCGCCTTCGCGGGCCGCTTCAGCCAGAGCCTTGACCTTGCCATGGAACAGGAAGCCGCCACGGTCGAAGACGACGTCTTCGATCCCGGCCTTCTTCGCACGTTCCGCGATGGCAGCGCCGATCTTGGCGGCAGCTTCGACGTTGTTCTTGCCCACGACGCCGAAATCCTTTTCCAGGGTGGACGCTGCGGCCAGGGTCACGCCCTGCGCATCGTCGATCACCTGGACCGAGATGTTCTTCGACGAACGGTGGACGGACAGACGCGGACGGCCATTGGACATCGCGCGCAGTTTGTTCCGGTTGCGCAGGCGGCGCTTGAGGAACAGTTCTCTCTTGTTCAGTGCCATTTCTGCGCCCCTTACTTCTTCTTGCCTTCCTTACGGAAGACGTACTCATCCTTGTAGCGGATACCTTTGCCCTTATAGGGCTCGGGCTGACGCCACTCGCGGATGTTGGCTGCGACCTGACCAACCTGCTGCTGGTCAATGCCTTCCACCACGATTTCGGTTTGCTTCGGCGCAGTGATCGTCACGCCTTCCGGCGTTTCGAAGTTCACTTCGTGCGAATAACCCAGCGACAGCTTCAGGGTCTTGCCCTGCATGTTGGCGCGGTAACCGACACCCTGGATTTCCAGCTCTTTCTTGAAGCCTTCCGAGACGCCGACGGTCAGGTTGGCGACCATCGAGCGGGTCATGCCCCACTGCTGGCGCGCACGCTTCGACAGACCGCGCGGGCTGACGACAACGCTGCCGTCTTCCAGCTTCAGTTCGACATCATCGGTCGCGGTGAAGCTGCGGGTGCCTTTCGGGCCCTTCACTTCAATCGTCTGACCTTTGACTTCCGCCGTCACGCCCTTGGGCAGTTCGACCGGCTTTTTACCAATACGAGACATACTGCCCTCCTTAGAATACGGTGCAGAGCACTTCGCCGCCAACATTGGCATTGCGTGCAGCTGCATCCGACATCACGCCTTTCGGCGTCGAGACGATGGAAACGCCCAGACCCTGACGGACCTGCGGGATTTCCCTGGCGCCGGCATAGACGCGGCGACCCGGCTTCGACACGCGAGCCAGCTCGCGAATGACCGGAGTGCCTTCGAAGTATTTCAGCGAAATTTCCAGCTCGTTATGGCCGGCCTCGGTGACAACAGCTTCATAACCGCGGATGTAGCCTTCCGCCTTCAGCACGTCGAGAACCCAGGCGCGCAGCTTCGAGGCCGGGGTGCGAACGGTCGATTTGCCACGCATCTGCGCGTTGCGGATACGGGTCAGCATATCGCCGAGAGGATCGTTCATATTCATTTTCGCCCCCTTACCAGCTCGATTTGACCAGGCCCGGGATCTGGCCCTGCGAGCCGAGCTCGCGCAGCATGATCCGGCTGAGTTTCAGTTTGCGGTAATACGCATGCGGACGGCCGGTCAGTTGGCACCGGTTGTGCAGGCGCGTCGCCGAGGAATTGCGCGGCAGTTCGGCCAGCTTCAGCGAAGCCTTGAACCGCTCTTCCATCGGCAGGTCCTGATTGCGGACGATCTCGTTCAGCGCGGCGCGCTTGGCGGCGTATTTCTGGACCAGCTTCTCGCGCTTCAGCTCGCGCTCGATCATGGATTTCTTAGCCATATCTTCTTTCCCTCCGCGATCAGCTGTTGAACGGCATGTTGAACAGTTTCAACAGCGACTTCGCTTCCGCGTCGGTCTTTGCGGTGGTGCAGATGATGATGTCCATCCCCAGAACTTCGTCGACCTTGTCGAAGTTGATTTCCGGGAACACGATCTGTTCCTTCAGGCCCATGGCATAGTTGCCGCGGCCGTCGAAGGAGGTGCCCTTGACGCCGCGGAAGTCGCGGACGCGGGGCAGCGCGATGTTGATCAGCCGGTCGAGGAATTCATACATGCGGTCGCCGCGCAGGGTGACCTTGGCGCCAAGCGGCATTTCCTCGCGGACGCGGAAGCCGGCGATCGAGTTCTTCGCCTTGGTGATCACGGCCTTCTGGCCGGCGATCAGCGACAGTTCCTCGGCGCCCTGCTTGACCTTCTTGGTATCCTTCACGGCCTCGCCGATGCCCATGTTCAGGACGATCTTGTCCAGACGCGGGATCTGCATGGCGTTCTTGTAGCCAAATTCTTCCTTCATCGCTGCGCGGATCGTGTCCTTGAACAGCGTTTTCAGGCGCGGCTGATAGGTGGCTTGGTCCAGCATCAGATCAGGTCCCCCGTGGTCTTGGCGAAACGCACCTTCTTGCCGTCTTCCTCACGGAAGCCGACACGGGTCGCTTTGCCGTTCTTGTCCATCAGCGAGAGGTTCGACAGGTCGATCGGCATGTTCTTGGCCACGCGGCCGCCCTGCGAGGTCTGGGTCTGGCGCTGGTGGCGGATGGCCACGTTGACGCCCTCAACCACGGCCTTGTTCTCTTTCGGGAACACGGCGGTGATTTCACCCTGCTTGCCTTTGTCCTTGCCGGTCAGCACGACGACCTTGTCGCCTTTTTTCAGCTTGGCAGCCATCACAGCACCTCCGGCGCAAGCGAGATGATCTTCATGAAGTTCTTGGCGCGCAGCTCGCGCACGACCGGCCCGAAGATACGGGTGCCGACCGGTTCGCCCTGGTTGTTCAGGATGACGGCGGCGTTGCGGTCGAAACGGATCGAGGTGCCGTCCTCACGCTTCACTTCCTTGGCGGTGCGCACGACGACGGCCTTGCGGACGTCACCTTTCTTCACGCGGCCGCGCGGGATGGCCTCCTTGACGGAGACGACGATGATGTCGCCCACCGACGCATAGCGACGGTGCGAACCACCCAGGACCTTGATGCACTGCACCCGGCG
>JBKEBH010000027.1:0-5984 GCA_047973065.1 Paracoccus sp. (in: a-proteobacteria) | reverse complement strand
TCATCCTCGGGGTGGACAAACCCGCGCTCGACCGCAAGCTGACCGTCATGGCGAATGCTGACGAAAACACCAGCACGGGCCCTCTGATCCGCATCGTAGCGCATGGGCCGGTCCTCGAACGCCTCAAGCGCCGCTTCGATCTCGCCCAGACGGGCGTCCACCTCGTCGGGGAATTCCTCGGCCTGCGCATATTCCGCCTCAAGCGCGTCAAACTCGTCGCGCAGCTTTTCGCGTTCGGCCCGTTCTGCATCGGTCAGGTCAATAGTGGTACCGGTCAGACGGCGCAGACCATTGTGATGCCCATAGGCGAAATCCACCGCGACCTCGATCCAGTTCCAGCCCTCGGCGGCGATAGTCTCGGCCTCGGCCTTCAGCTTCTCGCCCGCCAGCCGGTCGAGCAGCACCGGGTCCTGCAACCAGCCGCCATCGTCCTGCTGGAAGAGATCGCGCAGCACAGTGCCGCCCGCCGCCTCATAGGCCTCAATGCCGACAAACAGCGCCCGCTTGTCGGCGGCGCGGACCGTGGTTTCCGTCAGCAGACGGCGGATGTGATAGGGTTCTTTCTGCCAGCCATCCTTGATGGCCTCCCAGACCTGCTCCTGCCGCGCCTGATCCTGCGTGACGGTGAACGCCATCAGCTGCTCCAGCGTCATGCCGTCCTCGGCATAGACCTCCAGCAGCGCAGGCGCGACCGCCGCCAGTCGCAGGCGTTGCTTGACCACCTTGGCGTCAACAAAGAAGGCGGCAGCGATCTCCGCCTCGCCCATGCCCTTGTCGCGCAGGGTCTGAAAGGCGCGGAACTGATCCAGCGGATGCAGCGGCGCGCGTTCGATATTTTCCGCCAGCGACACCTCGTCGATCAGCACATCGCCCCCCTCCGAGACGACGCAGGGCACCGGCGCGGTCTTGTTCAGGCGCTTCTGCTTGACCAGCAGCTCCAGCGCCCGGAAGCGCCGACCGCCGGCGGGGACTTCAAAGAGACCGGTTTCCTGCCCCTCGGCGTCGAGTTCGGGCCGCACATGCAGCGACTGGATCAGCCCGCGCCGGGCGATGGATGAGGCCAGCTCCTCGACCGAGACGCCGGCCTTGATGCGCCGGACATTGGACTGGCTCAGCACCAGCTTGTTGAAGGGGATGTCGCGCGCGGACGCGAGGGTGATCTTCTGAATGGCAGTGGCCATGGGATTGCTCCGCGACGGGCGGCCGGAACCCTCTCCCGACCTCCAAACCCGTCACGAAAACCCCACCCGCCTCTTACTTTTCCGGGCGGCGCCAGACGCACGCGGCGCCGAACCTGACCTTCGCGCAAGGCGCGGCGAAAGCCGGGTCTGAGCCGATTTTGTTGAAAAACTCAGTGTGCGAGCAATGATGGCCAAATTGGCAGAACACCGTTCCGCGAAACAGCGCTACCGCGAACGAAGTTTCGCCAGAAGGACCAGCGCCAGAATGGCATTTCAAGTTCTCGAAACAAATTTCGGGTTGAAGAGTTTTTCAACAAAATCGGCTCTTCTTCACCTTCGTACCGAGCGCGGCGAGTCAGTCACAGTATTTAGGGTCCAGTCATAGCTGTCGGTGAGGCGCGACCCGTTGCTGCAGTGCAGCTACCCCATAGCAGCCGTTGCTATTTCAGCCTTCGCCAATGCGAGTTTCGCTATAAGGGTCTTCTCGAACTCGCGGACGATCCTTGGCTGGGAGCCCGGTTTCGCGGAGACAATGGTCGTCACGAAGGGAAGGTCATGAGAAAACGACCGGATCACCAGTCCCCTGTCGAGATATTCCAGAGCGGTTATCGGATTCACAATCGCCACGCCCATCCCGCAGGCTACCAAGGCGCAGGCACCGGCAGACGTCTCCACCTCCAGCGCCCTGAACGGGGAGACATTCTCGGAGGCAAGAAGGTTATCAAGACGGATGCGATACGGGTCGAAGTTCGACAGCAGGATTAGGTTCTGCCCTGAGAGATGCTGTGGCCTGATCACCCTCTCCTTTACCAACGGATGGGAGCGTTGCAGTACGACGACCTCACTCATGGTCGTGTACCGGTGAACCGAAAGATTGGGATCATCCACCTCGTAGGCGGCAATGCCGATGTCTATGAAACCCTTATGCACCGCTGAATGCATTTCCTTCGACAGCAAGGGCTGGACCGAGACGGAGATAGCAGGATCCCTCTCCAGCAGCCTCGAGATAGCGTCAGCGAGAAACATGTTTGAGAATGCCGGCAGGCAAGCGATGCGGATCTGCTTTGTCTCACGCTTCCTGATGGCCTCGGCAGCTCTGCGGATATCATTCATGCCGCGGTAGGACTCTTCGATCACCACCGATAGCTCTGCTGCCGCAGCGGTTGGGAAAAAACCTCCCTTAGAGCGGTCAAACAACCGCAACCCCGTCGCATCTTCCAGCTGCTTTATGGAACGACTGACGGAGGGTTGGGATGTGTTGAGAATACTCGCCGCACCCGTCGCTGTTCCTACTGCCAAGACTGCGGAAAAAGCTTCGATCTGGGTGGTCGTCATCTTCATTCCCCATCCATATCACATATGAATGGAAGAATCCAACTTCTCTATTTGATCTCTATGGGCCTCGGTAGATATGGTCATGATCAAAGAAGAAACTTCTATCTATTACGCCAGTAAGGGCTGCCCAATCTTTAAGTGGGAAACCTGATTATACATTAATCTGCTGCGATCTGGTGCCATGCATTTTCATGAACCGCTACCGCACTGAAACGCAACTCGGGTACGAACATGCTGCAGACGATGAATTTCGAGAGATTGGATCCCCATAGCTGGCTATGGCAGGGGGTTGGCCATTGCTCGGGGCACTTTGGGGAACTGCTGCAAGGCCGCTTCAGCGATGGCCAAGGAGGCAGCTTCAGGGGGCTGGTAACGCTGTCGAGCCGGAGTGTAGGTTCGACTGCTCGCGCAGTTATCGTTTCCGGGATTGGAAATATCAAGGCACCACAGGGTCTGAGCAAAGTGGCACGGGCCGTGCAAACATACCGTGATCTCCATCATGTGCCGCATGATCAAGACCTTCGGATCGACATCGTAAGCAACATCCCACCCGGGATCGGAATGGGTTCATCAACAGCCGATATCGTTGCCACCGTCCGTGCCTTGGATCAGGCATACGGACACCTAACAAACATAGACGATCTCGTCGCTCTCGTACTTAGCGTCGAAGACGCTTGCGACTCCACAATGCTGGATCACAACGTAAGGCTTTTTGCGCAGCGCGACGGTAAGGTCAGGGAGGAATTCGGTGCCAGGCTTCCGTCCTTCTACGTCTTGGGCCTCGACATGATGCCTGGTAAAGTTTTTGTTACCGATGACATGCCCCCAGCTGAATACTCCGCAGCGGAGATCAGCCACTTCGACGAGCTCCTGCAGCGTCTGAGACTTGCGGTCCGCGACGGTGACGTCCGCTCCGTAGCGGCGATCGCCACGGAAAGCGCCATGATCAATGAGCGGAAATACCCCAAGGGCAATATCGAGCACCTGCTGCTACTCCAAAAGACAATGAGTGCGTTGGGTATCTGTATTTCTCACTCTGGAACGATCGCAGGACTAATTTTTCCTCTTAATGCTCTCCCCCTCCAAGCCGCTCTGAATGAAGCCTCATTGGAAATTGCGTCATGGGGCAGCCGTTACCTTGGCCTTTACAGAATCTGACATCGGAAAGTTCACCATGACCATCAATTTTGCCAAGCCCGACCCCAGTGTGCTTCAGACCTTCTCTGAGCCGATGTTCGTAAGCCTTCGCCCGAATCTGACCGCAGCGAAGTTCGACCTCATGAAATTCACACCGGCAAAGAGCATCATTGAGGACGCGCTTGCGTCCGGGCGCTTGGTGCATGGCGGTCATGTCATTGAAAGCAGTTCAGGCACCTTCGCCCTCGCACTTGCGATTTTGTGCTCACAACTTGGACTACGCCTTACCCTCGTCACAGGACCGGTCTCTCAAGTTGTTCGCTGGAGACTGGAAAGTCTCGGGGCAAAGCTCCATGTCGTCAACCAGAGCAATCTCTGCGAAGGCGGAATTCAGCAGGCGCGACTTGGCGTGCTTGCAGGGCTGCTCCAGGAGAACCCTGATGCCTTTTGGCCTCAGCAATACACTAACCCGTTGAATGCCGCGTCCTATCGCCCTTTCCCGACGAAGCTACTCGATGAAGGTCGCCGTTTTGACACGCTCGTCGGAACTGTAGGCTCAGGGGGATCCCTGTTTGGTTTCGCACACGTCCTGCTCGAAGATAACCCTAATCTGAAGGTCGTTGCGGTCGACCACAACAGGAGTGTCATTTTCGGGGCAAAGGCCAGCAGGATCACGCGGATGTGTCGGGAGTCCTTTGAGCAGGTTCTCGCCATGGGCGCCGGCATTCCGATGGGCAATGTCAGCTTCCAAGACTGCGACGAGGTTCACTGGGTGCCGGTTCCCAAGATGGTACAACAGGTTCATCAGTTCCACACTGAGACCGGGCTGTTGGTCGGCGCGTCGAGCGGAGCCGCGCTTACGGTTGCAAAGTGGTATGCGGAACGAGAGCCAGACCGCAACGTGCTGACCATTCTTCCCGATCACGGTGTGAGATATGTGGAGACCCTTTTTGATCCGGAATGGCTTGATCGCTGGCCGGACGACCTGCGCGCAACTTGGGACAGCCCACAAGACAAGGAAAGCCTTGAGGACATCACTGAAGGGTGGTGCCGGATGACCTGGGGCCGAAAGCCCTTCGAGTCGGTCGTCGGCCACCCGCCGCTCCCCCGGCACGCCGGCTACAACCCCTGAAGGGCAGCCCCATGAACACGCATTTAGATCCGACATTTAGCACATCCCGCAGGCGGAGGTTCAACAGAGCGGTCTTAGCATCTCAACAGTACGACGGCGGGAGGCCAGTACTAGTAGGCATTGACCGTGAGGCGCTATTCATAAACGTCGGCATCATCCGAGATCGACTTGGAGCACGCGGCCTCTGCGCGGTCCTAAAGGGAGATGCCTATGGGCATGGTGTCGACCTCGTTGGCTCATGCCTTCTTGACCAGTGCACTCATATGGCAGCTGTAGATAACCATGAGCTCGACGCACTGCGGAAGATGGCCCCTAATATCCCCCTCGTCCGGCTCAGGGTCGGCACGGAGGCCGAAATAGTTCAGGCCGCCCGCGCCGGGTGGCGCATCCGCGAGATGGCCGCCTCGCGCGACAAGATTGAGCGGATCGCCCGCCTTTACGCACATTTTGGGGCACACGCGGAAATTCACCTCAGCCTAGATGCGGCCGAGTTAGGACGGAACGGGTTCTTCTTCAGGGACCTTAATGATATTGACGTCCTGGCGCGCGACATCATGGCCATGTCGAATGTAACAATCGCGAGCATCGCCTGCCATCTTCCGGATGCCGGAAGCGCGGACCCGTCACATAGAAACGATCCGAGCCGCGTTGCCATCGACAAGTTCCGAGCTGCAGTCTCGGTGTTCCTGCGGCATATGCGGGAGAGTGGTCGCAAGCTGCCAGAACTATCCGCCTACTCATCCGCGTCGTCCTGCGCCTTCGGACAGAGAGATAATCTCTTGGATCTGGGTTGTGCTGTATTCGACCGCATCGGCAGCTCGCTCCTCGGATTGACAGAGGGCAATCGGCATGGCGAGCGAAACACGTCCCAAGTGATGCACGTATCGACGGCTGTCTGTGACGTCGTGCACCGTCAGGTTGGGGAGACGATTGGCTATGAGCGGTCATATGAAGTCGAGGCGGCGAACGGTGAGGACGTGGCTCTTTTGGGTACAGGTTGGCTGACCTTGAGCCGCTATCAGCAAGGCATCGGGAAAACGGACCTGCCAGCTTGGTGCATTGGTCCAGATGGTTCGCCTCACAGGTTCCTTGGACGGCAATCCATGAACATCTCGACTATCACCGCCAGATCCGAGCGAGGCGGCACCCTTGCGATGGGCGACATGTGTTTCCTCACGACCGACTTCCTCGGGTCAGAC
>JBKEBH010000330.1:0-2472 GCA_047973065.1 Paracoccus sp. (in: a-proteobacteria) | reverse complement strand
CGGCAGCGAGGCGCGGGTGGTGGCGCGGCGAAACGGGTTCGATCGCGCGCGGGCGTTTTCGGCGTGGCGGAATCGGCTCACGAGGACCGTGCAGAGCTTTGGGCGTACGTCGTCGTCGGCTCCTGGTGGTCACATCGACTACGTCATCGTGCACGGCGCGAAACGCCAGACCGTGCAGCGGTATCGGGTGTTTTCGACGCCGAACGCCTCAGATCACAACCTCGTTCTCGTCAAGATAAAGGAGTAGCAATGTCATTTCTCGCCGAAAAACCATTCTGGATTCAATCCATCGAACGCGCCGTTAAAACCGTCGCGCAAACCGCGGTGGCGACGATCACCGCAAACGCTACGGGACTCCTCGACGCCGACTGGCTGACCGTCGGTAGCGTCTCCGGTCTCGCTGGCCTGGTGTCGCTGTTGACGTCGATCGGGTCGGGCTATGTCGGCGATGATGATAGCCCGTCGCTTGTCGACTGACATGCATGACGACGTGCTAGCGGTCGCACACTTGACGCTGATCGGTGCGCTGACCGGACTGCTGGCCGGACTTGCTGCGCTCGGGCTCGGATCGTTCTTGAGAGCACGGGATCGGGCCTAGGAGGGACGCAACACCTCCGCACTCAAGCAAATTTGCTCGGGTGCGGAGGTGTTGTGCGTTTCAGTGCGCGCGTGATGGGCTGAATTTTCTCAGAAAACTGAAAACCACGTCACCAGTCATCACCGTCACCGTCAACTCTCCGACTGTTCGGTGTCGTGCCGCCCCACACTCCATACCTGATGTTGTTGTCCTCGGCGTAGGTCAGGCATTCGACACGAACAAGGCAACTTTCGCAAAGCTTGAGCGCAGTTGTTGCGCTGCCGCCGGGCTCCGGGAAGAACCACTCTGACCCGACTTCAGCGCACAGCGCTTCACCGCGCCACGGATCGTCAGGCAGATCAAACATCATCGGCCCCTCCTGTCAAGGCGGCGAGGACTGAGCGAGCAAGCAACGGAGGTACCGCGTTGCCGACTTGCAGATATTGCTTTGTCTTTGACCCCTGCCAAGAAAAGTCAGCCGGGAAAGACTGCAAAATCCCGGCTTCCTGGACTGTGACCCTTGCGCTGTCCGGTGCGTCCTGTCTCGTTGTGGTGGTCCGCCAGCCTGGCGCGGCCGCTACATCGGGCCGGGACGATCCGACGATGGTATTGGCCGGCTGATTCTCAGTCCACGCCGGACCTTCCCAAACAACCTCATTCGAACTGTGTCCGAAATGCACAGTCGGCGCTGGCCGATCCGCACGGCGCACGGCCGCGTTCTTTCGCGTCCCATTGCGGTAGGACCACTGATGTCGCCGTATCCAGTCGTCGCGGTCGGCGTACCGTCCGATGTGCGCGATCGGCTCAGCCCCACCGGTCTCAGTTCCGCCACCGGTGATAGTGGGCGACGGGCGACCGGCCAAACCGCACGTCAACGCCTCGGCCATCGACAGCCATGGCAACACTCCAGGATCAAGACGCTCCGGCGACCTCGGATAGTAGCGGCTGTGTGTCGGTGTCGGCGGGCCGATAGGCCCACGACGCGACCCGAGCAGAAACGCCCGCGTCCGCGTCTGCGGCACCCCATGCTGCTCCGCATGCAACAGACCGGTCCACGCATGCCAACCCTCAGCACGCAGCCGTTCCGCGCATGCCTCCCATACCGGCAGCACCGGCGGCACTTGCTCCCACGCCAGCAGGTCATAACCGCCGGTCAGCGCATGATGCAACGGGGTGAGAACGAGAGCGGTCCGCTCGTCGCCGACCTCGCCACCGAGGAACCGCAAATGCTCAAGATTGTCTACGTACTCTTGGCTGATGCCGCGAAGAACGTCATCGAGCGCACGGCGTCCGGCACCCTTACCTGCTGTCGAGAATGTTTGGCATGGTGGCGACGCGATCAGCATGTCGGCCTCACCGTCAGGCCGGTAGGTCCACACGTCGTCATGGATGGTTTCGAGGCCGGCCGCTTCCCGAGTCGCGCGGGCAGCTGGCATCAGTTCGACACCGCGAGCGTGGATACCGAGCGACTCGGCAGCGAGATCCCATCCGCCGGCACCGGCGAACAGGTCATCCGCGATCACGCAGCGCTCCATTTCGTGTGAAGCCTTGCGATATATCCAGGATGTTGACCTACATGCCAGTCAGCGAGTTGAAGAACGCTTTCGAGAGACGGCCCCCGTTCGGCGACCTGGTCGTCTCTCGCATCGGGCCAGCCCTCATCCTGTGCGATTAGTTTTCGCAGTTCGTCTCGTTCTCCTAGCCAGCATCCGGCCGAGATTCTCCAGCCATCCGGTGTCGGAAAGATAAACGCCGGACCTGAAGGCGTCTCACCGAGGTCACGTACGGTCGAGCGAGTTGGGAGGTTCGCGGCGGACAAGTCTGCGCCGGACAGGTTCGCGGCGTACAGGTTCGCGGAGTGCAGGTCCGCGGCGTACAAGTCTGCGCCGGACAGG
>JBKEBH010000256.1:0-2063 GCA_047973065.1 Paracoccus sp. (in: a-proteobacteria) | reverse complement strand
CCGGGACGGCGGTCGGTGCGCTGATGCTGGTTGTTTCAGTCTCGGGTCTCGATGCCTGGGTCATCGCGCGCGAGCAGGTGCCCCTGATGCTGGCGCAGTCGGTTACAGAAATGGTCAGCAGCCCGACATTGGTGATGATCGCAATCCTGATGGTGGTTCTGGTCCTGGGCTTCTTCATGGACGCAACACCGATCATCCTGATGCTCGTCCCCGCGATCATGCCATTGGTCACGTCGTTCCAGATCGACCCGCTGCATCTGGGCGTGCTGTTCTGCATCGTTTGCGTCGTCGGGCTGATCACACCTCCGGTCGGGGTTGCGCTTTACGGGGTGGCGATGGTAGCGCAGCTGAGCATCGAGCGCGTCTTTTTTGCGTCACTGCCCTTTTTCGCGCTGCTTCTGATGGCCATCGCAGTCATGATCGCCTTTCCGCAGATCATTACGTGGCTTCCTTCGAAATTCGGATAGGGTGTGGTGGCCTGTATTTCTGCATCGGCTTTTGCCGCCTCTGAACAGGTCAAGACATGACACATAGCTTCACACGTCGATTTATTTCGTCGGATACGGCGCAGGGCATCCTTTCGTTTGCCCTGTGTTATGCGCTGCGCGAAGAGTGGCAGATCGCCATAGCCGTGTGCGATCCGTCAGGTGTTCTGGTGGCCTTTGGCCGGACCGACGGTGTCGATTCGCCAAGCGTCGAATTCGCAATCGACAAGGCTTACACGGCCGGCACGTTGGGGAAATCGACGGCGGCCTTCGGGCAGCGCATGGCCTCCAGCCCCACCCTGTCGCTTGGGCTGGCGACGCGGTCGCGCCTGATCGCATGGGGTGGCGGCGTCGCGATTTTTGAGCAGGATACCTGCATCGGCGGATTGGGCGTTTCGGGGATGCAGGATCATCAGGACATCGCCTGCGCCGAAGCGGCCATCAAATCTGTCGGCCTGACTCCGGTCTGATCGGGCGAGCTCAGTCGAAGTCAGGGGCGTAAGGCACCTTGTCCTTGCCGATGATCCGATAGCCGGTCTGTGTCATGCGGTCGATCCTGCCAATGTCCACCGACGACAGGGTGAAGTCCATACCGAACGCCTTCTTGCCGTTATTGATCAGGGTGGTTCCAAGCGCGATTGCGATGTGGGTTTTGCCGGTGCCGGTTCCGCCCACCAGGATGAGGTTGTGCGCCTCCCCGGTGAACTGGCCCGAACAATAGGGTTCGATCTGGGTCTGGGAGACAGCGGCTGCGCCGAAATCGAAGGTTGCGAAGTCCTTGTGATGGGGGAATTTCGCCGGTGCCGATGCCGGCACCACGCTGGTCGAGGAAATCGCGATCAAGGTCAGAAAACTCCGCACCCGTTGGATGTCCTTCAAGGTCGTGTTCGCCTACGCAAGCGCCTTCGCGATATTGGACGGCGCCTGACGGGTCTGTGCCTCTGCGCCTTCGGCATCTCGCCTGTCTGGAAATCGTAACAGACCGTGCCCGAAACGAAGATGAACTCTCCGTCAATAACCGGCCTGTTATAGCCGGCAAGCACCTCGGATTTCGAGCCGGATGGATCGTTCATCTATCAGTCATTCTCTGCTTTTGTCATTCATGATTGCTCATTTGATCAAATGATGCTTAACTTACTCAGATCCAGCCGATAGTCGTCCTGTCGGCCCCCAGCAGGAGTGGAAATGCCCGAACTCGCCAAACGCGTCACGCAAACGTCCAGGAAAAGCTACGGGATGTTCGCCAAGGCGGCCGGGATCGACGATCCAACCCGTGATTTGATTCATCTGGAACTGGGCAAACCTTTCCACACTACGCCACCGCACATCGTTGATGCGACGGTTGCAGCCCTGCGCGCAGGTGACGTGCATTACAGCGACCTCGCTGGATTGCCGGAATTTCGCGCCGCCATCGCGACCAAGCTGCGCAATTACAACAAGCTGGATGTCGGACCAGCTGACGTGATCGTTACGAACGGTCTGACACAGGCATCCTTCGCGGCCTTTATGGCGTTGATCGACGATGGCGACGAAGTCATCCTGCTGGAGCCTTATTATCCGCAGCATGTCGGCAAGATC
>JBKEBH010000194.1:0-2011 GCA_047973065.1 Paracoccus sp. (in: a-proteobacteria) | reverse complement strand
TGGTCCCTGACGGTCTTGGCGAAGACCGACCACTGATAGAAGGACGTGCCCAAAAGCGCACCTGACAGATCATGGGCGGGATACCAGGTGCCGTCGATTTCGACCGCGATCCAGCCGAGATTCAGTTGGTCGAAACGCAGGCGCGCTTTGCGCTGATGACTGTGTTTGTAGGCGTGACGTAGCTCTTCGCAGGCAAAATCGGCACCGAACACGCGCACACCGCGACCATTTATGTCACGCTCCAACTCGACGCCGAAAATCGCGCGGCGATCCATGCCATCGACTGGCGCTGGCAGGCCATATTTTTCGACAAGCCGATCCCAGCAATCGGCGGGTGTCTCACCGTGAATTCCCCGGTGCTTACGCTTGTGGTAAATATCGACGATATACGTCACCAAAGCCGCCAAGAGGTCGTGATCTGTCAATGAAGCTTCGGCTTCTGCATTATAGTCGCCCCGCTGGACCGGGCTGGAGTGTGTCCGCCCCCGAAACCGGCTGACGAAGTGGGTGGCGAAGGTGCCAAAAACGCGCTCTATGCGGGACCGGAGCTTCGCGACACCACCGGGCGGATTGATAAGGCGGGCATGAAGTCCGGCGCATCCGATCTTGAAATTATCGTTCACGAAAGCTGCGCCCATATCGGCGGCAATCGTTTCCGGTCGCCCGCCTTGGTGCCAACCGGCGCGGCATCCAAAACTGACGGCGATCTCGGTCTTGTCGAGGGTCGCAAACTCAATCGTCCGCATTGCGGCTTCGGAACTACCGTCCGCCATTCTTTCCGCCAATTCGTTCGCTCGCTGTGCAATGGCGCAGACCCAAGCCATGCGCGAGCGGATTCCAACGACGTCCATTTTTGATAGGGCGGCCACCACAGGACTTATGCCGAAGCAGTCAACAATCGTCCGCGAACAGTCATCTCTGGCTGCCTCCGCGAGCGCATTGACGATTCGGGCCGCATGATCCTGATCAATATCAAGAGATCGGATCAGACCCGAGGCGTCGACGTTGGCGATCCGCCAAAACGACGCATGCTCAAGGAGATCCGGTCGGGACGGGAGCACTGCCGCAGACGCGCCGGGCACAACCGCGAGCACATTCACGAGTTCTTCAGGGACGGTTCCCTGAAGCGCCGCTTCGACCGCCTTCTGCATGGGGCTCTCTTCAGCCAGACTTTCGACGAGCAGATCAGGCCTCCAACGCAGAAGAGCTCCGCCGACGATGGCCGGCTCGATACCGAGCAGGTCGCGGTCCGCTCGGACCTCCTGCAACGCGAAGTCCCAAAGCCGACGGTCATCGATCTCTGATCGCGAAAGCACCACGCGCGCGGCTGCGGCTCGTCCCATCCGGCCTTGTCCCGAGCCTAGCTTCTCGAGCCCGGAAACGGCGTTCGCTAACCCTGATAGACCGGCATTCGGCTCTAGCGCCCCATGCAGGCGGATGAGCGGAACCATCGCCGCTCTGCCGTTAGTAACGTCGGATCCCACGTCCCTTAGGAATTGTCGCAGGTCCGATCGCGCTGGCAGCTCTAAGTCGTCAACGAGAGCATCGAGCCAGCCGCCCTGTCCGACCTCGACGGCCATGATACCGTCTTCGGCCTCGCCTTGATCTTCTGGCCTAACCCCAAGCGCATCACAGCATCTGCGTCTGGGTCCAGAAGCTGCATCGCCTTGACATCCAGAACCGTCGCCAACCGATCCACGACGTCGAGACTGGCGTTATAGATGCTGCGCTCCAGTGAACTTATGTACGTGCGATCGATGCCTGTGCTATGGGCAAGCTCTTCCTGCGACAGGCCTCTGGCCTGCCTCAAGATGCGCAGATTGCGGGCGAAGACCTCTCGAATTTCCATGCCGTGGAAAGCACGAGGTTGCAGAGTATTTTACCACGGAGTATTCTCTACAAATTATTGACCCTATGGGCTGCCTTCTACGCTTTTTTGAATTGGCGAGGATTACATGCCGGAATGCCCCCATTGTATGACCGAAATCCATGAAGAGGCGCGTGTTTGTCC
>JBKEBH010000183.1:0-1839 GCA_047973065.1 Paracoccus sp. (in: a-proteobacteria) | reverse complement strand
GTATGCCAAGCGCGGTGAAGCCGTTCAGCACGCCAACCCGGATCTGGAACTCTGCGAGCTGACGGTCAAAGTCCCTCGCGGCCAGTCTCTGGCCCAGCAGTTTGACACAGTGCATCTTTGTCTCGACGCGGCTTCGGCGGTGATAGCCGCTCCATCTTCGCCAGGTCCGTCCGACCGAAGCGTTCTGGTGTGCGCAGGGCCTCGGAAACCCATTCAGGCGAGGATGTCGCGGTGATGTCGATCGGTCCCTGGTCGCATCTCTTCCGCGGGGTGATCGAGCAGAATGTGATCTTCCACGTCATGAACAAGGCCGTCCACGCCGAATGAGGCCGGTCTGAACCCGAAGGGCGCGGCCGCATTCCGGCCCCCGCCCCATTCCTGATTTGCGGAGCTATGCGATGGCCCTGACCCGCCGTGCCGCCCTTCCCCTTGCCGGGCGGGCCTTCGCGGGCACGGACCCGGTGCTGCTGCGCGATCTTTACAACAAGGATCTCAGCTTTTCGGATCTGGCTGAAAGCATGAAGGGCAGCCGGATCAGCATCGAAGGCTTCATGGCCCCGCCCCTGCGCACCGACAGCAGCTTCTTCGTGCTGACCCGCCGACCGATGGCCACCTGCCCCTTCTGCTCCAACGATGCGGGATAGCCTGACGATATTCGTCGCCGTCTATACCAAGCGCCCGGTCGAAATGATCGCCTTCAACATCCCGATCACCGTCACCAACGAGCTGGAGCTGGGCACTTACCGCGACCCCGGTCTCGGCTTCGTCAGCCGGCTGCGCCTGAGCGACGCAGTCTACGCCCGGACATGAGCCTGCCGCTGGCGATCCGCGATCTGAGGGTGCCGGCGCTGAAGGCGGGGCGCGATCTGCTGCGCATCGACCGGCTCGATCTGCCCCCCGGCAGCCTGACCGGCATTCGCGGCCCTTCCGGCGCCGGCAAGACCACGCTTCTGCATGCGATGGCCGGGCGGCGCGCGGAATTTCTGTCCGGGGGAGAGCGTCAGCGCATCGCTATCGCGGGCACCTTGGTTCACGACCCGGCGATCCTGCTGGCTGATGAACCGACCGCCAGCCTTGACCGACCGGCCGCCGACCGGCTGATTGCGGATCTGAGCGCCCATGCCCGCGCCGATGGGCGCAGCGTCGTCGTGGTCAGCCATGACGAACGGCTGTGGCAGGCGATGGGCCAGATGCTGACCATCCGCGACGGCCAGCTGGAGGAGGCGTCATGAGTGCCGATCTCTGGAACCGGCTGCCGGTGCTCGCTCAGGATATCCTGAGCTTTGCCGCCATTCTGGCGCCAGCACTGATCCTCGACTGGGTAATCGCCGGGGCTTTGCGCTTGGCCCGTTGCTGCGCAGCCTGCTGCGCCGCTACACTTGAACCAATCTGGCCTTTCTCATCCTGATCGCGCTTTCGGTCGGACTCGGCGCCGGGCTGATCGCGCAGGAACGCGGGCTGCGCCAGGCAAGCGCCCGCATTGCCGAAAAGTTCGACTTGATCATCGCCGCGCCGGGGGATGAGGTCTCGATGCTGCTTGCCACCGTCTACCTGCAGGCCAGCGATGCACCGCTGCTTGACGGCACGATCTGGCAGGAGATCAGCAAGGCCTCTGAGCTACCCCCCGAAAATCGGACAGTGACGGAAGCTACGATCTGACGTTTGCTGGTCTCCAAGGACGAGGAGATCAGAACATGAAGAAGCGCAGGAACCATGAGGCAGGCTTCAAGGCCCGCGTGGCGCTGGAGGCTTTGAAGGGCGAGCGCACGGTTTCGGAACTGGCCGCCGAATACGGCGTGCATCCGACGATGATCCATCAATGGAAGAAGGCGCTACTCG
>JBKEBH010000101.1:0-12175 GCA_047973065.1 Paracoccus sp. (in: a-proteobacteria) | reverse complement strand
CGGTTCTCAGCATAGAAGAGGAAGCTGTTATCGTCGCATTCCGGCGGCACACTCTATTGCCGCTTGATGGCGCTTCGCTTGCCTCTACGCCCTGCAGCCGACCATCCCACACCTGACGCGGCCAGATCGGCTATTACCACCTGCTCATGGATCGCCATGAGGTCATCTTTTCGGAAGGTGCCCCAACCGAGAGCTTCTATCTTGGCCGCCAGGGCTGGCTGACGCTACAGCCGCAACATCACCGGGAGATCCGCGAAGTCTTTCCCGAGCTGACCATCGACGAGGATTGCCGCCCCGATTACGGCCCGCTGGCCCGGCCGGTCGGCAAGCTGAAGCGGCTGCGGCGTGAGAACAGATTGAAGATTGCCGTTTGAGCCAGGCCGAGGGGGGCCTCAGGACGAGCGGAAGACCGACCAGTCCATGGTCCGGGCCAGCTTTTCAGCGGCATAGGATCCCATCTGCGAATTGCCAGTCGCGTTCAGCCCCGGCGACCAGATCCCGATCGAGGCCCGGCCCGGTGCGATCAGCAGGATACCGCCACCGACCCCGCTTTTTCCGGGCAGACCGACGCGGAAGGCGAAATCGCCCGAGCCGTCATAATGGCCGCAGGTCATCATCAGCGCATTGAGCCGGCGCGCCTTCTGGCCCGACATCATCGGCGGCGCGTCCGGCAGCCCGGCAATCAAGCGCCCGGCAAGCGCCAGCTGTTCGCAGGTCATCTCAATAGCGCATTGGTGGAAATAGGTGCCGAGCACGTAATCCACCGGGTTCTTCAGATTGCCGTATGATTTGAGGTAATTGGCCAGCGCCCGGTTGCGAAAGCCGGTCTCGTCCTCGGATTGGGCGACGAATTTGTCGATATGGATATCGGGATCGCCCGAGGCGGCGCTGAGAAAGCCGAGGATTTCCGACAGCGCATCGCGCGGGGTGCGCCCGGTCAGCAGCTCATCGGTGGTGACCAGCGCACCGGCATTGATGAAGGGATTGCGCGGGCGGCCCTTTTCCAGCTCCAGCAGCAGGATTGAATCGAAGCGCGAGCCCGAGGGTTCGCGCCCGACCCGCGTCCAGATCTGCTCGCCGATCCGGCCCAGCACGCAGGCCAGCGAAAACACTTTTGACACCGACTGGATCGAAAAGCGCTTCTGCGCGTCCCCGGCCGAAACCATGGTGCCGTCAGCCAGCGCCACGGCAATCCCGAACTGCGCCGGATCAACCCGGGCGAGTTCGGGGATGTAATCGGCAACCTTGCCCCAATCCGCGCGGGCACGGATATCGCGGTCGAGCTGGGGCAGGAAATCGGTGAGATCGGTGGTCATATTGCGCTCCTCGCGCGGGCCGGCAGGCCAGCCTGAGATGTCATCCTGTTTATCGGCTGCTTTTCGAACAGTTTTCGGGAACTGTCGAGAACGCTTGACGCAGCGTCATACGCACACATATATACACACAATGTAAATTGAGCGGAACAGTCGCGCAATCATCCAGCGCCTTGAAGGCGAGGGTTGGGTTCGGGTTTCGGTCAAGGGATCGCATCACGATTTCCGCAAGGACAAACAAAGCCTGATCGTGCCGCATCCAAAGAAGGATCTGCCGCAGGGCACGGCACGCAGCATTGCGCGTATGGCAGGCTGGTTAGGGAGTATGACATGAAAAGCTTTCTTGCCCTGATCCAGAAGGACGATGACAGCGCATATGGCATCAGCTTTCCCGATCTGCCGGGCTGCTTTTCGGCGGCAGATGAGGAAAGGGACATCCTGTCCAATGCCGCCGAAGCGCTGGAGCTCTGGTTCGAGGATGAGCCGATGCGTGAGCCTCGCTATTTGCGCGACATCGCTGCGGAGATGGCAGAAGAGCTGGCCGCCGGCGCCTTTCTGATTGCCGTGCCCTATATCCGCCGCACCTCAAGACAGCGCCGGGTCAATGTCAGCTTCGATACGGGAACGCTGGATGCGGTCGATATGGCCGCCAAGCAACTGGGGCTGACCCGGTCGGGCTTTCTGGCGATGGCGGCGTTGAACGAAATCAAAGGGGCGCATTAAGCGCCCCCCTTTGTGAACCCGCCTTGTTGTTATCCCGCCTTGGCCGCCGCGCTTTCCGGCAGTTCTTCGTCGAAAAGGCGCTGGTAGAACTCGGCGACGGTCTGGCGTTCCAGCTCGTCGCATTTGTTCAGGAAGGTAAGGCGGAACGCGTAGCCGACATTGTCGAAGATGCGGGCGTTCTGGGCCCAGCTGATCACCGTCCGCGGCGACATGACGGTCGATAGATCGCCCTGCATGAAGGCGGTCCGGGTCAGGTCGGCCAGCGTCACCATGCGCGAGATGACATCGCGGCCCTTTTCATTGTTGTAATTGGGGTTCTTGGCCAGAACGATGGCGGCCTCGGCGTCGTGTGACAGGTAATTCAGCGTCGCCACCAGCGACCAGCGGTCCATCTGACCCTGGTTGATCTGCTGGGTGCCGTGATAAAGCCCGGTCGTGTCGCCCAGACCCACGGTGTTGGCGGTCGCGAACAGGCGGAAATTCGGGTTCGGGGTGATGACCTCGTTCTGATCCAGAAGGGTCAGCTTGCCGTCTGCCTCCAGCACCCGCTGAATGACGAACATCACATCGGCGCGGCCGGCATCGTATTCATCGAAGACAATCGCGGTCGGATTGCGCAGCGCCCAGGGCAGGATGCCTTCGTGGAAAACCGTGACCTGCTTGCCATCGACCAGCTTGATCGCATCCTTGCCGATCAGGTCGATACGCGAGACATGGCTGTCGAGGTTGACGCGCACACAGGGCCAGTTCAGGCGGGCGGCAACCTGCTCGATATGGGTCGATTTGCCGGTGCCGTGATAGCCCTGAATCATAACGCGGCGGTTATAGGCAAAGCCGGCCAGAATCGCCAAGGTCGTATCGGGGTCGAACTTGTAGGTCGGGTCGATATCTGGCACGCGGTCGGTGCGATCCGCGAAACCTTTGACCTTCATGTCGCTGTCCAGCCCGAAGACCTCGCGCAGGTCGATTTCCTCGGTCGGTTTCGCGTTGCTGTCCAGATCCGCCATGGCCGTGCCCTTTTCCCTGATATCGACCGTTTGATGAAGGATTCGCGCGGCCGGTGCAAGCCGGACAGGGATGGAACCTTTGCGCCGAGCCGCTATTATTCCTGCTGACAGATGAAAGGACATTGAATGAGCGGCCTTATCGCCCTTCTCGACGACGTGGCAGGCATCGCCAAGGTGGCTGCGGCCTCGGTCGATGACGTGACCGGCATGGCGGCCAAGGCTGGCGCCAAGGCCGCCGGCGCGGTGATCGACGATGCGGCGGTAACGCCGAAATACGTCCATGGCTTCGATGCCAGCCGCGAGGTGCCGATCGTCTGGAAGATCGCAAAGGGCTCGATCTTCAACAAGGTGGTGATTCTGTTGCCGATTGCGCTTTTGCTGTCGAGCTTCGCGCCCTGGGCAATCGCTCCGCTGCTGATGCTGGGCGGGAGCTATCTGTGCTTTGAGGGGGCCGAAAAGGTCTATCACATCTTCGTCCCGCATGGGGACAGTCACGATCAATATACCGGCGAAACCGGCAACCCCGCCCATCTGGAAGAGACCAAGGTTGCCGGCGCGATCAAGACCGATTTCATTCTCTCGGCCGAAATCATGACCATCGCGCTTTCGACAATTCCGACCGATGCCGCGCTGTGGCTGAAGGCCGTCACCCTGCTGATCGTCGCGATCGGCATCACCGTGGTGGTCTATGGTTCGGTGGCGCTGATCGTGAAGGCCGACGATCTCGGGATGGCGATGGCCAGGCGCGGCAATGGCTTTCTGGCCGGTCTGGGGCGCTGGATCGTCAAGGCCATGCCGGGACTGATGAAGGCACTGACCGTAATCGGCACCGCCGCCATGATCTGGGTCGGCGGCAATATCATCGTGCATGGGCTGCATGAACTCGGCTGGCACACACCTTACGAATGGATCCACCATCAGGCCGAAGCCGCCGCCCATGCGGTTCCGCAATTTGCCGGACTGGTCTCTTGGGCGGTTACCGCCTTCTTCGACGGTATTGTCGGGCTGGCGCTTGGCCTGGTGCTGATCCCGCTGAGCCAATATGTGATCGTGCCGGTCGCGCAGGCGACCATCGTACCCTTGATCAGTGCGGTGAAATCGCTTTTCGCCCGCAAAGGCGCCTGACAACCCCGCCCGCCGCACAATCTGACAAGGATCCTGCGGCGGGCCGGTAACTGCGCGTATTTGGTGGAGAAAGATATTTCATCCACAAGATTTTGAGCGCGCTAACGAAAATTTCCTTTACAGCGTCGTCCCATTGGAACACCCTGATCTTGTAGGTCAGACAGCGAAAACCACATCCTGTCGTGGCCGAACGCGAATGATGGTGGTCTACACCGCGAACAGGGAATGGCAGGCATGGCGCAGGCGGACAGCTTCATCCACAGTGACGATATCCACCCGATCGACATTGTCGAATCCATTGCCGCCCATCACGAATGGGATTTCGACCGCTTGGCAGATGACCAGATCGCCATGTCGGTTGAAGGCCAGTGGCGCAGCTATGCCATCACCTTGGCATGGTCGGACCCCGAAGAAATGCTGCGCCTGATCTGCACCTTCGACATGGACCCGCCTGCCGAGCGCCTGCCGGCGCTTTATGAAGTGCTGAACATGGCCAACGATCAGGTCTGGGACGGCGCCTTCACCTTCTGGCCGAGCCAGCGGATGATGGTCTGGCGTTACGGGCTGTGCCTTGCCGGCGATTCCATCGCCAGCCCCGAACAGATCGACCACATGATCCGCAATGCCTTCGAGCAGGCCGAGCGGCTCTATCCGGCCTTCCAGCTGGCAGTCTGGGGCGACAGCTCACCCGAAGCGGCTCTGGACATCGCCATGGGCCCGGCCTACGGACGGGCGTAACGCGGGCCATCGCCGATGCGCCCCGAAGCTTGGGAGGGCGCAATGGATTTTACCGAAATCAACCGTCGCGGACTGGTCCTGATTGGCTGCGGACGCATGGGCGGCGCCATGCTGACCGGCTGGCTGGCCAAGGGGATCGCGCCCGGCGCGGTCACCGTGATCGACCCCAATGCGCGGACCGATTGGGCGGATAAGGGCGTTCGGCTGAACACAGCGTCACCTGTCGATCCGGCGGTGCTGGTTCTGGCGGTCAAGCCGCAGATGATGGGCGATGTGCTGACTTCGCTGAAAGCGGGCCCTGAGACGCTGGTGCTGTCGGTCGCGGCCGGAGTGACGCTTGACGCCTACCAGGCAGCTTTCCCTGACGCACAGATCGTCCGGGCCATGCCCAACACCCCCGCCGCCATCGGGCGCGGGATCAGCGCGATCATCGGCAATGCCGCAGCCGGGCCGGCGGCGCTGGAGCTGGCGGAAAGCCTGCTGGGCGTGGTCGGCGAGGTGGTCCGGCTTCGGGACGAGATCCAGATGGACGCGGTGACCGCGCTGTCGGGTTCAGGCCCCGCCTATGTCTTTCACATGATCGAGGCGATGACCGAGGCCGGAATTCAGCAGGGCCTGCCCGAGGATCTGGCGCTGCAACTGGCCCGGGCCACCGTCGCCGGGGCTGGCGCCCTGGCCATGGCCGATGACACCCCACCCGGCACTCTGCGCGAAGCCGTGACCTCACCCAATGGCACCACGGCCGCCGGGCTGGCCGTGCTGATGGACCGGGAAACCGGCCTGCCGCCGCTGATGACCCGCACCATCGCCGCCGCCGCCGACCGTTCACGGGAGCTGGGCAGGTGACCATCGGCTTTGACGATTTCCTCAAGGTCGATATCCGCTCGGGCACGATCACCCGGGCCGAACCCTACCCGGAGGCCCGCAAGCCGGCCACCAAGCTCTGGGTCGATTTCGGACCGGGGATCGGCGAAAAGCGCAGCTCGGCGCAGATCACCGTCCATTATCGCCCCGAGGAGCTGATCGGCCGTCAGGTGCTCGCCGTGGTGAACTTCCCGCCGCGCCAGATCGGCAAGTTCATGTCAGAAGTGCTGGTGCTCGGCCTGCCCGATGAGCAGGGCGAGGTCGTCTTGATCGGCCCAAGCCTGCCTGTCCCCAATGGTGGAAGGATGTTCTGATGAAACTGCTGGTGACCCGCCGCATGACCCCGGCCGCCAAATCGGCGATCTCGGCCCGGTTCGATGCCGAATTCCGTGACAGCAACACCCCCCTGACCCTCGATGAGGCGATGGCGGCGCTGAACGGTTATGACGCGATCCTGCCAACGCTTGGCGACGCCTTCCAGTCTCCGGCCTTTTGCGCCGCCCCGCTGCGGACCCGGATCCTGGCGAATTTCGGTGTCGGCTATAACCATATCGACATTGCCGCCGCGAAATCGGTCGGGATCAGCGTGACCAACACCCCCGATGTGGTCACCGGTGCCACCGCCGATCTGGCGGTCACGCTGCTTCTGATGACCGCGCGCCGGGCAGGCGAAGGCGAAAGGCTGGCGCGCAGGGGCGATTGGACCGGCTGGCATCCGACCCAGATGCTCGGCACCGGGGTGTCGGGAAAGACCGTCGGGATTATCGGCATGGGCCGGATCGGCAAGGCGATTGCCCGGCGCCTGCATCTCGGCTTCGGCATGGAAGTGCTGTTCTTCAACCGCTCAACAGTATCGGCACTGGATTTTCCGGCCCGACAGTTGCCAGAGATCACCGATGTCATGGCGCAGTCGGATTTCGTCATTCTCGCCGTTCCCGGCGGCGCCGAGACCCATCATCTGATCGGGACTGATGCCCTGACCGCCCTTGGCCCCGAGGGTATCTTGATCAATATCGCCCGCGGCGATGTGGTCGAGGAAGCGGCACTGATCGCCGCATTGACCGGAAAACGCATCCGCGCGGCCGGTCTGGATGTTTATGAAAACGAACCTTTGATTCCCGATACGCTACGCGCACTGGACAATGTCGTTCTGCTACCCCATCTGGGTACAGCAGTCGAGCAAACGCGAACCGCCATGGCGCTGCGCGCACTCGACAATCTGATCGCCTATATCGAGGATCGTCCGCTTCCAGACATCATCGACTGAGCGCGACATCGCAATCAGGACCGATTTCGGTCCTTCGCCGTGCCGTTACAGTCAACGGCCCAGCCCCTCCGTCATCATCCTTTGAGCCGGGTCAATGATGGAGGGGCCCACAGTCTGTCAAGGAAACTCGATCAGCCGTGCCGGGCAGTAATCGTTAACACAACCAATACTTGTAAACCATTAACAGAACACACAGAAAAACTGCGAAATCGTTACTGACACCGGTTGCTCAGGCACCGGGTGGCAAAAATACGGTTACAGAATTGACAAACATTCCAACTCGCAATCAGGATCGGGAATAGAACACTTTCCCGAAAAAAGCAGGACACCTGAACGGCCACCCTCCTTTACTGCTCTTTTCTGCAGCCGCGGCTGTGCTCAAGGGCACAGCCGCCACTCCAACAAGTTAACTCGCTACACAATGTAAACATAGCAAACATGACGGATAATTCGCGCGCAAAAGCATTAACGACACCTGTCTTTTTTGTCAGGTTCCAGTAAGAAAGTTGCGCTTACATGGCAGTTCCGGGCAAGACTCTGAACGACGTTCAGGACGGTTTCGAATCAACCATCCGAATCAGCACATCCTCAACCCGTGCCGCCGATCCAATGAACTTGCGGTGAACAAGGTCCGGGCGGCGGAAAATTTCCTGCCTTGCCGATTTGCCGCTAACAGCGAGCCCCGCCCGAGGCGCCCATCAGGAGCTTTGGCGATCTGCCGGCCAGGCAGAACGGATGAAGCCTGCGCCCCGCGTCACCCTGACTTGAGCGCAAGACGCGAAATCAACCGGAAGCTGCCGTCCGCTCCTTCACCGACAAGGCTGATCGCATCAGCCCGCGCGGGCATCGCCACCCCGTCCAGCAGATCCAGAATCCGTGCCGAGACGATCTGCGTCATGTCGTCATCCAGCGGATCGCTCAGCGTCATGTGGAAGCGGAATTCATCGCAGACATAGGGATAGCCCCATTGCATCAGAAGCTGCCGCTGGCGCGGGCTCAGCCGCGAGGGATTGCGCCGGACCAGCTCGGCCTCGATCAGCGGCGCGCGCAGAGGATCGAGTTGGCGGACGATGGTGCCGGAGAACGCATCGAGCTCCGCGGTATCACCACCCGGGATCAGGGCGAAGCAGCCTCCGACCCGGTCGAGACGCAGCATGGGCAGAGGCGGCGCGGCCAGATCGGCCACCAGCCGAGACGCGGCCTCCAGCAAATCCCGGACGCCCACGCCATCCGCCAGCCGGAACGGCGCTTTCAGCGTCGCATGGAAACCGTAACTGGCCGCCTTGCGCAGGAACGGGCCGAGATCGGGCATCGACGGAACGATCGCCCTGCCCCGGTCCAGGTCCCAGCCAAGCCAGGACGCGCCGAAATCCGCAAAGGGGCCGGCCGGCGGGGTGTAATAGATTGCGTATCTGCGATACTGCTCCATGCAAGACGCCTCTGGATGTGAAGATGTACGAAACCGTTCTGGCCCACGCGAACCTGATTCTGCCTGATCGCATGGCGAAAGGCCATCTGGTGATCCGTGACGGCAGAATTGCGGAAATCGGTGAGGGCGCTGCCCCGCGCCAAGCCATCGACTGCGAGGGCGATTTCATCGCCCCCGGCCTGATCGAGCTGCATACCGACAATCTCGAACGCCATATCCAGCCGCGCCCCGGCGTGGACTGGCCCCATGCCTCGGCGATCTATGCCCATGACGCGGAGCTGGCCGGCTGCGGGATCACCACGGTTTTCGACGCAATGCGCGTCGGCTCGATCCCGGCACGCAAGGATTACGCGCCCTATGCCCGCCAGCTCGCCTCGGAACTGATGGCGCAGCGCGACACAGGCGCATTGCGAATCAGCCATTACCTGCATCTGCGCGCCGAGATCTGTTCGGAAACCCTTCTGGACGAGCTGGCCGAAGTCGGCCCCACCGACCGCGTCAGGCTGATCAGCCTGATGGATCACACGCCCGGTCAACGCCAGTTCCGCGACACCTCGATGCTGGAAACCTATCTGCGCAGCAAGGTGCAGATGAACGATCGCGACATTCAGGCCTATTTCAGCGAGCTTCTTGAAATCTCCGCCCGCAATGGCGCCCGCCACGAGGCCGGCGCGGTCGCCTTTGCCGGGCTGGTCGGCGCGGTGCTGGCCAGCCATGACGATTCGACCGAGGCCGAGGTGGCACGTTCCGCCGGCCATGGCATCCGCCTCGCCGAGTTTCCAACCACCCTTGAGGCGGCGACAGCCTGCCATCACCATGCGATCCGCAACATCATGGGCGCCCCGAACCTGATCCGGGGCGGTTCGCATTCGGGCAATGTCGCGGCGCGCGATCTGGCCGGGGCCGGGCTTCTCGATATCGTCAGCTCGGATTATGTACCCTCTTCGCTGTTGCAGGCGGCCGCGCTGCTGGCGCGGCTCTGGGACGACTGGCCGCGCGCCATCACCTGCGTCAGCGGGGCGCCGGCGATGGCGGCAGGGTTGAGAGATCGCGGCCAGCTGACCCCCGGTCTGCGCGCCGATCTGATCCGCTTCCGCCAGCGCCAGGACACGCCCGTCCTGCGCGAAACCTGGGTCCGGGGCCTGCGGGTGTCCTGATCTCGCTTGCCCAAAGCCAGACGTTCACAAAAACGCGAACGAGACTTGGAATGCGCCCGGCCGTCCCCATATCGGCTGCATGACGCTAGGCCACGGAACGGCCGCGTCCTAGATCACTGTCCCTCGTTCCGCGACTTGCGCCCGGCCTTTATGGTTCGGGCGCTTTTTTCTATATGATGGCCCCAAAAGGGAGGCTGCCATGACCGAAGCCAATATCATCCGCCAGATCCGAAATCAGGTTCGCACCATCGCGGTTGCCGGTCTCTCGCCAAAGCCTGACCGGCCAAGCTGGGGCGTGGCCCGCTATCTCCAGGGGCTGGGCTACCGGATCATTCCGGTCAATCCGGGCCATGCCGGCCATGAGATCCTCGGCGAGCCGGTCTATGCCGATCTCGCCAGCATCCCTGCCGATGCCGGGGTGGATATGATCGACATCTTCCGCCGCTCCGATGCGGTTCCCGCCATTGTCGATGAGGCGCTTGCCGCCTTGCCCGATCTGAAGGTGATCTGGATGCAGCTTGGCATCGAACATGCCGGCGCCACTGCACGCGCCGAAGCCGCCGGCAAGATCGTCATCCAGAACCGCTGCCCGAAGATCGAGTTCCCCCGGCTCGGTTGAATTTCGCACCGATCTGGCGATTTTCTGCAATCGGCCAGATCGGCTAACGGAAAATTAACTATCGTCAGCCATAACGGTCTCGAATGAGGCGGAGAGGCAGATGAGGTTGTTTTCGTTCAACACACCCCACACCCCACCCACCGCGAAGGAAGACCATCTGAGCTTCCTCCGTCTCATTCGCTCGCGCCGTGTTGGCCCCGCGACCTTCCATCGGCTGATCGCCGAACATGGCAGTATCGCGGCGGCGCTTGCCGCGCTGCCCGATATTGCCGGGGAAGCCGGGATCGAGGGGTACGAGCCCTGCTCGGAAGCGGCGGCCGCAGCCGAACTGGCGGCGGGGCGCAAGGCCCATGCCCGGCTGATCCGATATGACACCCCTGATTATCCGCCGCTCCTGCGCGAGGTTTCTGACGCGCCGCCAGCGATCTGGGTCAAGGGCAATGCCGCAATCCTACAGCGGCCGGCACTGGCGATTGTGGGCGCGCGCAATGCATCGTCACTGGGGTTGCGCATGGCGCGCGGCATGGCCGGCGCATTGGCGGAGACCGGGATCGTCACCGTATCGGGCCTGGCCCGCGGCATCGACAGCGCCGCGCATGAAGCCAGCCTCAAGGGCGGCACTATCGCCGTCATGGCCGGCGGGATCGACGAGATCTATCCAAGCGAAAACCGGGTACTGGCCGCCTCGATCTGCGACCAAGGTTGCCTGCTGTCCGAACAGCCCCCGGGGCTGGAGCCCTTCGCCCGCCATTTTCCGCTGCGCAACCGCATCATCTCGGGCCTCAGCCACGGCGTGGTGGTGATCGAAGCGGCGGTGAAATCGGGCAGCCTGATCACCGCCCGCAACGCCCTCGATCAAGGAAGAGAGGTGCTGGCGGTGCCAGGTCATCCAGTCGATGGCCGGGCCGGCGGCTGCAATCAGCTGATCCGCGACGGTGCTGTTTTGGTGCGCAAGGCCGAAGACGTGATCGAGGCACTGCCCAGCCTGCAGGCGGCACTGTTCAATGCGGCCGAAAAGGATCTGTCGGCGATTTCCGGTTATGCTTCGCCGCAATCGAGCCCTGGCCAGCGGGAGAGGGGCGAGTATCAAAACCGCGCCGCAGCCGGGGCGAAATCCAGCGAAGATGCACCGAGCCAGCCCCCGCCGCAGACCAAAAGGCCGGAGCCAGACAAGGACAAGGACAAGGACAAGGACAAGGACAAGGACAAGGACAAGGCGGGATCTGCACATTACATGCCTTCGCAAGCTGTATCGTCGCAGGCCATGACCCGGCCAGAGCCGGGCCGACAGGACCCGCCCACCCTGTCGCCGCGCTTTTCTGGTCCTCCGCCGCTGGCGATCCATCCCGCGCCCCAAGCGCCGGACAAGGCTTCGGGGGCCTATGCGATGATCCGCGAAAACGGGCTGGGCAGTCCGGCGAAGCTCACCCGCATCCCCGGCGGGCTCGATCGCCCACAAGCACCGGCAAGCGCCCCCGGCCCTGCTCATCCCGTTCGCCCGGACAGAAACGGCGCACCCTCCCGGATTGAGACGCTGGTGCTCGCCCGGCTCTCGCCCAGCCCAATCGATGAGAACAGCCTGATCCGCGATCTTGGCCTGCCAGCCTCGGTGCTGGCGCCGGTTCTCGTGCAGCTTGAGCTTGCGGGCCGGCTGACGCGGCTTCCGGGCGGAAGACTGGCACTGATCTGATCGCGATTGAGACAGGTTTTTGCTGCCGGACACAGCCGGGGCCCCATGCATTCGGCCAATACCCACTGGAGACCTCATCAAACCCCTTGGCCCTGTTGACTCTTAGGATTCCCTTTGGCGCGGAATGCTGATTCTCTGCTCCCGTAGCGGGGAGATTTGCTATGGGAACCATGGAACGTCTGGTCTTGTCTGATCGTCAATGGGATCGGATCGCCGCCCATATCATCGGCGACGACCGCACGC
>JBKEBH010000091.1:0-1727 GCA_047973065.1 Paracoccus sp. (in: a-proteobacteria) | reverse complement strand
ATTGTGGAGCGCATCATTGAGAAAGTCAGCGACGATCAAGATATCACCGTTTCAGATGCGGTGAATACTCCACCTGCTGCAAGCAGGTGGCTTCGGGTTACGGCTTAAAGCCGGATCGGTTTGCCATGCGGCGGACTCACGTGACCTCAAAGTGGTCGTCAGGCTCTGGCGGCGTCTGGTTGGCGATGTAGTCCATCCACATCTCATCCGTGACGTTGCCGCTGGTGCAGACCCAATAGCCCCGCGCCCACAGGTGCTGACCCCAGTAACGATTCCGCAATATCCCGAATTCGCTCAGCAGCTTGTGCGAGCTACGGCCCTTCAGGTATTGCACCGCACGACTGACCGACAGGTTCGGCGGGATTGACAGCAATAGGTGGACATGGTCGCGGTTCACACTGCCCGCGTGGATCACCATTTCATGCGCCCGCGCCGTCTCCCGGATCAACTCACGGCAGCGCTGACCCACATCCCCGCCAAGCACCTGGTAGCGATACTTGGTGATCCACACCACGTGATACTTGCAGTCCCAGACCGTATGGCCGCCGCGGTTGTACGATTCCATAACCGCACTCTACACGGCAACCCACGCGATCCCATGCCGCCTAAAGCCGTGGGGTTTACTGATCCCCTATCGGGGACTCTAAAGGCAAGGCTCGATCAGATTTTTCCAGCGAACGTGTCGTATGAGGACAAGATATACGGGGCGTCATCAACTGACTGGGATGTTTCGGCGATTGCAAGTTTGAACGGACACAAGGCAGTATTTCAAGCTATCTCAAAATACCCAGTTTCAGTATACAAGGCCAGCACGGCATTCCATGATCTGGCGGCCCTAGATACTCCGCCTTCGTTGATTGCCGTGGTGCACAGCAAACAGGAACTAGCTGTTGATCCCAAGGTTTGATGGTGTGATCCTTTCGTTGGAATGGAAGGAAGCCTTATGGGACAAGTTCGTTACGGAAGCGCCGGGACGACGCACGCCATCCTAGCAGCAATACAGCGACCGGAGGTTTCGACTGCGGCGCTGAGCTGCGAGATGGGTATCAACCCCAAGACCGTTGCGAAGTGGCGAACGCGTCAGACGGTCGAGGACATGACGCCCGGGCCGAAAGAACCCCGTTCGACAGCGCTAAGCGGGGAGGAGGAAGCAATGGTCGTTGCGTTCAGGCGGCCTACACGGCTGCCACTGGACGATTGCCTCCATGCCCTGCAGCCGTCTCTTCCGCATTTGACACACTCAGCCTTACACTGTTGTCTTCAGCGTCATGGGATATCGCGCTTACCGGAAGTTGATGGAGACAAACCGTCACGGCAACGCTTCAGGCGCTACCCCATCGGTTACTTCCATATCGATATCGCCGAGGTGCAGACCGCCAAAGGGAAGCTCTGTCTCTTTGTCGCAATTGACAGAACCAGCAAGTTTGCCTTCGTTCGCCTCTTCCAAAAGACGGGAAAAATGGCTGCGGCCCAGCTTCTGCGCGACCTGATCGCAGCTGTGTCATATCAGGTCCACACTGTGTTGACCGACAATGGCGTGCAGCTCGCACATCGATGCGTCGGTATCGGTGCCTGCGAGCATGTGTTCGGTCGCACATGCCGTGAACACGACACCGATCACCGGCTGACCAGGTGAAACACCCCTGGACCAACGGACATGTCAAACGGATGAACCGCACGATCAAGGAGGCTACTATCAAGCGCTTCCATGACGAGCGACACGATCA
>JBKEBH010000084.1:0-3206 GCA_047973065.1 Paracoccus sp. (in: a-proteobacteria) | reverse complement strand
TGTGGGCCAGGAGCAGGTTTGATAAAAAACTTATAGGCCACACTACGGTAGCCTTCTGCTGTTGGTACAGTGTTCTCACAGTATGTGATCTGTGGGATGTTGGTGCCCCGCTGTGGAGTAGCCCCAGCCCAATCAGCAGTTGTCTGGAAGTAATTCTGATCAGGGCCAGGAATAATTACACTTTGTCCTTTGTAAGAGAACGAGAAGGCAAAGTCGGCAGCAGAGAGATTGAGGGAAACTTTAGATTGTGCCATGATCTGTGTTCTTGTGGAAGTCCCCGCGCAGTTTCTTGTTGCGAAGTTTCTTACTGATCCATTCAACTAGCAGTGCGAGCGTGTAAAGAAAAGCGGCAAATTGAGCCAGAATTTCCCAAGGCACAGATGCAAACACATTCCAAGTCCCTGCTAGAAAAGTAGCTAACCAAGCAGACATGACTTTTAGAACCGGAAGTTTAACATTAGAATCGGTCATTATACACTCTCCCCTACAGCTGTAGCACGTAGAAGTGCCACGTTTTCAGCAAAAAGAGTCTGATAACGAGAGGCTTCATCATCCTTACCAATCATCTTAAACACAGTGCCTGCTGCTTCTTCAATCACAGCATCTGGGTATTCATCACAGATCCATGAGATGACTGGATCAGAGGTGACTGGAGGTACGATTGGGTAAGAGTAGTATGAGAAAGTGAGGTTTTGGTATTCACATACTGCACGAATTGTCAGTGCCTGACCAGAGATGTAGAAGATATTGGGCTTGATGAATCGGTAGGAGTCAAAGATGTCGTGGGCTGAAACTTCTGTGAAGTCTCCATACTCGTGTGGGACAATCCTCAGGTAATCGGGGCGACGAAACCTGGGGAAGTCAGTGATTGGAATTGACCACACGAAGGAGTCAGGGGACACAGGAGTCAAGACACTGAGATCAATATCTTCTGTCAGCAGATCACGCTTGAATGTGTCTGCTGCATGGAATTTAAATATAGCTTTTCGGAGAGAGACTCTAGTCTCCCCCGCCAGATCAGGCCGGTTAGTGAGGATGTATACATCATCAGCTAGAGAAGCTAGAGTCGCCATGGATTACTTCTTGTCGATTACAGGAGTGGTACGCTTTGCTGCAACTGCCAACAGGTCTTGAGCTGTGACAACACTAGAGTTGCCAACGCCAGTGGCTACAGTGGTGACATGTCGGTTAGGAGGAGTTGGAATGTCCTTGTCATCTACTTCTTTGCTCCCGGGCAGGGCCTCAATCCACTTTTGCACTTGGTTGTTATTACTCCGAGTGTAGCTTTTGTAGAAGGAGACAACGGTGCCATCTGGGGCGATCATGTTGTGGTACTCTGGTACGTTCTCTAGCTTATATGCTTTAAATTCAGACATTGTGTTTCCTGTAGAGTAAAAAACTCCCCCCGGTTAAAGGGGGAGAAGCCTCACAACCAATCTGTATTAACCGACAGCAGCAGCGGTCAGGTTAGTGATAACTGCGTTAGCAGGCACGTTCTTGCACAGCAGCGTGAGTTCAGTGGTGAGCGTGCCGCCAACCGCATCAATGCCATTATCTTGCGCAACATTGCCATCCATATTGAACTCTTTGTTCTGGGTCTTGCGGCCGTTGAGATAGGCAAGATTGATGGAAGCCAAGTCAACAACAATGGCGTTACGTGCCCAAGTGGCATTGGAGTTAAGCATCGGATGCTCAATCACTTGGAAAGTACCACGGCTGGTCTTGATGGTGGAGAATTGCAGACCGAAGCTAGTCTGGCCATTTTCCATGTAGTAGGTGGAGTTCAGACGCCCGATGTTATTCAGGACACGCCGACCTGCACCACCAGTGAAGATAACACGCTCACTAGCAGATTTCGGATCAGTGGTTTGATTCAGACACGGATCGAGGAAACCTTCCAGCTGGGTGTAGTTAGTGGTGGCACCAGCAGCCCACACGTTAGGAACAGTGTAGGAGGTGGGGTAGTTAGCAATGTCGCTAATCATGCTGATCAGGCCATCCATGTAACGAACCGGTTGGTTGTTACGGACACCGGTAGCTTTACGGCTGAAGAGCAAAGCGGCTTCAATGTCTTGTGCATGCAGCGCAGCACAGTCTTGGCGACTTTCAGACACAATGCTATCACCAGCAATAACTTGAGTGGCGCGGACAGTGTCGCTGTTAGCCCAAGTATTACGGAAGATCTGTGTCAAGTTAGACATGCGGACTGGCTGGTTGTTGAGTGCCAGCGGACGCAACGAAGCTTCTTCGTATGCGGTACCGATGCTGTACAGGTTAACACCAGCAGCAGCGGGAGCGGCAGCAGCACCAATGCCACGGCGAATAGTCATGTCAGTGCCACTGATAACAGTTTCCACTTGAATGTTCTCGCCAGTGGCATTATCTACTCGAAGAACCATACCCGGCACCATCATTGCAGTGGAAGCAACAGTAACGGTCGTGTCACCAGGAGCAATGGCAGCGGTCAGAGTTGCAAACGGGAAGATGGCAGACTTAGCGAAGTAGCCATGTTCAGTTTGCAGTGCGGTCTCATCTTTGAGATAAGAGGTCAGTGCGAATAGTGGGGCTGTGCCTTGAGGCATCAGCCGCGTAATCATTCGCGAGAAGCTTAGTGCTTTGTAGTCAGGAGTGGCGCTAAGGCCAGTGGTATTGAAAACACCAGGAATGGTAGCCATGATGGATTATCCTTGCAGAAATGAAGAAAAGTCGTACTCTTGGGAACCCGAAGGTTTCTGAGCCTGCTGGTCTGGCTTGGCGAATGTCTTACCAACTTCACTGAAGTACTGTTCCAACATTGCATTGACTTCTTGCGAAGTTGCGTTGGGGTGCTTCTGTGCGATTTGTGATTGAATTGCTGTGACCAGGGGTTGGAGTGCAGGCTCGCGCAACTTAGGGTTAGAAGCCATCAATTCACTGCGGGTGAGTTGTTGCTTCACTACATTGGGCAAGCCACGATCAATAGCTTGCTGCGCATTATTGTACCCAGCTTCCGTCATGTGTGAGGAGAACTGAGCACTTGTACTGAAAACTTGTTGGCCAAATTTATTCAGTACATTAACCAAGGCTCCGACTGCTTCTTCACCGCCTGCTGCAACTTTGGAAAGATCATCACGGGAGATAGATTTAGTGAAATCCATTCCACCAGATACTCTGTTTAGTTGTTCAGGATCGAGTTTAAAATTCGGGGCGTTGGTTGGCTGCTGTGG
>JBKEBH010000077.1:0-21512 GCA_047973065.1 Paracoccus sp. (in: a-proteobacteria) | reverse complement strand
GAAGCGTTGAAAGACAAGGGGATAAAGGTTCGCATCCCCGACCGAAAGTCCCGCAAGAAGGCGGTCAAATACGACAAGCGCCGATACAAACGTCGCAACCGCATCGAGATCATGTTCGGGCGCCTCAAGGACTGGAGGCGCGTAGCCACCCGATACGACCGATGCCCCGAAACCTTCATCGCCGCCATCCTCCTCGCTGCGACCGTCATCTTCTGGTTATGATCGAGAACGAGGCCTGACCCTAGAATAGGCCATGAGACACCCCCTGGTTTTGGCTGTCACCCAAGGGCGAGCCAAAACCAGGGGGATGTCTCATCCGGAGTCTCGCTGAAGCGGACCGGCTGGAAGCCCGTGGCTTATCTCCAATAGGTGGAAAGTGAAAACCGAAACGCTTTAAATCGACTGAACTGCAACTGCTGACTGACCCGGGCGAAATCAATCTGGTCGAAATGATCCCCGACGATGTCGACGAGGTGTCGGGAGGTATAGCCTGGTTTGCCAGCCCCCTTGCCGTCAGAGTCGGCATTGGCATTGGCATTGCCGGCGTCGCGGGCCTCGGTGCCGCCGGCAATGCCATCGGCTATTGGGCCAATCGCGACTGAGCCATTTCGGACAAATAGGAGGATCTGAGATGTCCACACAAGCTATCGTCACCATCAGCGTTCTGATGCTGGTCTTCTTTGTCACCCTTTTCGGTGCTTACAAGATCGGAGCAGATGCCGCCCTGCGTGACAACCGCGCTGACTCTCGGATCGAAATTTCGAACCAATAAAGGAGATCAGCCGTGAAAGACGACATTACTATTCACGAAATAGACGGTTCCCAATTGGATCTGATCATGGGAGGCGTCGCGCCGATTGTTGTCCTCGCCCTGTATGCGGCCGCTTTTGGTGGCGGAATAACCTTCGGCTATAATGTCGGCAAGGATCGCGCCTTGCGGAACAACCGTAGATAAATTCCGCCCCGCATCAGCGGACCAAGCGGACATCAGGCGGCGGGGGAATGGCCCCCGCCATTCATCATGTCACGCACCCTTCGGTTTCTGGCGGTTCCTGTGCTTGGACAGCGCACCCGACTGATTGATCTTCTGCGCCTTCTGCCGATAGGGGTTCGCGTTGCCCTGATCGCGGAAGAAGATGCGGATCGGCGTGCCGGGCATGTCAAAATCCATGCGCAGCCCGTTGATCAGATAGCGGTGATAGCTGTCCGGGATCTTGTCGGTATGGGTCGCCTTGACCACGAAAGCCGGCGGCCGGGTCTTCACCTGCGTCATATAGCGCAGCCGGATCCGGCGGCCGCCCGGGGCGGGCGGCGGATGGGCCTCGGTCATCGCTTCCAGCCAGCGGTTCAGCTTTGAGGTCGAGACCCGGCGGTTCCAGACATCATAGGCCTTCATGATCGCATGATGCAGCCGGTCGAGCCCCTTGCCGGTGCGCGCCGAAACCGTCACCAGGGGCGCGCCTTTCAGCTGCGGCAGCAGGCGCTCGAAGCTCTCGCGCAGCTCCTTCAGCTTTTCGGGCTTGTCCTCTTCCAGATCCCATTTATTGGCGGCAATGACCACGGCGCGGCCCTCGGTTTCAGCCAGATCGGCAATGCGCAGATCCTGCTGTTCGAACGGAATCGCCACGTCGAGCAGAACCACCACGACCTCGGCAAAGCGCACGGCGCGCAGCCCGTCGGCGACCGAGAGCTTTTCCAGCTTGTCAGTGACCCGGCCCCGCTTGCGCATCCCGGCGGTGTCGAAAATCCGCATCGGGGTGCCCATGAACTCTGCCCGGACCGAGATCGCATCACGGGTGATCCCGGCTTCGGGCCCGGTCAGCAGGCGGTCCTCGCCCAGGATCTTGTTGATCAGCGTCGATTTACCGGCATTGGGCCGGCCGATCACCGCCAGTTGCAGCGGCTTGGCCTCTGTCGGCATCCAGTCGGGCGGCGCATCCTCGTCGAATTCGGCATCCTCGGGCAGATCGACATCGACCGCCGGTTCATGGACGGCATTGATCACCGACAGCTCATCGGCCAGAGGCTTGAGCACGGTATAGATGTCTTCCAGCCCCTCGCCATGCTCGGCCGAGATCCGCAAAGGCTCGCCCAGTCCCAGCCCGTAAGCTTCCATGGCACCGGCTTCGCCGGCCCGGCCTTCGGCCTTGTTGGCAACGAGGATCACATGTTTGGCACGCTTGCGCAGGATATCGGCGAAATATTCATCCGCCGCCGTCACGCCGATGCGCGCGTCGATCATGAACAGGGCGACATCGGCCTCATCCACGGCGCGCTCGGTCAGGCGGCGCATCCGGCCCTGAAGGCTGTCATCCTCGGCCAGTTCCAGACCGGCGGAATCGACGACGATAAAGCGCAGATCGCCCAGACGGCCCTGCCCTTCGCGCAGATCGCGGGTCACGCCGGGCTGGTCATCGACCAGAGCCAGCTTCTTGCCAACCAGCCGGTTGAACAGGGTCGATTTGCCGACATTGGGCCGGCCGACAATGGCGAGGGTAAAGCTCATCTGAATGCGTGCAGATTGCCGTCACGGCCAGTGACGTAGAGCGTGGATCCAGCCACCACCGGCGCGGTGGCAGCGCCGCCCGGAATTTCGGCCTGACCGATCAGCGTGCCCAAAGACGGATCATAAGCCTGCAGGATCCCGCCCGATGACGCGACGAACAGCCGCCCGCCAGCCAGGATCGGCCCGTATTGGGCATAGATGTGATCCTGCCTTTTCACTTTCTCATCGACATACCAGGGCAGGTTGCGCGCCCAGACGATCCGGCCGCTGGCGGCTTCCAGCCGGACCAGCTGGTTCTGATCGTTGATCGCGAAAACCGCATTGCCGACCGGCAGAACCGGGGAAACCGCGCCTTCCTTCGCCGACCAGATCTGCGCGCCGCTCGCCCGGTCGAAAGCGTCGATCCGGCCCGAAGAGGTCCCGGCATAGACGATATTGCCGTCAATCACCGGCTCGCCGGTCATGTCGCGGATATAAGCGGCAGCCCGGCCATTGCGGGTACCGGCAACCTGGCCCGACCAGCGTTCAATGCCGGTGGCGCGGTCCACGGCCAGAACCTGACCCGAGGAGAAGGGGAAGACCACCAGATCGCCCTCGACAGCCGGAGCGGCCACGCCGGTAATCCCCGTCGGCTGCGGAATGCCCGACACCTGCCATTGCAGCTTGCCATCGGATGCGCGGACCGCAAAGCCGACCGCGTTGCGGCTGGTGACATAGACCGTGCCATTGTGCACGCTCGGCGCGCCCGCTGCCGGCCCGTCGAGCCGCTGACGCCACAGCACCTGACCACTGGCCGCGTCCAACCCGACCAGCTCGCCAAAGCCGGTGGTGACATAGATCCGCCCGCCCCCATAGGCGATGCCGCCGCCCGAGACGCTGCTTGGGCTCTCACCCACCGGGGTCAGATCACGCGACCAGGCGCGGCCACCCGACTGCGCGGTCGCCGTCACCAGCGCGTGGCTGTCGAGCGTGAAGATCCGCCCGGCCGCAACGACCGGATCGGCGGTGATGCGGTGACGCCGGCCACTCGGCTGACCGATCGGCGCCGAGAAGACCCGCTGGGTGCCGGTTCCAAGCGCGACATGACCGATATCATGGGCCGCATTGGCCGCACGATGCGTCCATTCGCCATTGCCGCGCGGCGCCGGCAGCGACAAAGCACTGACCTGCGCCGCCGCATTCTGTTCGATCGCCGGCCCATCGGGCGAGCCGACCGCCCGCGGGTCAAGCCGCGGACCGGGCAGCACGGTTTCGCGCTCGGCGCAGCCGGGCAGGGACAGAGCGCCCAGAAGGGCGAGGCGGGCAGGAATCGCGGCAAATTTCGTCATCATGAACAGACCTCGTATCACTGCGCGGCGGCAGGAGCGGCCGACGCCCCGGCAGCACCCGCGCCATTGTCCTGCGTCGCCATGCTGACCGCTGCAACGCCCGGGCCGGTACCCGTCTGGGGATCGGCGCCCAAGGCGATGATCATCCCGTTCAGCCGGGCCCGCATCCCCTGACTGACCCCATCCTCATTGAGGATCTCGCGGACAAGGGTCAGCGCATCCGCGTCTCGACCGGCATCGACCAAAGCCACAGCCTTCTGTTCCAGCGCCAACAGCCGGAAAGGCGCACCGGGTTTGGACAGCTCCGACAATGCGGCATCGCGGATTGCCGAATCCATATCTTCCGCGTCCAGCACCGCCTTCAGCAGCGCCAGATCGCGCAGCACCGGATCATCCGCCAGGAGTGACGCGGATTCCAGGCGCGGAGCCGCTTCGGCATTGCGGCCCGCGTCAATCATCGCACCCGCCACCAGCAGATCGCCAAGGGCGTCCCGATCCGCATTCTTGCCCGGATCGATTGCAGCCAATGCAGCCACCGGATCATCGGCCTGCTGCGCGGCCAGTACCGCATCGCCCCAGATTTCGGCCTCGGCCTGACGCTTCGAGGACAGATATTCCCGCATCGCCGCACCGCCGACGATCACCACGATCAGCAGGATCCCGATCCAGCCGTAACGGCGGAACAACCCGAAAAGCCGGTCACGCCGGACCTCTTCGGTCACTTCGTCGATGAAACTGTCGCTCTCGTGGCTCATGCTTACCTGCCTTCGTATCTGCGCCCCCTTATAGCCCAGCCACGGCAAGGAACAAGCGGCGCTGGCGGATATCGCAGCCGCCCCGGCCCGAAACTCCGCCGATCATCCGGCCCTTGACGCCGCCGGGCACCCGGGGTTTCACAACAGCGCAACCCGATCCGGCCGGCCAATGTCACAGGAAACAGAGAGAACCACATGTCCCCCGAGGAAATCACCGCCCTCTTTCAACGCGACAACCAGTATCTCTGTGCCCGCTGGGGCCGCCCGGTGGCACCGGTGATCTTCGGGCTGGCCGATGAAAGCCTCGACATCTTCCGCGCCGCCATCCGCGCCGCGTTCAGCCATGCCAGCCACCCGCTGGCCGAAACCGATCCCGAGATGGGTGCCAACCTGATGATGTTCTTCTGCCGCGACTGGGACGAGCTGTCCGGCATTCCCGATCTGGACCAGCTGACCGGACAGCCCGATCTGATCGCCCGGCTGAAGGCTTCGGGCGCGAGCCATTACCAGATCTTCCGCTTTGACCCGGATGGCGCCATCCGCGCCTGCCTGTCCTTCATCCGCATGTCGGGCCCGCTGGCGGATGCCCACCCCGCCATGCTGGCCGAGACCCTGGCCATGCGCTCGATGCTGAGTTTCGCGGTGGATATCAGCGCCTCGGAAGATCTCGCCCGGCTGATCCGCGCCGCTTATGATCCGGTGATGCCGAATGCAGGGGCCGATCCCAGCCACGCGCTGCGCCTGGCCGCGCGGATGGGCTGATCAGTCGCCTTCCAGCCGCTTGCGCAGGGCGCGCAGCACCGGCAGCGCGGCGCGAACCCGTTCGGCCCCGATATCGCGCACCACATCGGACATGGCCGGCTGAATCGCCGCCAGCGCCGCATCGCGCGCCGCCCGCCCCGCCGGGCTGATCGAGACGAACTTGCGCCGCGCATCATCCCAGTCGGGCCGGATATGGACATGCCCGGCCCATTCGAGCCGCGCCAGCGTGTTCGACATCGCGCCCCGGGTGACGTGAAACGCCTCGGCCAGCTGGGCCGGGGTGCGTTCTTCGGACACATGGGCCAGCAGGTTCAGCACCGAGAAATGCGAAATCTGCATGTCGCCCGGCAGCGCCCGCCCGATCATCGCCCGCGCCAGCTGTTCGGTCACCAGAACCTCGGCAAAGAGGCTCGCGGCAACCGACGCACGGGTCAGGTCTTCCGGGGGCGGGGTCTGATCGGTCACGGCAACTCGAATGGCTGATCTGTCACGATGGCTGGAATGCGCGACCGTGCCTTGCCGACCTCGCTCAAGTCAAGCGTTAGGTGAACACACCCTGGCCCTTCCCCTGCGTCGGCCAGCACCTCGCCCCAGGGCGACACGGCCAGACTGTGCCCGAAGCTGCGCCGGGCACGGGTATTTGTCGCATGATCGGCCCCATGCAGCCCGCATTGCGCCGGGGCCAGAACGAAGCAGCCGGTTTCAATGGCGCGGGCGCGCAGCAGCACATGCCAATGCGCCGCGCCGGTCGTGTCATTGAAAGCGGCGGGAATGGACAGAATCTGCGCCCCCGCCTGCGCCAGCGCCCGGTAAAGCCGGGGAAAGCGCAGATCATAGCAGATGCTGAGCCCGATCCGTGCCGGCCCCTGCCCCAAAACCGCCCGGGTGCCGGGATGATAGGCCTGCGATTCCGCATAGGATTCGCTATCCGAGATCGTCACATCGAACATGTGGATCTTGTCATATTGCGCGGCAATCGCCCCGTCCGGGGCAATCAGGAAGCTGCGATTGACCAGCCTCGGCTCGGCCGGATCGTCGGCTTTCAGTGACAGCGACCCGATCACCAGCCAGATCCCCAGATCGGCAGCCTGAGCACGCAGAGCGTGCAGCGTCGGATCATCGGCCTGCCAGCGCAGCACCTGCTCCCGCCAGTCCCGATCCGACGAGATCAGATTGGTGCATTCCGGGGTCAGGACCAGCCGGGCGCCCTGCCCCGCCGCGTCGGCAATCAGCGCCTGACTCGCCGGCAGGTTCGCCGCCGGATCGTCTCCGACCGACAGCTGCACCAGCCCGACATTCAGGCGCTCAGCCATGGTTCAGGCCGCCAACAGCGGATCGAGCCTACCCGCTTTGTCGAGCGCATGCAGATCGTCCGAGCCGCCGACATGCATCCCGTCGATGAAGATCTGCGGCACGCTGCGCTTGCCGCCAGCCCGCTGGGTCATGGCCACACGCAGATCCGGGTCGCGGCTTACGTCGATTTCCCGGAAGGCCGCGTTCTTGCTGTTGAGCAGCCGCTTGGCCGCCAGGCAAAAGGGGCAGGTCGGGGTGGTGTAGATTTCAATCTGGGCCATGGTCCGTATCTCTGTCATTGTGGTCAGTCACAGCTAATACCCCAATATCCGGTTTTCCAGAATGGCGACGCGGGAAAACGCCCCGGCCTGCCGCAAAGATCAGGTCAGTCCTTCATCGCCCGGGCCAGCACCGCGACCGAAACCGCGCCGGCCCCGACCGCCTGCAAGGCCCGGGTCGCAGCGGTCATGCTGGCACCCGAGGCCATGACATCATCGACCAGCAGCACCGCCCGCCCCTTGATCTGATCCCGAAACCGGGGCGGGACCGCAAAGGCACCGCGCAGGTTTTCATACCGCTCGGCATGGCTGCGATGATCCTGGGCCGGGGTCGCACGGATCCGGCGTAGCAATCCGGGCGCATGGCGCAGCCCGCACGCGGCCGCCAGCCGGGCCGAAAGCAATGCTGCCTGATTGTATTTGCGTTTGAGCAGCCTGCGCGGATGCAGCGGGATCGGCACCACCAGCATATCCGCCGCGATCAGCGGGCCGGCCGCCCGCGCCAGCCACTCGCCCAAAGGACCGGCCAGATCGGGCCGGTCGCCATGTTTCAGCGCCAGAACCAGATCGCGCCCGATCCCACGATAGGCCACAGCCGCCCGCCCGGCCTGCCACGGCCGATCCGTGACCAGACAATCGTCGCATAGCAGATCGTCCCCGGCCTCGCCCGCGCCGGGCAGGGGCAGGGGCAGGCCGCAGCGGGTGCAGGCACAGCCGGTGATGAATTCACAATCGCGCCAGCAGAGCGGGCATAAGGTGCCGTCCCGATCAACGCCTGCGCCGCAGGACAGGCATTGCGGCGGGTAGACCACCCGCAAAGCCGCTTTCATCGCCCAAGGAAGGGATTTATGGATATGCCCCATGAGTTCCGTCCTTCCCCCTTCCGACCAAACCGCCGAGCCGCGCCGGCTGATCGACCCGGCCGCATTGCAACAGCATCGCGCCCGCGCCCGGCACATGGGCTTTGCCGCGCCGCTCCATCAGATCGCCGCAGATGAAATCCATGATAGGCTCAGCGAGATTAACAGAAGCTTTACGAAACTCGCGATCGTCACGCCCTGGCCCGAATTCTGGGCCGGCGCATTTCCCGGTGCCCATGTCACCGCCGACAGCGATCTTCTCGACCTACCCGAGGGGCTTGACCTGGTCATCCATACCATGGGCCTGCACTGGGCCGAAGACCCGGTCGGCCAGATCGTGCAATGCGCCCGGGCGCTGAAGCCCGACGGGCTGTTCATCGCCGCCTGTTTCGGCGGCGAGACCCTGACCGAGCTGCGCGATGTGCTGACCCGGGCCGAGATCGAGGCCACCGGCGGGCTGTCGCCGCGCGTTCTGCCGATGGGCGAGGTCCACGATCTGGGCGGGCTGGTGGCGCGGGCCGGGCTGGCGCTTCCGGTCGCCGATCACCTGTCGCTGCCGGCCAGCTACCGCGACCTCTTTCATCTGGCGACGGATCTGCGCGCCATGGGCGAAACCAATGCCCTGACCGAGCGGCTGCACCGCCCCAGCCGACGCGAGATCTTCGCCCGCGCAAGCGCCGATTACGCCGCCCACTACCCGGATCCTGCAGATCCCGCCCGCATCATCGCCACTTTCGATCTGATCTTTCTGACCGGCTGGGCACCCGATGCCAGCCAGCAAAAACCGCTCCGCCCCGGCACCGCCAACGTGCCCGTCGCCGATGTCCTGACCCCGAGAAAGCCATGACCATCCTGCAAGCCCCCGCCGATCACCCGAAGATTCCGGCCGCGAAAACCGGCATCCTGATTGCCAATCTCGGTACGCCCGACGGCTATGATTACTGGTCGATGCGGCGCTATCTGAACGAATTTCTGTCCGACAAGCGGGTCATCGACCTGCCCAGCTGGAAATGGCAGCCTATCCTGCAGGGCATCATCCTGACCAAACGGCCCTTCACCTCGGGCGAAAATTACAAGCTGATCTGGAACGAGGAAAAGGACGAAAGCCCGCTGATGACCATCACCAGGGGCCAGGCCGAGGCGCTGCGCGCCCGCGCGGACGCGGAATGGGGCGACAAGGTCATGGTCGAATTCTGCATGCGCTATGGCAACCCCTCGACCCATGAGGTGCTGGACCGCATGGTCAAGGCCGGCTGCCGGCGCATCGTCTTTTTGCCGCTTTACCCGCAATATGCCGGCGCGACCTCGGCCACGGCCAATGACCAGCTGTTCCGGGCGCTGATGGCGCCGAACAGGCAGCCCTCGGTGCGCACCGTCGATCCCTATTTCGACCGCCCCGATTACATCGCGGCGCTGGCGGATTCGGTCCGCCGCACCCTGGACGGGCGGATCCCGGGCCGACTGGTCGCGTCCTATCACGGCATGCCCAAGCGTTACCTGCTGGAGGGGGACCCCTATCACTGCCAGTGCCAGAAGACCTCGCGCCTGCTTCAGGAAGCGCTCGGCTGGCCGGACGGGGTCATCGACACCACCTTCCAATCGGTCTTCGGCCGCGAGGAATGGCTGCGCCCCTATACGGTCGAACATGTTGCCGGGCTGGCGCGCGGCGGCGTCACCGATATCGCCGTCATCTCTCCCGCCTTCGCCTCGGACTGCATCGAGACGCTGGAGGAAATCAACGGCGAGATCCGCGAAAGCTTCGAACATGCCGGCGGCAGGGATTTCACCTATATCCCCTGCCTCAATGACGATCCCGCCCATATCGAAGTGATGATGGCGGTTATCCGCGACAATATCGGCGGCTGGGTCTGACCTCCGGGCCTTGCCGCCGCCCTGCTAGGCTCCAGACCCATTGATTTCGGTTGTTTGGCCTGATTCAGGCTCCGTAAGGAGACCTGAGTGATGAGCAATCTTTTCTGGCTGACGGATGCGCAAATGGCGCGTCTGGAACCGTTCTTTCCCAAGGTGAGGAAGATCGGAAAACAGTCCGGGGGACTGTTTTCCTGACGAACGGGCAAGGCCCGCGTTGACGACCGGCATGTTTTAAGTGGGATTATCTTCATCACCCGCAAGGGGTTGCGGCGGTGCGATGCGTCAAGGGAATATGGTCCGGCAAAGACCCTCTACAACCGCTGGAAGCGCTGGAGTGACAACGGCGTGTTCGCCCGGATCCTGACGGGATTGGCTTCTGAGGGAACTGAGCATCAAACGATCATGATCGACGCGACTTACCTGAAAGCGCACCGCACGGCCTCCAGTCTGGCGGTGAAAAAAGGGGGGGGGGGGGGGCGTGCCCGCCAGATAGGCCGAACCAAGGGCGGCATGAACACCAAGCTGCACGCCGTCACCGATGCGAAAGGCCGCCCGATCGGGTTCTTCATGTCGGCAGGACAGCTCAGCGACTACACTGGCGCGGCGGCCCTTCTGGGCAGCCTGCCACAGGCGGCTTGGGGCTATGACGCGGGTTGGTTCAGAGATGCGTTGAAAAACAAGGGGATAAAAGTCTGCATCCCCGGCCGGAAGCAGCGCAAGATCACGTGAAATACGACATGCACCGATACAAACGCCGCAACCGGATCGAGATCATGTTCGGCAGGCTCAAGGACTGGAGGCGAGTGGCAACCCGATACGATCGCTGCCCGGAAACCTTCTTCTCCGCCATCGCACTCGCCGCAACAGTCCTCTTCTGGCTATGAAAAAGAACGAGTCTGCAGCCTAGAAGCGCGATCTTCACATATCCTTGGTCCGCCAAAGCGAGATATGCCGATTTCACTTGAACCGGTCCGGCCGGGAAGGGATGTTCCGGCGCCAGCGGATAGCCGGGAATAAAGGCGGCCGTCTGGTCGGGCGCTGCCTGATGCGCAATCCATTGCACCTTGTCGCCGCGCCTGATCTTACGCCGCCAAGCGGATCATGCGCGGGCAAGCGGAGACGGAAATCCAGACCCGCGCGGTGCTGGTCTTGCCGTCGCTTCTGATGGTGAAGGATGCCGTTCTTTCCGGCGGCCTCGCGGCGGCCCTGCCGCGCTGGCTGGTTGGCGCAGAGCTGGAATCCGACCGGCTGACCGATTGGGGCCAGCTGTGCCTGCCCCCGACGAGGTCTGGATCCTTCATGCCAGCAAGCGCCTGACCAGCCGAAAGGTGAAGGCCTTCGTCGATTTCCTGACCGAGCAAACGATGCTGTCCACCATCCGCGCCGGTTTCGACCGATCCGCCGACTAAGCCGCCGCAGCAGGCCCGAACGACAAGGGCCCCCAATGGGTCCCCGCTTCGCTCCGGCTAGATCAGCAGCACCTGAGTGCCGACATTGGTCAGCCCGAAGAGCTCCCTGATATGCTCGTTATAAAGTCCGATGCAGCCATTCGACGACTTGCGGCCGATCTTGCGCGTGTCATGGGTGCCGTGGATGCGGTAATATTGCCAGCTCAGATAAAGCGCATGGGTGCCCAGGGGGTTGTCTGGCCCCGGCGGGACGAATTCCGGCCATTCCGGGTTGCGCTGGCGCATTTCCGGGGTCGGCGCCCAGCTGGGCCCTTCGACCTTGCGGATGACCTCGGTGCGGCCCTTGCGGGTCAGCTCGGGCGAGACCGGGATCGATGAGGGGTAGAGCTTGTAGGTCGAACCATCCTCGGACCAGAAATGCACGCAGCGCGAGGTCAGGTCGGCAAGAATGGCACCATTGGTCAGATTGTCGAAATAGGGCTGCCAATCCTGTGCGCGGAAACTGGAAATATTGCGGCGCTGATCGGCGGCCGGATCATATTGAACCTGGTCGGCATCCGGGGTCTGGGCCAGTGCCGGCGCGGCAAGGCCCGTCGCACCAAGCGCAGCGGCGGTGGCGACGAAACGGCGGCGGCTGAAGCCGCTGGAAAATTCGGTCATTGTCTTCTCCTGCTCGGCCATCTGACGCGGCCTTGTCTTCCTTCATCCTCCTTCAGCGATAATCCCGCCGCCCGCATCGTTGCAATTCAAACAATTGTAATCATGCCGGTTCATCGTGCAATTGTGGTGAAAATCACGCAATAATAGCTTTGCGGCACGGGCTGCGGCGGGGTAAACGGTGCCAAAAGAACATATAATCATGAGGGCAGCATGAAACCGATCATCCTGATTCTGGCAGCCGGACTGGCGCTATCGGGCTGCGTGGCGCGCACGCCGGGCGCACAGCTCGGACCAGACGGCCAGGCGGCTCCGGTCGCCTATACGATCAACGCCACCGAGGCCGCCGCGATGCCGAACCGGGTGCTGACCCAGATGAACATTCTGCGCTCGGGCTCGGGCGCAGCGCCGCTGGCGCTCGATCCGGCGCTGAATGCCGCAGCCGCCGCCCATTCGCGCGACATGGCCGCGCAGAACCGGGCTTGGCATTTCGGATCGGATGGCTCTTCGCCGCTCGAACGCGCCCGGCGGGCCGGCTATTCGGGTCACATCGTCGGCGAGAATATCAGCGAGAGCTATGAGAACGACATCACCACGCTTCAGGCCTGGATGGAAACCCGCGATACCCGCGACGTGATCATGGATCCGACTGCAACCACACTGGGTTTCGCTTGGTATCAGGAACCCTCGAAGAAGATCTGGTGGACGCTGATCACGGGCAAATAACCTCCGGGGCGGCGCAAGCGCCGCCTTTCCCGGGCCGAGCCAGTTCAAAACAGCAAATCCTCGGGCGTGAAGACATGGCCCTGAACATCGACGAAAACATCGCCCCGCCCGTCGCCATCACCATCGATGATCAACCGCGAGCCCTGCGCCCGCTCAAGCACCCGCAGCTCGGCCCGGCCAAGTCCGCTCAGCGCCTCGCCCCCTGTCCAGGTCAGGTTGCCGGGAAAGAGTGAGAGATCAACCTTATCCGTGCCGGCCACAAAATCGGTGATGATATCGACACCGCCCTTGTCGCCGGGCGCGAAAACGAAGACATCTTCCCCGGCACCGCCGGTCATGGTGTCAGCCCCGACTCCGCCTCGCAGCAGGTCATTGCCAGAGCTTCCGATCAACCGATCATTCCCATGATCGCCGTCGATCAGATCGTTGCCCAGCCCGCCATAGAGTTCGTCATTTCCTGCGCCGCCTTGCAGTTCGTCATCGCCGAGCCCCCCCCTCAGCAGATCCGCACCGCCGCCGCCCTTGAGTATGTCATTCCCATTCTCGCCAAACATGACATCGATCCCGCCATCGCCCTGCATCAGATCGCTGCCATCCCCGCCCCAGATGAAGTCATCGCCCGGCCCGCCCCAAAGCGTGTCGCTTTCGTCTCCGCCGCGCAGAGAATCGTTGCCGGTCTGGCCGACGATCTTGTCCCTGCCCGCCACCCCCCACAGAATGTCGTCGCCATTGCCGCCCCAGAGCGTGTCGTGATCGTCATGGCCGATCAGGTGGTCATTGCCATCGCCGCCAAGGATCAGGTCGTTGCCGCGATTGCCGATAATAAAATCGTCACCTCCGCGCCCGAATCCCCGGTCGTCGCCATCGTTGAGGAAGACGTAATCCCGGCCCATGCCGCCATAGACCGAATCGTTGCCGCCATCACCGATCAGGACATTACCGAACCCCCAGCCCTGGATCAGATCGTTCCCCTCCCCGCCGATGATGCGGTTATTGCCGCCCGCTCCGATCAGCCAGTCATGATCCGGGCCGCCGTCAATCGTATCGGGACCGGCCACGCCGACAAGCAGGTCCATCCCAGGACCGCCGCGCAGAACATCGCCGCCATCTCCGCCCCAGATGACATCACGACCATCCTGGCCATAGATGGTGTCGGAACCGGCCTGCCCGAAGAGCCGGTCATTATCGGGTCCTCCGGCAATGTAATCCCCACCTGCCCCCCCGTAAATCCGGTCGGCCCCAAGCTGTCCCATCAGGGAATCGCGCCCGTCCTCTCCCCGGATGAAATCCATGTCCGCACCGCCAAAAATGGTGTCATTGCCATGCCCGCCGAGGAGATTGTCCCTTTCCCGATGGCCGATAATCACATCATCGCCGGCCAGGGCATTGATCGTCATTGCCGTCCCCGGGACGACCAGCCGATCCGCCCTGGCCGTGCCGAATTGGGGATTGGCCATCGAGGTCGGCGGCGGCAATGGCGGCGGCGCCCAGTATCGCTCGCCATTGTTGGGAACCTGATGGTCGGTTCCCGTTCCGCCCGGGTCCAGGGTCCCCGGCCTGTCGGGGTCGGGCGAAACCGGATCGACCAGTTTCGAGAAGTCGATATCATTGGCGTAATGAGCCAGCCGGAACATCGCGTCGGTGAAGTCTCCCGGTCGCAGCGCCTTACCATCGGCCGTCAGGATATCAATGCGGGTTTCCTGAACCAGCAGCAGCGCGCCAGTGACAGTTGGAAGCAGCTGAAGCTGGGCGATGCTGCGAACGAAGGCCAGCTCGGACAGGTCGATCCGATCCTGACCCTTGGTGAAATCCTTGATCGTCACCTTGCTGGCGCCGTAGCCCGGAATGAAGGTATCGACCCCCGGCCCGCCCCGAAGCTCGACCGCACCTGTGCGCGCAATCAGAATATCATCGCCCGAACCGCCCAGAACCAGGGCCTTGTCCCCCGCGCCGATCAGGATATCGTCGCGGGCGGTGCCGTTGATCTGGCCGCTGCCGACCTCTGAAGCCCCGACATTTCCAGGATCGAAGCTGAAATGGGAAATCCCCCTTTCCGTCGCACTGGTGACGAAAACCGCGACCTTTCCGTCGATCACCCGCGCCTCTATGGCCGAGACATCGGCCAGGGCCAGCTCATCGGTGTCGATCAGCCCGGTCAGCAGGATCAACCGGCCCTGACCGTCCAGCGTCATCACCGAAAGCCCGTCATCGGCACCCCCGACAAAAATGAAAGCCCGGCCATCGACGACCACCGAAGCCATCGCCGTTGCCGCCTGAAATCTGGTGTAGCCGGAATCGATGACATGATCGGTCAGCCGCATCCCGCCCGAAGCGGTCATGTGAAAGACGCTCAACGACGAGCTTTCGCCGCCGGAAGCGATCAGGAATGTTCCATCCGCCGTGGCGACAGTCACAACCTCGCGCGGGGCGGAAATGCCGATTTCATTGCTGCCATCCACCTGACTGATAAGGGTCGGACCCGAATTATCGATCCGGTAGAGCGCAAGCATGTCGCCGCGCGCCGAGGCGCCAGCGGCAAAATGGCTGGCCCCGATATTAAATATCTCAATATCAGTATATTCGCTGTCCACAGGCATAGGACCGGCCGGAGCAGCTTGGCCAATTGACCGCACCTGCGCATCGGCCTCTAGGCTGAACAATTTCAGCTGCATATTGCCGTCCCGGCCCACGGCCAGATAATCCAGACCATCCATTTCAAAAACATTCAGCGCCACAATATTGGCCGGCAATTGCCCTGCGGAAAACAGAGGTAAGAATTTCGACCAGCCGCCATTATTGTTGTGACGCACCCCCCACATCAGGCTGTCCTGTTGACCGGTCATGACCAGCCAGTGCGTACCGGACGCCTCGATCACTTCAAGATGAGGGGCGCTGAAATAGCTTTTCAAAGGAGGCTGACCCTCCCAATCGAAAATCGAGACCGGCGAGCTGGCGCTCTGCACTTTGTAAATAGTCAGCCCGGCGCCCTTGTTCGAGACAGCGGCCAGCAGCAACCCCACCGGCGTATCGACGATCCTCATATCGGTAATATTTTCGCTGTAATGCGCCTTTTTGAAGACAACCGTCCCCACATGGATCACTTCGGACATTTGTCAATCCTCGCGCCAGCCAACCGCTCAGAACAGCATGATCCTCACATCTTAAAAATCCCTTTACAAACCGACGCTCAATTGCTCAATTTTCCTATCAATATTAATATTTAATTTATAAATGCCCCGCCTTCCGGCCCTGAAATTCTTTGTTTTTCAATATGCTTTCAATACGCTGCGTCACATGCCTTATCGAAATCAGGCACGTCCAGAATGATAGGATGCCGCAGACGAAAGCCTCATCATATGAAACTCAGCGACTATGTGATCAACGCCATGCACCAGATTGACCGGGCGGTGCGCACGCGCGGGCTTGGTCATACGGTTCGGCTGGCATTGCGGGTGATGGCCACTGAAGGGCCGGCCGGGGTAGGACGCCGGCTCGATGCGCTCGGCCCGGCGCTGCGGGCCCGGCGGGCGGCGGAACCGGGTGCCGCATTGATCCTGACGACGCCGCATATGCTGCATTTCGCCCGCAGAATGCAGGCAATTCTGGCGGAGGCCGGGATCAATGCCGAGCTGTCGGACAATGATCGCGCCGCACAGGGCTACGACACCGTCTTCGCCATCGCACCCCAGAACTTCCCGGCGGTGCCGGCGGAGCGCTGCATCGCCTTTCAGGTCGAGCAATCCACCCTGCCTCATCGCTGGACCGGAAACTATCTGCGCCAGCTCGGGGACTGCCGGGCAGTGCTGGAATATTCGCAGCAGAACATCCCGGCCCTGCAAGACCATGTGCCGCTACGCCGGATCTATCACGTCCCGCTGACCCCATTGCCACCCGAACAGGCAAGCAAAAATCGGGGCCACTCGGTGCTCTTTTACGGCGATGCCAGCCCCGAGCGGCGGGCCCGGATGCTGGCAGAGATTCAGGCAGCCCTGCCCGAGCTGGAGATCGAGACCAATCTCTTCGGCCCACGCATGGCCGAGCGGCTGTCGCGCACCGCGATTGTGCTGAACATCCATTCCCGAAAAGGCGGGCTGCTGGAGGTGGCACGGATTTCCGAGGCCATGGCACATGGCTGTATCGTGGTCAGCGAAACCGCCTCGGATCAGGACCGCCATGAGGCCCTGGCCGATCAAGTGGCCTTCGCCCCCGAAGGCAACACGGCGGCACTGATCGCAGCATTGCGCAAGCTGCTGAACGACCCGGATGCCCTGCGCCAGAAACAGGAGGCGGCCGCCCGCCCCCGGCCCGACCGCTTCCGCCTTGGCTTTCTGCGCGCGCTGCTGGGGCTGGACCTGATCACACCCACCGCGTTCGAGCAGCTGGCCAGCGATTACCCTTCACCGATCGTCGATTCAGGCCAGATGCCGCATATCTGCCTGAGCCTGCCCGAAACCCCCATCCGCAGCAAGGCCTTCCTGCAACAGGACCGCCGGGGTTTTCGGATCTGGCCGGGACTGAAGGCCGACCCGGGCTGGCGCGGCGCCGCACTCAGCTATCGTCACCTCATGCGGGCGCTGAAAGCTGCGAATATTCCCGAGGCGCTGATTGTTGAAGACGACGTCATCCTGCCGGCCGATTTCGACCGCAGGCTGGATCTGATTCGCACCTATATGGATAAATGCGATGCCGATCTTTTTTCCGGGCTGATCGTCGATCTCAATCCCGACGTGCAGGTTCTTGGGGTTGAGCGACGCGGCGGGCTATGTCTGGTGCAGCTCGATCGGGCGGTGATGATGATCTGCAATCTCTATCGGCAGCGAATGATCGATTATCTGGCCGATTGGGATGATACTGACGACAATGCTTTTTCCAATACAATCGACCGCTATATGGAACGCGCGACCCATCTGCGAGTTGTGACGACGCTACCCTTCACCGCCGATTACGGCGCGTCATTGCAATCGACCCTGCGCGAAGCCGACAATCATGTCTTCGACGCGCTGCGGGCCCGGTCCGAGACGCTCCTGGCAAGAAAGGTCGCGGCCTTTGAAAGGTCACTGCCTGTAAGAAAGGGTATACGGACCGAGCAAGAACTTGTGCCCTGACTGCCGCTATGGCAATTCGGTTCAGGTAATAGATAACCGAGGTATTGGATGCAGATCGAAACCACCCCGCTTCCCGACATCCTGCTGTTGACGCCGCGCCGCCATGGCGATGCACGCGGCTTCTTCAGCGAAAGCTGGAACCGCAAGACGCTGGAGGAAGCAGGCATCCAGCTGCCGGAATTCGTTCAGGACAACCATTCGATGTCGCGCGCCGTCGGCACGCTGCGCGGGCTGCATTATCAATCGCCGCCGATGGCCCAGGGCAAGCTGGTGCGCTGCGGGCGCGGCCGGCTGTTCGATGTCGCCGTCGATGCCCGCCTGGGCAGTCCGACCTACGGCAAATGGTTCGGTGCCGAGCTCAGCTTTGAAAACGGCCAGCAGCTCTGGATCCCGGCCGGCTTCCTGCACGGCTTCATCACCCGCGAACCCGATACCGAAATCGTCTATAAATGCACCGCGCATTATTCGGGCACCCATGACGGCGCCGTGCGGTGGGATACGGTCGGCATCGACTGGGGCACCGGCACCGATATCGCGCCGCTGCTGTCGGACAAGGACCACGACGCCACCCCCTTCGCCGAATGGGTCAGCCCCTTCACCTTTGAGGAATAAGCCATGAAAATTCTTATTACCGGGGGGGCAGGCTTCATCGGCTCGGCCGTGGTCCGTCAGGCGATCCGCGACGGCCATGAGGTCGTCAATCTCGATTCCCTGACCTATGCCGCCAATCTCGAAAACGTCGCCAGCGTCTCGAACGCGCCGGGTTATGCCTTCGTGCAGGCCGATCTGCGCGACCGCGAAGCGCTCGACAAGGTTTTCGCCGATCACCGCCCCGATGCGGTCATGCATCTGGCGGCCGAAAGCCATGTGGACCGCTCCATCGACGGGCCGGGCGAGTTCATCGAGACCAATATCAACGGCACCTATAACCTGCTGGAAGCCGCGCGCGCCTATTGGACCCGCGAAGGCAAGCCCGAAGGCTTCCGCTTCCACCATATCTCGACCGACGAGGTTTTCGGATCTTTGGGCGAAGACGGCCAGTTCACCGAAGAAACCCCCTATGACCCGCGCAGCCCCTATTCGGCGTCCAAGGCCGCGTCCGACCATCTGGTCCGCGCCTGGCACGAAACCTATGGCCTGCCGGTGGTCATGACCAATTGTTCGAACAATTACGGGCCGTTCCACTTCCCCGAAAAACTGGTGCCGGTGGTGATCCTCAAGGCGCTCGCCGGGCAGCCGATCCCGGTTTACGGCGATGGCGGCAATGTCCGAGACTGGCTTTTTGTCGAAGATCATGCCGACGCGCTGCTGACCGTTCTGGCGCGCGGCGCGCTTGGCCGCAGCTATAATATCGGCGGCGAGAACGAGGCGAAGAATATCGACCTGGTGCGCACCATCTGCGCCCATATGGACGATCTGCATCCCGAAGGCGCGCCCCATGCCGATCTGATCACCTTCGTGACCGACCGGCCCGGCCATGACCGCCGCTATGCCATCGACCCGACCCGGATCCGCACCGAGCTCGGCTGGCGGCCCTCGGTCACCGTCGAAGAGGGCCTGCGCCGCACCGTCGAATGGTATCTGAACAATGAGGCCTGGTGGCGCCCGCTGCTGGAGCGCGACGGGGTTGGCAAGCGTCTGGGGACCGGCTGATGGATGGTCTTCTGATCTTTGGCAAGACCGGGCAGGTCGCGCTGGAACTGGCGCGGATCGCGCCCGATGCGCGCTTTGCCGGCAGGGATGAGGCCGATCTGACCGATCCGGCCGCCTGCGCTGCGCTGATCCTGTCGGTGCGCCCCCGCGCCGTCATCAACGCCGCCGCCTATACGGCGGTGGACAAGGCGGAAACCGAAACCGAAACCGCCGCTCTGGTCAATGCCGCTGCCCCCGGCGCCATGGCTCAGGCCTGCGCGGCGCTCGGCATTCCCTTCGTGCATATCTCGACCGATTACGTCTTCGACGGCACCGGCAATCAACCCCGCGACGAAGGGGAACCAACCGGCCCGATTGGCGCTTACGGCCAGACCAAGCTCGACGGCGAAAAGGCGGTTACCGCCGCCGGCGGGCAATCGGCGATCATGCGCACCAGTTGGGTGTTTTCGGCCCATGGCAACAATTTCGTCAAGACCATGCGCCGGCTCGGTGCGGATCGCGACCGGCTGACGATCGTCGCCGATCAGATCGGCGGGCCGACGGCGGCCGCCGATATCGCCCGGGCCGCACTGAGCATGGCCGAAACCATGGCCGCGGACCCGTCCAAGGGCGGGATCTATCATTTCGCCGGTGGACCCGATGTCAGCTGGGCCGATTTCGCGCGCGAGATCTTCGCACAATCAGGCCTTGCCACCGAGGTCGCCGATATTCCCGGCAGCGACTATCCGACCCCGGCAAAACGGCCGCTGAACTCACGGCTCGATTGCAACGCAATCAGCCACGATTTCGGCGTCAAACGACCCGACTGGCGGGTCTCGCTGCAAGATGTCATCAAGGAGCTGAACGCATGACCCAGCGCAAGGGCATCATCCTGGCCGGCGGTTCCGGCACCCGGCTTTATCCGATCACCATGGGCGTGTCGAAACAGCTCCTGCCGATCTATGACAAGCCGATGATCTATTACCCGATCTCGGTGCTGATGCTGGCCGGCATCCGCGAGATCGCCATCATCACCACGCCCGAGGATCAGGACCAGTTCCGCCGGCTGCTCAGCGATGGCAGCCAATGGGGCGTCAGCTTCACCTATATCGTGCAGCCCTCGCCCGACGGACTGGCGCAGGCCTATCTGCTGGCCCGCGACTTCCTGAACGGCGCACCCTCGGCCATGGTGCTGGGCGACAATATCTTCTTCGGCCATGCCATGCCCAAACTGCTGGCGGCCGCCAATAGCAAGATATCGGGCGGCACCGTCTTCGGCTACCGCGTCGCCGATCCCGAACGTTACGGCGTCGTCGATTTCGATGCCGATGGCACCGTGCGCTCGATCATCGAAAAGCCGACCAATCCCCCCTCAACCTTTGCCGTCACCGGGCTCTATTTCCTTGATGCCACCGCGCCCGACCGTGCGGCCAGCGTCAAGCCCTCGGAGCGGGGCGAGCTGGAAATCACCACACTTCTGGAAACCTATCTTCACGATGGCAGCCTGACCGTGGAATTGATGGGCCGCGGCTATGCCTGGCTCGATACCGGCACCCATGGCAGCCTGCTCGATGCCGGCAATTTTGTGCGCACGCTGGAACGCCGGCAGGGCCTGCAGACCGGCTGCCCGGACGAAATCGCCTTCGCTGCCGGCTGGATCAACCGCGACCATCTGGCCGCCCGCGCGAAACTGTTCGCCAAGAACGATTACGGCGCCTATCTGGCCGGGCTGCTGAAATAAGGCCTCAGCCCATGTCCCGGATCAAACCGGGCAGCATGGCGAAATCATCGAACCGCGCCAGATGAGGCAAATCCTCGGGCGCGGTTTTCCTGTAACCCTCGGTGAACAGCAGGAACGGCACGCCTGCGGCTTCGGCAGTCGCTGCATCGACCTCGCTGTCGCCGATATAGGCAACCGGCCCCGCACCGAGGCCGCGCAGGGACTCATGCAAGGGCGCCGGATCGGGCTTGCGCGGCAAGCCGCTGTCACCACCCAGAATGACCTCGAAGAACCCATCCAGCTTCAGATGACGTAGCACGGCCAGGGCCGGAGCCTCAGGCTTGTTGGTGCAGACCGCCAGCCGATGCCCATCGGCCCGCAAACCGGCCAGCACGGCCTCGACCCCGGGATAGGGCCGGGTCAGCGCGACGGCGTCCTCATAGCGGGACAGAAGATCGGCCGAGATCCGATCCGCAAGCACCGGATCCTCAATGGACTTGTCTCGGAAAAGTGCCGGTTTCTTGAGAGCATGAGAGCGATCAAGGAGACGGACAATGACGAACAAACCGACAGCAGAATTCAAGCGTGAGGCGGTGCGGATCGCCCTGA
>JBKEBH010000344.1:0-1763 GCA_047973065.1 Paracoccus sp. (in: a-proteobacteria) | reverse complement strand
TTGCGACCGTGGACCTGCCCCCGGATTTCGATGATGTTCGTCGCTTCCATGGTTTGTCTTTCATATGAAAAAGAGGCGGGGCCGGAGCATACAACCCCGCCAGTTTGCCCCGCGCGCTGCGACATGCAGGATGCGCGCGGGGTTGTGGGCGTCAGCCTTTCGCGGCGGCGAAGTCCTGATAGGTTTTCATCATCCGCGCATGCTCGCTCGGCGTGAATTTCTTGACCTTCGCAAGCTGGTCGGCATACAGATCCAGAACTTCGGCCAGATCAGCACCGTCATTCAGTTCGTCGCTGATCGAGTTGTCGACGTGGGTGACAAACGCGCCGAAGTTTTCCGGCTTTTCATCATTGGCCGGAGCGCCCTGATCCCCTTGCCCCTGCGCGCCATCGGCGTAGGGCGTGGCATCGGTGCGCGGCTTCTGCTGGCGGCGCGCGACGGGCGTCGGCTCGGCCTTCTCGCGCTCGGGTTCGATGGTCTGCTGCGTGGCGCGGCGATCTTCGATCTGATGGACCTCGCCGGTTTCCTCGTCAACGAGTTCACCCTCAATGGTCGGGCCAGCATCGGGATTCGCCGCGAAGGACGAAAAGTCGATCTGATTTTCATCCACGGTCAGGGCATCGCCCAGCTTGCCGCCGTCCATTTCGATGCTGATCGGCAGATACTTGAACAGCGCGCGAACAGCAGTTTTTGCAGCCATTTCGTGCTGATGCGCGATCCACGGGCTGTCCTTCTTGCCGTATTGAATTGCGGTTTTGTAGCCCTGCGATCCGTCGCGGATTGCCATGACCTCATCCCAAGGCAGCACGACGAAAGCCTCGCCATCGGTCAGGGTTGCGTGGCAATAGGCATAGACCGGGCCGACGCGCTTGCCCTTCGGTCGATGCTTAAGGTGCTGATTCGAGCCATATTCAAAGCTGAACTCGTCCCCCTCATAGACCACATCACCATGGATATTCTTGATATGGCCAGAGCGGCGGGCCAGGTCGATCATGCCCTTGTAGCCAAGGATCAACTGGACTTCGGTGATACCTTTGCGCTTGTTCTTGAACGGGATCAAGTATGCGTGGCCCAGCGGCGTGTTCGGTTCGACGCCGAGGCTGGCGCAGGTCATCATAGAGCCGAGAAGCGAGAGCGGATCGCACTCGCCAAGCTGGGGCGTGGTGCGCATGGCGTTCGCCATGAGACGCATCATCCGTTCGGGGCGCATGTGGCCGGCAGCGACAGCCGCAAGCTGCTGCTGCGCCTGTTCGTTGACCAGCATTTCGCGGACGTTCTGAATCTGGCGCAAAGGACGCTTGGCGACAGGCAGGGTGGGTGCTGGGGCGTTCATGCGATGGACCTTTCGGGGTAGAAGTGGATGCCGGGGATTTTGTTCACGCCATCGACGCTGCGGCGCTCTGCCTCGGCCATGCGGATGAACAGTTCCTCAACGGCGTGACCGTATTTCGGGTTATCGCGGAAGAAGCTGAACGCCTTGTTCATAGCGCGTCCGCGATATTCCTTGGGGTCGAGTTTCGCCTTCCAGACAGTGCGCGCAGCCATGGTCTTGCCGCCGCCCGTGGCGCTCTTGATCTGCGTCTTGGTTTCCTTCGCAGCAGCCTTCGCCATCTTCTCGGCGTCCTTCGCCGCCGCTTCGGCCTCGGCCTGCCCGAACACGTCACCGCGCGCCTCGGCCTGCGCTTTCAGCCGCTCGGCTTCCTCGCCCGCTTTGCGGGCTTCCTCGGCCAGCCGGGCTTTCTCGGCGCGTTCCTCGGCGGCCT
>JBKEBH010000343.1:0-1609 GCA_047973065.1 Paracoccus sp. (in: a-proteobacteria) | reverse complement strand
TCCTGATCGGCAGGCAGGATCACCAGATCCCGGATCGTGGCATTGGCCGGCTGGCGCAGCATGAACACCAGGGCTTCAGCCACGTTTTCGGGTCGCAGACCTGCCCGCGCCGCCACCTTGGCCTCGACTTCAGCCGGGTCCATCTCGCCCCACAGTTCGGTATGTAGTGTCGCAAAATTTCCAGTTTCTTGGTTGCCCCGAATATGTCAGCATTGTCAGTTAGTTGGCGAAAGGCGGTTGACGCAATCGAGTTTAAGGGCGTGCACTATCCGAAGTCTGTGATCCTGCACGCAGTTTTCTTCCACCTCCGCTACGCCGTGTCCTATCGTGATCTTGAAGAAATTCTGGCCGAGCGCGGCATCATTGTTGATCACGCCACCCTGAACCACTGGGTGGTGAAGTTCGCGCCGCTCATCGCCGTCAGGGCGCAGTCCCGTAAGCGACCGACTACGAACTCCTGGCGGATGGACGAAACGTACATTACCCGAAAAGCCGCATTGACGACCTGCTCCCGTGGAACTCCAAGCCGTCAAGCTAAGGCGGCTGTGCCAGTCAGACACCGCTTACCCTTCAGGTTATGAGCCGATCCGGGTTAGAAATAGTAAACTGAACGATTTCAGAATCTTACACGATAATTGTTTGATTTCTTACGATTTCCATTCCGGTATTCGACCGCATCAAGCAGCTTTGGACTGCACAACACGCGCGAAAACTGCTGCCAAGCCCACGCCATTGCCTTCAACATAATGACCTGCTGGTCCTTTGCAGGATACATGTACCCAAGCGCGACCTCTGCGGCGTCGAAAGCCCCAGTATGTCCCGATCTCCGAAGGCCAGCCCGCTGTCGCAGCGGTCAGTCAGCCCCATGATCGACTTGAGCAAGGTCGTCTTGCCCACCCCGTTGCGCCCGAGCACCGCAAGAAATTCACCTGGTTCGAGGTCGAAGGAAACGCCTTGGATCACCGGGCTCTTTCCGTAGAAGGAATACAGCTCTCTCGCATGCATGTTTTCCATGATCAGTGCCCCAGATACGCTGTCTTGACGTCTTCGTTGGCCTCGATCTCCGCGATCGAGCCCTCTGCCAGCATGGCACCACGATTCATCACGATGATCCGGTCGGCCACGGTGCGGACGAAGGACATGTCGTGCTCGACCACGATCAGCGAGTGGCTTGCGCTCAAGGTCCGAAAGATCCTGGCCGTCTTCTCGGTTTGACGTCGATAGACACTTCATCGATATTCTGTCCCTGGGGTGCGGAGATCAGGACCTACGAATGACAGACGGCCAGATCAAACGGGGCGGACTACTTCAATGGAGAACCATTATTTCCAGTGCAATGCACTTGCAGAGCCAAAACGCACTGGGGCAGGCGGGTCTTCTGATCGGCCGTGAAAGGCTATTTCGGCTGACCTCGGCACCGACACTCACCCTGATCGCTCTCGACGATTTTGCTCGCGCGCGGGACGAATTACCTGCTCAAGCCAAAACGCTTGTCGAGGAAAACGCTGAGCGACTGGAGCAATTTTTTGATACCCCGCGTGCTCCAGCTGCATTCTATCACGGCCCGACGACGCATTGATTGAACCAGTCTTTACCGTGCCGCGGCGGC
>JBKEBH010000003.1:0-9017 GCA_047973065.1 Paracoccus sp. (in: a-proteobacteria) | reverse complement strand
ATGGCGAACCTCACTACTTGAATGCCTTTATGTTCATCCGAATAAAGATCGAAATCCAGTATAGGTTTTTGAATTTAATAATCGATATTATCGATTATTTTCTCGTGCTCATTCCCTTGAGGCGCATCGCTGTGGAATTGCCAACTCGGTTGCAGAGTCACGGAGCCAGTTGCCCAAGAGCGCTTTGGCAGGATGTCGGTCGGATGATGCGTTAGAGTTTGCGGAAATTTCCGAAACGAATGGCGACTTCGGCTATGCAGCAAGTTGAACAAGTCCTGGTGCTCGAGATCGGCGATTGCCTCCGTCTGGAAGACGGCACCGTGATCTGTGTGCAGCGGGTTCGTGGTGATCAAGTACGGCTGAAGATCCTCGAAGCCGGAGAGAGTCCACGCGAGCGACTCGGTGCCTGGTGGCGCTGGTTGTTGCCGCGTGCGATGCGCAGTGTTTGAACAGGTGACCTATGCAGCATGAATTCTGGCAGTCGCGCTGGGCGCGCAATGAAATCGGCTTCCATCAGCAAGCGGTGAACCCTGCTCTGCAACGGCACTGGCCGAACCTGGAGTTGCCCGAGGAATCGCAGGTGCTGGTGCCGCTGTGCGGCAAGAGCCTGGACATGCTCTGGCTGGCGCAATGGGGTTACCGTGTGCTGGGTATCGAATTGGCCGAGCGGGCCGCCATCGACTTCTTCGCCGAACTGGGTGTTACGCCGCAAATTACCCGGGAGGGCGCGCTGCGCCGCTACAGCTATGAGCGCCTGGAGATTCTCCAGGGTGATTTCTTCGACGTCACTGCCGAGCAGGTGGCCGGCTGCAGCGCCTTGTACGACCGCGCAGCGCTGATCGCCTTGCCGCCAGACTTGCGCGCCGACTATGCCGTGCATCTTCAGCGCATCGTGCCGCGTCAGGTGCGAGGGCTGCTGGTCAGCCTGGAGTACCCCCAGACCGAGATGGATGGCCCGCCGTTTGCCGTGTTGGCGGATGAGGTGCACAGGCTCTTCGTCGAGGGCTGGGACGTCGAGGAGGTGGAGCGCCTGGACGTGCTGGCGGAAAACCCGAAGTTCCTCAAGCGTGGCGTCAGCCATCTGGATGAAGTGGCGTTTACGCTGCGTCGCGGCTGAATCGCAGGCATGAAAAAGGGCGACCCTTGGGTCGCCCTTTTTCTTGCCTTGAAGTTTAGCGGCCAGCGGCGCGCAGGGCTTCGATGCGGTCTTCCAGCGGCGGGTGGCTCATGAACAGGCCGGCGAGGCCGTGCTTGAGGTTGCCATTGATGCCGAAGGCCTGCAGGGAGTCGGGCATCTGCACCGGCACACCCTGTTCGGCGCGCAGGCGTTGCAGGGCCGCGATCATCGCGCCGGTGCTGGCCAGGCGTGCGCCGGCTTCGTCCGCACGGTATTCGCGCTTGCGCGAGAACCACATGACGATGATGCTGGCGAGCACACCCAGGACCAGTTCGGCGAAGATGGTCGCGACGAAATAGCCGATGCCTGGACCGTCTTCGTTCTTCAGGATGACCTTGTCGACGAAGTTGCCGAAGATGCGTGCGAAGAACATCACGAAGGTGTTCACCACGCCCTGGATCAGTGCCAGGGTGACCATGTCGCCGTTGGCCACGTGGCCGATCTCGTGGGCCAGCACGGCTTTCACTTCTTCAGGGGAGAAGCGCTCCAGCAGCCCCTGGCTGACCGCAACCAATGCGTCGTTCTTGTTCCAGCCGGTGGCGAAGGCGTTGGCTTCGTAGGCGGGGAAGATACCCACTTCCGGCATCTTGATGCCGGCCTCGCGGGACAGCTCTTCCACGGTCTGCAGCAGCCACTGCTCGTGGCGGGTGCGCGGCTGGCTGATGATCTCGGTGCCGGTGCTCATCTTCGCCATCCACTTGGAGATGAACAGCGAGACCAGGGAGCCGGCAAAGCCGAAGACGGCACAGAAAATCAGAAGGCTACCGTAATTCTGGCCGGTGAAACGGTCCACGCCGAGCAGTTTCAGGGTGATGCTGGCGATCACCAGAACTGCCAGGTTGGTGGCCAGGAACAACAGGATGCGCATCATGGCGTAAAGCTTCTCCTCACGGTGACATTGGCGAAAACCGCATGGGAACGCGGCTTTCCGGATCGCCGGGCACAGTCATGCACGGGATCGCTGAATAGTATGCGGGGTATATACGGTTGGCCCCGAGGCGATTCAACTCGGGGACTATTTCAACTTGTGTCGCTCGCCCCTGTTACAGGCGCCCCGAATCGCTCTCGAAGAGTAGACGGGTCAGTCGCGCGATGCGTTCCCCGTGCCGGCTCGCCAGAGCCTCGCGCAGCTGGTTGGCCAGCGTGGCCTGGTCGCGGCGCACGCTGGGCGGCAGTTCCTCGCCGTCGCGCACGGCGTGGGGAACGATGCGGGTCAGGCGCATGAAGGCCTTTTCGCTGAGCACCGCCTGGTCCAGCGCTTCGTAACGAATGGTTGCCTCGAAGCGCAGATAGCCTTCATCGGCCAGCCACAGCAGCGCGCCCAGGCAACTCTGGTGGCGGGTACTGGGCAGGCCGAACTCGTCGGGCTCTTCCCGGCCGATCAGGTCCTCGACGTAGAGGGCGATCTTGCGCGGAAAGGCCTGGTAGAGCGTGAGCAGGCCGGAGGCGGCATCCTTGTAGAAGTCGTCGATCTGCAGGTCCATTTATGCGCTGGGATTCACTGGCGATGATTTATTGGCGATAGCTTTTCAGGAAGTTACCGATGCGGCCGATGGCCTGTTCCAGGTCATCGAGACGGGGCAGGGTAACCACCCGGAAGTGATCCGGCCAGGGCCAGTTGAAAGCGGTGCCTTGAACGATGAGCAACTTCTCGGAAAGCAGCAGGTCGAGGACGAATTTTTCGTCGTTGTGGATCGGGCAGATCTTCGGATCGATGCGCGGGAAGGCATAGAGCGCGCCCATGGGCTTCACGCAGCTGACGCCGGGAATGTCGTTGAGCAACTCCCAGGCGCGGTTGCGTTGTTCCAGCAGGCGCCCACCCGGCAGCACCAGGTCGTTGATGCTCTGGTAGCCGCCCAGTGCGGTCTGGATCGCGTGCTGGCTCGGCACGTTGGCGCACAGGCGCATGTTGGCCAGGATATCCAGGCCCTCGATGTAGCTCTGCGCTTTGTGCTTGGGACCGGAAATGGCGATCCAGCCGGAGCGGAAGCCTGCCACGCGGTAGGACTTGGACAGGCCGTTGAAGGTCAGGCAGAGCACGTCCGGCGCCAGGGAGGCGGTGGAGATGTGCTGAGCCTCGTCGTAGAGAATCTTGTCGTAGATCTCGTCGGAGAAGATCACCAGATTGTGCTGGCGCGCCAGTTCGACGATGTCCAGCAGCACTTCCTTCGAGTAGACCGCGCCGGTGGGGTTGTTCGGGTTGATCAGCACCAGGGCCTTGGTGTTGCTGGTGATCTTCGCCTTCATGTCGGCGACGTCGGGGAACCAGCCGGCCTGCTCGTCGCACAGGTAGTGCACCGGCTTGCCGCCGGAGAGGGCGACCGAAGCGGTCCACAGTGGGTAGTCGGGCGCCGGGATCAGCACCTCGTCACCGTTGTTGAGCAGCGCCTGCAGGGCCATGACGATCAGCTCGGACACGCCGTTGCCCAGGTAGATGTCCTCGATGCCGACGCCTTCCACCTGCTTCTGCTGGTAGTACTGCATCACCGCCTTGCGCGCGCTGAACAGGCCCTTGGAGTCGCTGTAGCCCTGGGCGGTCGGCAGATTGCGGATGACGTCCTGGAGGATTTCGTCCGGCGCCTCGAAACCGAACGGCGCCGGGTTGCCGATGTTCAGCTTGAGGATGCGGTGGCCTTCCTCTTCCAGGCGTTTGGCGTGCTTGAGCACGGGCCCGCGAATGTCGTAGCAGACGTTGGCGAGCTTGTTCGATTTGGTGACCTGCATGATCTGGGATTCCGAAATAGTCCGCGGCCGGCGACTTGGCAGGCTGTAACGCGGGTGACAGACTGGCGTCAAATGAGCGGTTCGGAAGTGCTTTTCCCTGGTGTCGACCCTGAAAATCGACAGGAAAACAGTGGAATTCTCGAAAAATTAGAGCTTTTAAGGCTTTTCTATCGCGAGAATGTCTCTGTGCGGCAGATTCTGAACCTGACGTTAACCACGCGCATCATACGTGCGGCCCGATTCCCGGAAAAGGAGGTATCGGGCATTTTTTCCATTAATGGAGGCAGATCGATGGAAAAGCTGGAAAAGCCCCTGGACTCCTGGCGTGACGAACTCACCGACGAGCAGTTCCATGTCTGCCGTCTGGGCGGCACCGAGCGTGCCTTCACCGGCGAGTATCACGACACCAAGACGCCCGGCATCTACCACTGCGTGTGCTGTGGCACCGCGCTGTTCGACTCCGACGCCAAGTACGACTCTGGCAGCGGCTGGCCGAGCTACTTCCAGCCGGTGAACGGCGAGGTGGTCAAGGAGCTGGAAGATTTCAGCCACGGCATGCATCGCATTGAAGTGCGGTGCGGCAAGTGTGATGCGCACCTGGGCCATGTCTTCCCTGACGGCCCGCGGCCGACCGGGCTGCGCTACTGCATCAACTCGGCATCCTTGAAGCTGGTGCCGAAAGCGTGATTCCAGGGCCCGCCACCGAGCGGGCCTTTTCTTTTGGCGGTTGCGTTTCGTAGGAGCGAGCTTGCTCACGAGCCAGCCTGATCGGGTTGTTGCCGGATGTCCTGTCATTTCTCTGGGTGATTCGTGACCAATTGAATTGCGCGCAATTTAATTGGTCACTACTCTTGAATTTCCCACTTTCCACTGGAGCCATCTGCGATGAGCGATGCACTGCTGAACATTCCCGTGACCACCATCAAGGGCGAACAAAAGACCCTCGCTGACTTCGGCGGCAAGGCCCTGCTGGTGGTGAACACCGCCAGCCAGTGCGGCTTCACTCCGCAGTACAAGGGGCTGGAGAAGCTCTGGCGGCAGTACAAGGACAAGGGCCTGGTGGTGCTCGGCTTCCCCTGCAACCAGTTCGGCAAGCAGGAGCCAGGCAACGAAGGGGAGATCACCCAGTTCTGCGAGCTGAACTTTGGCGTGAGCTTCCCGCTGTTCAAGAAGATCGACGTCAACGGCGCCGAGGCCCACCCGCTCTATGTGCAACTGAAGAAGCGCGCCCCCGGCCTGCTGGGCAGCCAGGTCATCAAGAGGAACTTCACCAAGTTCCTCATCGGCCAGGATGGCAAGGTGATCAAGCGCTTCGCCCCGACCACCAAGCCCGAGCAACTGTCCGCCGAGATTGAAGCGCTGCTGTGATGAAAGACGCTGTCTCCCTGCCGGCCGAACTGCAGTTGGACAACCAGCTGTGCTTCCGCCTGTACGCCGTGTCCCGCGCGGTGATCCGCGGCTACCGGCCGATGCTCGAGGCGCTCGGCCTGACCTACCCGCAGTACCTGGCCATGCTGGTGCTCTGGGAGTGGCAGGCCGAACCGCCGTCGCAGCCGTCGGTGAAGGCGCTCGGCGAGCGCCTGATGCTCGATTCCGGCACCCTCACGCCGCTGCTCAAGCGCCTGGAGCAACTGGGCCTGGTGCAGCGCCGTCGGGCGCAGCATGACGAGCGCGAAGTACACCTGGGGCTGACTGCGCAAGGGCTGGCATTGCGCGAGAAGGTGCTGCCGCTGCGAGAGGAATTGCTGTGCCGCAGCGGTATCGACCTGAGCGTCACCGACGGCTTGCGCGAGCAGTTGGACGGTTTGCTGCTGCAGTTGTCGAAGCTGGACGCCTGACTCAGCCGCGCAGCGGTTGCGCGGCCCAGCGTTCGAGGATGGCCGCCAGTTCGTCGCGGTGGAAGGGCTTCGCCAGGTAGTCGTCCATGCCGGCAGCACGGCAGCGTTCGCGTTCGTCCGGGAGAGCATTGGCGGTCAGGGCGATCACCGGCAGGTCCGGCCAGCGGCCGCTCTCGCGGATTTCGCGGGTGGCCTGGTAGCCGTCCATCACCGGCATGTTGCAGTCCATCAGTACCAGGTCGAACTCGGCGCCGTCGAGCTGCTTCAGCGCCTCTTCGCCGTTGATGGCGATGCCTACCTGACAGCCCAGCTTCTGCAGCAGGCCGCGCGCGACCAACTGGTTGACCGGGTTGTCTTCCACCAGCAGCACGCGGGCGGAAAATTGCCCCTGTGAGGTCGCGCCAGTCGTTTTTGATACAGGCAGCGGCTGGTGTTCGAAGGCCTGCTTAAGCGCTTGGTAGAGCACCGCGCGAGACAGTGGCCGCGCCAGTTGTCGCAAGGGTGCGAGGCGCTGGGCCATCTCGGGCTCAAGGAAGTTGCCATAGGCCGTCACCAGCAGCACCGGCTTGGTCACGTTCTGGCGCAGGCCGATCAGGCAGTCCGGGCAGTCCGAGAGCAGCGCGTCCAGTTCCACCCCGGCCAGGCTGGCATCGATGTCCAGGCGCTGATAGTCCACGCCCCATTCCGCCAGCCAGCTCTGCAGCAGCGCTGCAAGCCCGCTGCTGGCCGCGCATTGCACGACGAGCTTGCCGTTCAATTTCGCCAGCGGTTGTGCCGGCTCCAATGTCTGCAGGGGCAGGGTGACGATGAACTCACTGCCCAGGCCCGGCTCCGAGGTGACGCTCAGCTCGCCCTTCATCGCCTCGCAGAGCTTGCGGGTCAGCGCCAGGCCCAGCCCGGTTCCGCCGTACTGGCGGGCGATGCCGGCGTCGGCCTGGGTGAAAGGCTGGAAAATCTTCTGCAGAGCCTCGGGTGCTACGCCGATTCCGGTGTCGCGCACGCTGATGCGGACACCTTGCTCCTGGATTTCGGCACCCAGCGGGTCGACACGCACGTCCACACGCCCGAGACGGGTGAACTTGAGGGCATTGGACAGCAGGTTGCTGACCACCTGGCGCACGCGCGTCGGGTCGCCGGAGAGCTGCGCCGGCAGTTGCGGGCTGATCAGGCAGGTAAGTTCCACGGCTGGGCCAGCGTTCTGCGAGAGCAGGCTGGCGGTGTCTTCCACAAGGGTGCCCAGATCGAAGGGGATCTGCTCCAGCTCCAGTTGGCCGGCCTCGAACTTGGACAGGTCGAGTACGTCATTGAGCAGTTCCACCAGCACCTTGCCCGAGTCATGGGCGATGGAAAGCTGCTGGTGCTGTTCAGCGGTCAACGGGCCATCCAGCGCCAGGCCGAGCATGCCCAGCAGGCCGTTGAGCGGGGTGCGGATCTCGTGGCTCATGTTCGCCAGGAAGCTGCCTCGCGCCTGGGCCATGGCCAGGGCTGTCTGCCGCGCCTGCTCCAGCTCCTGGTTGGAGAGTGTCAGGCGTGCGTTGGCCGCCTTCAGTTCGGCGGTGCGCGCGGCGACGATGCTTTCCAGTTCTTCCAGGTACTGGGTCAGGCGGTCTTCGGCTTCGCGGCGCTGTTCCATTTCCACTGAGATGCGATTGAGCTGGCGGTTGGTGACCTCCACCAGCACGCCGATCTCGTCGCGTTCATGGCCGCGCGGGCTAGGCAGGCGCAGGCGCGAGGGCGAGCGCGGGTCATGGCGGGAGAGGGCGTCGATCAGGCTCACCAACGGCTTGGTCAACAGTGCGTAGAAGAGCACCAGCAGGATCAGCGAGAGCATCAGGCTGCGCACGAAGCCGGAGAGGAAGGTCATCCCGGCGCGGCGCAGGAAGTCGTTGCCGAAGACGAAGGTGTCGATCTCCAGACGCAGCACGCCAAGGGATTCTGCCGGTGCGTGCTCGACGAACAGCGGTTCCTCGTAGGAGCGCTGCTCGCCGAAGAGGAAGTCGCTGAAGCCGCGCAGATGGCTTTCCGCCGGCGGCCGGTCTGCGCTGGCCAGGGGCACGTTGGCATTATCGATGATCTCGGCGCGGATCACCGCGGGCGAGCGCAACAGGCCCACGACCAGTTCCTGGGCCAGTTCGGCGTCGATGTTGTAGGCGATGCGCGCGGCGGGGTTGTGGCTGACATCCAGCAGGGCGCGCACTTCGCGGTTGATGGAGGCGTCCTGGCTGGCATAATCGACGCCTACCTGGATGAGGCTGAGCAAGGTGCCCAGGATGAACGCCACCAGCACTGTCAGGCTGGCCTGCTTGAACGAGAGGCGATGTGTAAGCGCAATATCCATGGTTGCGGAGCGTCGCCTCGCAGAAGCTTTCCTGCGGCGTAGCATAGCCCATCGGAACCGTCTGTCGGGATAGTCCGGCGACGAAGAAATTCCCGGGCCTGCATTCGAAGAACTGCGTCCGGAGACTTATCCCTGGTGCGCTTGGAGACTCACGTGGATTCCCGTCTGAATGATTTTCTCGCCCGCGCCGAAGCGCTGATGGTGCGCCTGGAGCCTTTGCTGCCCGCTGTCCGCGAAACCGTGGACTGGCAGCAGAGCCTGGCGGCGCGCTGGCACCGTGACGGCCGTAGCGGTTATCTGCAACCGCTGAAGGTCAGTCTCGACTTGCGCCTGGACGATCTGCTGGGCGTCGACCGGCAGCGCGAGCAGCTGGCGCGCAACACACGGCAGTTCGTGGCTGGCCAGCCGGCCAACCATGCATTGCTGTGGGGCGCCCGTGGCACTGGCAAGTCCTCGCTGGTGCGCGCGCTGCTGGCAGAGTTGGCCGGTGAAGGGCTGCGCCTGATCGAGATCGAGCGCGACCACCTGGCCGACCTGCCGCGTGTGGTCGAGCAGATTCAGGGGTTGCCGCAGCGCTTCGTGCTGTTCTGCGATGACCTGTCGTTCGATGCTGGAGAGGGCGATTACCGGGTGTTCAAGAGCGTGCTGGACGGCTCGCTCGAACGCGCCCCAGACAATGTCCTGCTCTATGCGACCTCCAATCGCCGCCATCTGGTGTCGGAAAAGGAAAGCGACAACGACAACTGGAAGCATGTCGAGGGTGAACTGCACCCGAGCGAGGCGGTGGAGGACAAGATTGCTCTGTCCGATCGTTTCGGCTTGTGGTTGTCGTTCTATCCCTTCACTCAAGATCATTACCTGGCAGTGGTGCAGCACTGGGTAGGCGTCTTGGCCCGTCAGGCGGGACTGACCTGGACGTGGGATCACGAGCTGGAAATTC
>JBKEBH010000382.1:0-10341 GCA_047973065.1 Paracoccus sp. (in: a-proteobacteria) | reverse complement strand
GCGTGGCGAGGCCATCAGCCAGCAGCGCACCGGCAACGAGCTGGGGTTGATCGAGCGCATGGCGAGCGGTGACGACTTCCTCGCCAGGATGCGATTGCAGGGCATCCGCGGCAACCCGTGGCTGAACGCGTTCTCCGCGCTGGCTGGCGGCGCTGCTGGCGCGTACCGAGGCGGCGGCGGTAGCGGTACTGCATCGAGCGCCAACAGCGCTGTCGGGCCGTATGCCGGCGGCTACCGGTATCCGGGAGGCTGACGCATGGACGGTTGGGGCAAGCTCGGCGCAGCCATGTTCGGCGGGCCTGACATCGAAGGTGCGCGGATGCAGGGACAGGCGGCAGGCGCTGATCTGGCGCACAAGATGGCGCGTGCGCAGCGAACCCGCGACGAGGCGATTGCCTTCGAACGCCTGCAGAAACTGGCTGCCGAACAGGGTGACGACATGCTGTCGGCCATGTTTGGCGCAGGCGTTGATCCTCGCCAACTGAGCGGCTACAACATGGACAATCAGGGCATCGACCAGCGTTCCGAGCTGTGGGAAATGATGCAGGGCGGCGCGGGTGTCGATGAACTGAATCCGGGCCTTGCCGTGCTGAGCGGCAAGCCGGTCGCCGTGCAGAAGTCGCTGGGGCAGGGCGTGATGACCCGAAATGCTTACGATTCGAGCAGCGAGCCGGTGATTACCGACCTTGGACAGTCCATGATCGGTGCCAATGATGCCCGCGCTGGCGCTTCCAATGCACAGGCTGCCGCGTCGATGGCATTGGCGAACCAGCGCAACAACCCGTCGCCTGGCCGAAACCCGCTGAACTGGACGAACCCGGCGGGCGACATCGTTGACCGGATGTTCGGCACGGAGGGCGAAGGCGGGATATACATGGCCGATCCGGCCAAGGTGGCCGCGTTCGAGCAGTGGCGGCAGCAGAACCTGGCCGCTGATCCGCGCTTGGCGGACGGCGACTATGCGCTGAGCCGCTGGCTGGTGGAGCAGAACAAGGGTGCGACGCCGGGTGTTCCGGTCGCCACGCAACCGGCTGCAACGATGTTCGGCGATGGCAGCTCGCAGGCGTCGCCGATTGACGCAACCGCGATGAACTTCGAGCCGCCGCCGGGAACGTGGGTGCGCCTGCCAAGCGGCAAAGTGGTGCAGACGCACTGATGGCCGCATGGTGGGAAAAATACGAGGATCAGCCGGAGCAGAAGCCTAATTCTGCTGGTGGTGAGTGGTGGCAGAAGTACGAGGATCAGCCAGCCGCTGCGCCGGTATCGGCTACACCGGTCGATGCTATCGCCATCCCCGAACGCACCTGGGGCGAGGCATTCACAGATCGCGCACTGGGTATCGGTGCCGCTGGCCTTGACCTGATCGAAGGCGCAACGAATCTCGCCAACACGGCGTTCACTGACGGCACGGTGCGCAGCGAGTTTCTGGATTCTTTTGCGAACGTTGCCGGCGGATACGCTGAAAACGCGAGGCGCTATCAGTCGGATAAGGAAAAGGCGCTACAGCGCGGCTTGGGGCAGGCGTTCGCCGTGGAGGGTGGCGCGCTGGATCAGGCGGGCAACATTGCGGCGTACCTGTGGGACAACCCGTCCGCCATTGGGCAGGTGGCTGACAGCCTGCCCAGCAGCTTTGCCGCTGGCGGTGCGCTGGGCAATGTGGCGAAGGCACTAGGCGCAACCGGCAAAACCCTGACGGCTGCCAATCTTGTCGGGCAGGCAGGTACGGCGGGCGTCATGTCGGGCGAGGGTGCTGCGGATGCGGTACTGAACCCGGACAACCTGAGCGCCATCATGGCGTCACCTGAGTATCAGCAGGCATTGCTAGTGGCCGAAGGCGATCACGGCAAGGCACTGCAATACCTGGCCGCACAAGCGCGGACGGCAGGCGCAGGCTCGGGATTCCTTGCCAACCTCGCCTTGCTCGGGATCGGCCAGAAGCTCGGCCTGAACGTGGTCGAGGACGCCTTGATCGGACGGTTGCCGTCTGGCGCGTCCAGTCGCGTTGCTGGCGCGCTGTTCGGTGGGGCCAAGGAAACCATCGGCGAAGGCGCGCAGGGCGGTTTCGATCAGGTGTCGCAGAACGTCGGCGAAATGGCTGGCGGGCTGCCAACGACACTGGATAAGGATATTGGCGGCTCTGCCCTGCTGGAGGCATTAATGGGCGCGCCGATGGGCGCTGTCGTTGGGGCGCTGGGCGAGCCTGCATCACGCAACGGCCCTGACCTGTTCAAGAACCCGCCACCGATTGAGCCGGCAGGCCCGGCACAACCGCCGCCACCCGCCGCGCCCGAATCCGTTGGCGTTGCACCGGAGGCAACCGACGACCTGAATGCGATGCTGGAGGCGGCGGGCATCGTTGATCCGCAGCAGCCAGCGCCTGCGTTGGAGCCGAAGCAACCGAAACAACCGGAGCAGCCGAAACAGCCGGGGCAACCGAAAGCGGAGCGCACGCCTTTCATCGACGCCGACCAAGATCGCGCCAATCAATTCGAGCAGAAAGCAGTCATTTTGCGCGAGCGCGGCGTGCCGGATGAGTTGATTGCCGAACTGACGCCGAAGGCGCGACGCGATTCTGTGACCGGGTTTGTGGATGCGCGGACGGAGAACGAAAAGGCGCGCACCATCCAGCGTGCCATAGACCACGTTCGCAATACAGGCGAACCTGCCGTATTCGTGTCGGCTGACTTCGCCAATCTGGGTGGACTGAACGAACACTTTGGCAACAAGGCCGATCCGGCAAATGTACCGTTCGGTGAAATCAGCCGGATACTGGAAGGCGAACTTCGGGGAACCGGCGCAGACGTATTGCCGATGCGAACTGGCGGTGACGAGTTCGGGTTTGTGGTGGTGAACGTCACGCAAGATCAACTGTCTGATGCGATGGCGACTGCGGAGGCGATGGTTTCGGCGTATGCTGAGCAGGCCGGAATCGCCAGTATCCCACGCAAGGGCGGTGGCGACCCGGTGGGCGTTGGCCTGCATATCGGCATGGCGGATATTGCCGCCGATGGCAATCCGGTTGACATTGCAGGCGTTGCCGATGAGGGCGTACACGAAGCCAAAATTAAGGGACGTAGCCATGTCCGAAATAGCACGCCTGCAACGGCTGGGGCTGTTGCACCTGAAAGACAATCCGCAGGAACTGTTGCGAATCCTGGAGCAGCGGAAAGCGTTGCGCGAGCAGACGAAGCAGCAAGCCAGCCAAACGATGAAAGGTTCGACCTCGACGACGACACCGACCCGTTCACCGGCGAGCCCTACGCCGCAGATGATCGAGGAAGCGCGCCGGCTGGGCGTGATCGACCCGGAGAAGCCGCACCGGTACAGTCTGGAGCAGCGAATCCGGATGGCCCGAATCCTCGCGGCCAACCCTCCCGAGTAAGCCGTCCGCGCCAGTATCTTGCTGGCATCGCCCAATCTGACGGCCTGAACTGGGAGGCATTCCGCCGCCAGTACGGGCTCGACCCGGTTCTGTACCGTGGCGGCAAGGGCTCCAAGAATTCCGGCATGATTCCCGGCCTGTTCCGCAAAGACGGCGGACTCATGCCCGACGACCTTCGTGAAGGAATGATCGACGACGGCTGGCTGCTGCCCGATCCCGAGAACGCGCCGCCGGTTTCCGATCTGGGTGACGTTGGCGATTTCCTGTTCAAAGGGTTGGATAACAAGGAAGGCTTTGCCCTGGGCGATGACGCTGATATTGACGCGATGGCAGCAGAGGGATGGGATCGCTACTTTCAGCAAAAGGATGAAGATGAAGCGGCGGCACGAGCCGAAGCCGAAGCGGAAAAGGAATCTGACGATTACATCCCCGGCTTCGATGACGACTCAAGCGGCCAGCAGAACGGCTACGGTAATGACGTGCCGTTCCAGCGTCGGTCAGTCGATCAGACACAGACACCCGAGTTCAAGCGCTGGTTCGGCGACAGCAAGGTGGTCGACGAGAACGGCGAGCCGCTGGTGGTGTATCACGGGACGCGCGGTGATTTCGACACGTTCAGCACATCAAAATCTGTAGCTGGGAGCGGCGCATTTTATTTTTCACCTAACCCTACTGAGGTCAATGGCTATGCTGGCAAAGGTAGTGTGATGCCTGTATTCCTAAGCCTGCAAAACCCCTACATGGCAGACGGGTATAGCAAGTACGACTTCAATTTTGATCCTGACAAGTTCGCTATCGGTGTTATCAGCAAAGCGGATGTTGAAACACTGACGGCGCGTGGTTACGACGGGATGATATTGAACAGACCTGATCGTCCGGCCGAGATTGCGGTATTCAGCCCCAACCAAATCAAATCCGCCACCGGCAACAACGGCCAGTTCGACCCGAACAATCCCGACATCCGGTTCCAGCGCTCCGGCGACCTGTTCGGCGCACCGACCAGCCGCGAACTGACGGACGCCGCGCGCCGCGCCAAAGACGACCAGCGTAACGGCAGGACGGGTGGCGATCGCACCGATATGATGGCCGGGCCGGGCGAGTTGTTTGCTGGCCCGCGCCCGCAGCAAGAGGACTTGACCCGTGTCGCACAAGCCGAGCAAACCGACGCCAGCCGACGACTCAATCGACAGTTCAACGGCTGGCTACGAACCGAAGGACGCGGAAGCGAGCAGTTCCGAGCCCGTGAAATACCGAAGGCGGCACTGCCTGACGCCCTTCGTCGCGCCCTTCGAGCCCTCGAAGCCGCCACCGGAAAAAGCATCCACGTCATCCGAAACCTGACGCCGGAGGTCGAGACGTTCAACGGCCTGACCTTCCGTGACGGCCACATCTACATTGACGAAAAGGCAGACATGCCCGCGACGCTGGTAGCGTCGCACGAGTTTGTTCACGAACTGGAAGGGAGCGATCCCGGCCTGTATCAGGAACTGGCTGACGAAGTGCAGCGCCAAGGCAACCTGCCTGCGTGGATCGAGCGCATGGCTGACGAAGGCAATACGACCGACCCGCGCGGGGCGCTGGCGGAACTGGTCGCCGATGCCACCGCCGACGCCATGACCGATCCGGCGTTTCTCAATCGAATGGCGAAGGAGTCGCCAACCCTGTTCCGCCGCGTGGCGACGGCTTTCCGGGAGTTTCTGGATTCCCTGCTGGGCAGGATTCCGAACCGTGGCACGAACGCCTATCTGCAGGACGTGGAGGCGTTCCGAGACAAGCTGATTGACGTGCTGCGCCGGTATGAGGAGCGCAGGACCGGGGATTCTGGCGTAGAATCGACAACGATTCGTGAGGGTGTTGCATCGTATGGAGAAACCAGCCCGCTACCGAACTGGCAGCGTCGTGGAGCCGCTAAGGGTTCCGCTGCGAACATTCAGTCCGAGCCCGCCGTACAGGGTGGACAGCTCGAATTGTTCGCGGCCGACGGTGACACCCTTGCCGAAACGCAAGCGCGCGTGTTCCGGTCGCTCGGGAAAACCGTCAACGTAGCAACCGGGCAGTTCTCGACTGGCGTCGAGCGCGTCACAAGCTGGCAGGATGCCGCGCACATTGTGGCTCCGCTGCGCAAGCGACCGCAGGAACACATGGCCGCGCTGGTGCTTGATTCAGGCAACCGGCCCATTGCGGTCATCAAACATTCCGTCGGAGAGGTGGCGGGCGCAAGCGTCGAGCGATGGTCGCTGGCTGGCGCTGTTGCCGCCGTGCCCGGCGCGCGTAGCGTCTACTTTGCGCACAATCACCCGTCTGGGGTGGTAAGTCAGTCTGACGCCGACAAGCGCGTCACCAGCGCGCTTGCCGATCTACTCAAAGGCTCCGGCATCGACGCGAAAGGCATGATTGTTGTCGGCCCAGGCTCGGACAAGGCTTCGTTTGTCGGCATTTCCGAGTTCGACAATAGCCGAACCGTGCCGGAGGAGTTTGACAGGCCAACCACTGCCGCGCGAAACAAGGGCAGCGTCCCCGTGACCGAGCGCGTTATTCGCCGAGTTGCCGCCGAGACCGGGCAAACTATTAACGGCCATTCGGCCGCGCTGTCGGCAGTGAGGATCACTGACGCCCTGGAGGGTGGCCCGGATGTTGGTGTGCTGCTGTTGGACACCCGTCATCGGGTTATTGGGCATATCGCACTGACCGCTGACGAGGCGCGAAAGATGCGCAGCGGCAACGCGAGCACTGGTATTGCCGCACTGCTGCGAGACATTCACGAAGCCTCCGCGTCCGCCGCTATCACATGGGGCGACAGGCCGGGAGCTGAGAATGTCAGTAAGGCTTTGGACGCTGCCGACGTGCGGACGCTTGATGTGTTCGTTCGCGAAGATGGCGACAACTTTGTGTCGTTAGCCGCTTCCAGGCAGTTGCCTTATGGGCCGTTCTTCCAGCGCCGCACGCGCCAGCAAGCCGAGCAGCAAGCCGAGACGCGCCGTGATGCGGTCGCGCAGACGCTGCCGGTGAATCGTGGAACGCCGGGCTGGAACTACGACGCCGGGAAGTGGGAAGGTCGCAAGGGTCAACTGCGCAAGGCTCGCGCCGCGCTGGACGACAAGATGATCAGTTGGCGTGATGCGCAGGATCAAATTGCCGAACAGATTGGGAAGGCGATCCCCGATGCGCAGGATGTCGTTCGGCTGGAAAACCTCATGCACGGCCGCGTCGGCGAGGGCATCGACCAGTTGGAAGCGAAGCATATCGAGCCGCTGGTGAAGGCGATGCGCGATGCTGGCGTGAAGCTGGAGCAGATGGAGGAATATCTGTACGCGCGCCATGCCGAGGAACGCAACAAGGAAATCGCCAAGATCAATCCGCGCATGCAGGACGGCGGCAGCGGCATGTCGACGGCCGAGGCTCGCCGGATTCTGGCTGGCGCTGACCGGGCGAAGCTGGAACCGCTGGCGAAGCGCGTGGACGCGATCACGAAGGCCACCCGCAAGCGGCTGCTGGATCATGGCCTGATCACGCGCGAGCAGTTCGACGCGATGGAAAACCAGTATTCCGCCTATGTCCCGTTGCGTGGCAAGGCGGAGCAGGAAATTGCGCGGCAGGCCGGTGGTGCTGGTCGTGGACTGGATACCCGGCCGCAGCCGGTCAAGAACGCGCTCGGCCGTGGTGATGGCAATCTGGCCGAGAACATCCTGGCCGAAGTGTTCGGCGACGCACAGCGGGCGATCATCCTTTCCGAGAAAGCCCGTGTCGGCCGCGCGGCAATGCGCCTGGCGCTGGCTAACCCTAACCCGGCGCTGTGGCAGGTGGAGCCCGTGCAGGTTCGCCGGGAGCTGGATTCCAATGGCGACGTGGTGGAGCGCGTCATCGAGGATTTCAGCGACCCGCGCGTGATCGCGGTTCGCCACGAGGGCAAGCTGTACCGGTTGTGGATTGCCGACGTTAACATGGCGTCAGCCATGAACAATGCGGGCGTCGAGAGCCTGAACACGATCACCCGTGCTGCAGGCGCATTCAATCGCTACCTGTCGGCGGTGTTCACGAAGTACAACCCGGCATTCACGCCGGTCAATGCGGCCCGTGACGCGATTTTCGGCCTGACCGGGATCGCGGTCGAGCATGGCGAGCTGGCGGCGCTGGATGCGGCTGTCCATTACCCGCAAGCCGCAGCAGCGGCATGGCGGCACGCGGCGGACAAATCGGGTTCCGGGACGTGGGATCAGTGGGCGCGCGAGTTCGCCAATGCCGGCGGCAAAACCGGCTATGTGAACATGCCGTCCGTCGAGGACATTTACCGCAAGATCGGTCGCGGCGGGCTGCGCGGCTACAGTCCGACCGGCCTCTCGCGCGCTGCGCAGGCCGTTGGCGACGTTGTTGGCAATCTGAACGACGCGGTCGAGAACGCCTTGCGCCTGTCGGCCTACGTCACGCTGCGCAAGCGCGGGGCCAGCGCGGAGCAGGCGGCAGCCTACGCCAAGGATTTGACGGTCAACTTCAACCGCAAGGGCAACATGGGCAGCGCGCTCAATGCGTGGTGGCTGTTCTACAACGCCAGCATGCAGGGCGCGAAGCGAGCCGGCACCATCATGCGCAAACCGAAGGCGATGGGCTACGTCGGCACGCTCGCCGGGATTCAGGCCGTGGCGGCTCTCGCGATGATGGGCATGAAGGACGACGAGGACGACGAGTCGCTGTGGGACAAGACGCCGGACTATGTGAAGCGCCGGAACCTGGTGATCCCGATTGGCAGCGAGCATATCCTGACGATCCCGATGCCCTACGGCTTCAACCTGTTCACCTATCTGGCCGGCAAAACCGCAGGCTGGGCGAAGGACGGGCGCAAGCCGAACGAGTCGGCTGCCGCAATCACGGGCGACGTACTGAGCGCGGCTGTGGAGTCGTTCAGCCCGGTGCCGCTGGATGATGGAGCCCTGGGCCTGTTGCCAACCGCGCTGCGTATCCCGACGAACATCGCCACGAACCGCAACGACTTCGGCAACCGCATCCGCAACGAGAACCCGTACAGCAAGAGCGATGTCCCGCTGGCCGGCATGGGCCGACCGGACACGCTGGAGCTGTTCAAGCTGACCGCTACCGGGCTCAACCGGATCGGCGGGGGCGACGACTTCACGCCGCCGGTCGGCATGCTGGATTGGGCGCCGGAGGACATCGAGTACCTGGTCAAGACGCTGAGCGGCGGCACGGGCAAGTTCATCGTGGATGTTGCCACGGTGGGCGAGGCTGCAGCCAATGGTGAGGATCTGGCCGCGCGCGACGTGCCGATCACCAGCCGGTTCGTGTCAAACATCGACCAGCAGGCGGCGCAGGCGTCGGCCTACTACGACCGGCGCGAGTCGATTGATCGCGCCATCAGGAAGCTGCGCGCCACCTACCGGGCGGAAGGTTACGACGCGGCGAAGCATCTGATCGAGGACACGCCGGAGCTGCACGGCGTCACCTTCAAGCGCCGAAAGACGAAGTCGAAGAACGGCCCGAAGGGCGGCATCATCGAAACCGATGGCTCGCCGCAGATGATTGCCGTGCGGGATGATTCGGTGTTTGGTCGCTACAAGGCAGCCGAGAAGCGCATCAGCGCGATCAATGACGCGATCAAGGCCGAATATGCGGCAGCGCCGGTCACGCTACTCAAGGGCAAGGCCGGTGTCGAGCGCGACCGCAAGATTCGGGAACTGGAGAAGCAGAAGGCCGAAGCGCAGCAGGCGCTTAATCAGGCTTGGCAAAGATTCGTCGTGACCAGGGCCGAATAAGTTCCCAGGCGCACAGCAGCGGGAAGGCCAGCAAGGCAATCCCGACAGCGATCCCGGCGACGGTGCCGATCAGCATGGCGATAGGGGTGGCGAGTAGCGCGGCCATGAGGATTCAGCATACCCCAAGGCATTGAACGTGTCAGCCGTTCTGTTGCAATGACTCACAGGATTCACCCGGCGAGGAACGGCATTGGAAGTTCAACGGCAGGACGACGGAAAGTGGCACTTCGCGCTCGGGCCTGTCGAGCGCTGGATCGTCGGTCTGGCCTGCCTCGCCGGGCTTTCGATGTTCGGCTACATCGCCCATGCGTTCGACCAGAGGCTGGTGTCGCTGACTGATGTGACGGGGCAGCAGGGCAAGGCGTTGCAGGAAGTCTTGACGGCGCAAGCGGTGACCAATGCCCGGCTTGAGACGCTGACCGTGCAACTGGCACCGGTGCCCGCGCTCACTCGCCAGGCGGCAGAAATGAAGGTGCAGATTGATCGCAACACCAGCGATATCCGCGATCTGCGCGCAGGGCGGGCTGACCGACAATGAGCTTGTCCATGACGCCGGAACTGGCTGCGAACCTTCGCGGTTGTGCCCGTCATGTCGACGAGTGTTTCCACCGACTGCTTCCCAACCGGTTCGACTCGCCGCAGCGCCGCGTGATGATGCTGGCGATTTCCGGGCAGGAATCCGGCGACTGGCTGCAGACGCGACAGATTGCGTTCTACCGCGAGGGTGTTCCGGTCTACGGCAAGGCGCACGGCCTGCCGCAGTTTGAGCAGAACGGCGGGGTGAGCGGTGTTCTGCGCCATCCGTCGACCAGCGTCGAGGCGCGAGCGGTTTGCCTGCGGCGCGGTGTCGCGCCGATCCCCGGCGATGTCTGGCATGCGATGGCGGTGGATCAACCGTTCGCGATGGCCTTCGCGGCGCTGCTGCTCTACAGCGACCGCGCGCCGCTGCCTGCTCTCGGCGACGTGGAGGGCGCTTGGGCCTACTACCTCCGCAACTGGCGCCCGGGCAAGCCGCATCCCGACACCTGGCCGTTCTACTACAAGGCGGCGCTGGATTTCGTCACTGAGCGGAGGGCGGCAGCATGATCGACATTCTGACGCAGGCTTGGGATTTTATGGTGCGCGTCATCGACACCGCGCCCGCGTGGTTGCCTGCCGCGCTGCTGACGTGGGCGATCACGGTCGGCGTGACGCAGT
>JBKEBH010000051.1:0-2811 GCA_047973065.1 Paracoccus sp. (in: a-proteobacteria) | reverse complement strand
CAGGGTCCGGGAATTCCCGGACCCTGCCTAAATTCAAACGACCAGAGGCCGGATTACTTCAGCTCGACTTTCGCGCCGGCGTCTTCCAGCTTTTTCTTCATGTCTTCAGCTTCAGCTTTCGACACGCCTTCTTTGACTTTGCCGCCGGCTTCGACTAGGTCCTTGGCTTCTTTCAGGCCCAGACCGGTGATGCCGCGCACTTCCTTGATCACGTTGATCTTGTTGGCGCCGGCGTCGGTCAGAACGACGTCGAATTCGGTCTTTTCCTCAGCGGCTTCGGCAGCAGCGGCCGGGCCAGCCATCATGACGGCGCCGCCAGCGGCGGGCTCGATGCCATACTCATCCTTCAGGATGGTTTTCAGTTCCTGGGCTTCCAGCAGGGTCAGGCCCACGATTTCTTCGGCGAGTTTCTTAAGATCAGCCATTTTTCCGTTCTTTCCAGTTAGTGTTCCAACGTCGGGCTTCAAGCCACCAGTCGGGAATTGATTGCATCAGGCAGCTTCGCGCTCTTCGAGCGTCGAAAGAATGCCCGCGATGTTCGAAGCAGGTGCGCCAATCGCGCCGGCGATGTTGGAAGCAGGTGCGCCGATGCAACCGACGATGGAAGCGATAAGCTCCTCGCGCGACGGCATAGCGGCGACGGCTTTCACACCGGCCGGATCCAGAGCCGTGTCGCCCATGGCACCGCCGAGGATGACGAACTTGTCGTTATCCTTGGCGTATTTATCGGCGACCTTGGCCGCAGCCACAGGGTCTTCCGAATAGGACAGCACGGTCATGCCCGTCAGATATTCGCCAATGCTTTCGCAAAGCTTACCTTCCAGGGCGATCTTGGCGAGCCTGTTCTTGGCAACGCGAACGGACCCGCCTTCTTCGCGCATACGCGCGCGCAGGTCCTGCATCTGTGCAACCGTCATTCCCTCGTAGCGGGCAACCACCACGACGCCAGAGCTTTCAAAGATCTGGCCGAGTTCCTCGACCACCTGTTCTTTTTGTGCTCTATCCACAGTTTGCTCCAAGTTTGGGGATTTCTCCCCGGCTCTCACTTTCTCCGGCCTGATGGCCGAAGCTCGGGTCCGTGGGCGATGGACCCGAGATCACCCGAGGAGAGCCCCGGAAAAATGGTCTCGACTTCCATCTCGGGAAGGAAATTAAGCTGCGATGCAGCACCCTCCGTCTCGGACGAAAGCATCGGCCAGGCGAATCGCCGGACCGATGCGAGTGGCCGCTATAGAACGACTGCGGGCAAGGCACAACCCTGAACCGATCAGCCCTCCGCCCCGGAAGCCATGCCGCCGAGCTGGCGCAGCCATTCGACCCGGGCCAGCTGCATCGGCAACTCCATGGTCGGATGGCGCTCGTAGATGGCCAGATAATCGGCGGCCAGGGTGCGCGCCGAGACACTATTCCGATTGCCAGCCGGGGCGGCATAATATTCGCTGGCAACGACCGACAGGTGCTGGAACGGGATCTCAGCATGCAGAGCAAGCAGGAAGTCCCAATCCTCATGACTGCGCAGCGCCGGATCGAACCGGGCCGATACAGTGCGCGGCATGACAAATGCCGCGCTGTGGATCATGTTACGCACCCGCAGACTGAAAACCGGCGCAGCACCCGTATCAATCCGCTGACCCGGGCTGCCGTCACTTCTACCAGACGGGCCCGCGGCATGGGTATTACAGAGCATGAAATCCCCGAAGAGTACTCGCGGCGTCGGATCGCGAAGCTCAGGGAAAAGCCTGGCAAGCCAGCCCGGCGCCAGACGGTCATCGTCATCGAGAAACCCGATCCAAGGCGCCCGCGCCAGCTCGATCCCGAAATTGCGGCTCTCAGCCGGGCCGCGCATCCCGGGACGTGAGATCAGGATGTCCCTGTCGCTCAGCATATCGGCAGCGACATGGCGCGTCTCGGCACCGCCAGCATCATCGCACAGGATAATCTCGACTGGCAGATCACCCTGTTCCCTGATGGATTTCAGAGCCGAAACAAGCTGTCCGGGTCGATAATGCGTGGTAACGACTATCGTCAGGAGAGGTGAATCTGCCATTGGCAACTCATGCGGTCCAAATATCTCAAAGGATGATCGCGCGCATGAACGCTTACCCCGGAATTGAAAAACCCCGGTAGGAAAAACCGACCGGGATTGATCTTTCTCAATTATCACAAAGGCTTACATCGCGCAAGCCCCTGCCAGCCGCTTACCCAGCGGAAACCGCATCGGCGATGTCGATCGATACGCCCGGACCCATGGTCGAGCTGATCGAGACCTTCTTGAGATAGGTGCCCTTGGCCCCGCTCGGCTTGGCGCGGTTCACGGCCTCGACGAAAGCGCGGACGTTCTGGGCGATCTTGTCGGCGTCGAAGCTGACCTTGCCGATCCCGGCATGGACGACACCGGCCTTCTCGGCCTTGAACTGGACTTCGCCGCCCTTGGCAGCAGCAACCGCCTGAGCGACATCCATGGTCACCGTACCGACCTTGGGGTTCGGCATCAGGTTGCGCGGGCCGAGGATCTTACCCAGACGGCCGACCAGCGGCATCATGTCCGGGGTGGCGATGACGCGATCGAAGTCGATCTTGCCGCCCTGGATCGATTCCAACAGATCTTCCGCACCGACGACTTCAGCGCCGGCAGCCTTGGCTTCGTCGGCCTTGGGACCGCGAGCGAAGACGGCGACGCGAACGTCCTTGCCGGTACCGGCCGGCAGCTGGACCACACCGCGGACCATCTGATCGGCATGGCGCGGGTCGACGCCGAGGTTCATCGCGATTTCCACGGTCTCGTCGAACTTCGCCGAGGCGGTGGATTTC
>JBKEBH010000049.1:0-4771 GCA_047973065.1 Paracoccus sp. (in: a-proteobacteria) | reverse complement strand
CACGAAGCGCAGCGACAGATCATCATTGCCGCGATTCCACAAAGAGTGCAGCGATCCGGCCAGATCATACAGGTAGAAGGCCACCCGATGCGGCTCATGCGCCCCGGCCGCAGCCTCGATCCGGCGCGGAGATTCGGCAAGCTTGCGGACCAGCTCCAGCTCGGCCGGGTGACTCAGGCACGACAGATCGGCCGCCGCCAACGCAGCATCCGAGGTATCGACGCCCAGCTCGCGCGCGCGGTTCAGCACCGAAGGCGCCCGGGCGCTGGCATATTGCACATACCAGACCGGGTTGTCCTTGGATTGTTCCAGCACCTTGGCAAAGTCGAAATCCAGCGTCGCATCGTTCTTGCGGGTCAGCATGTGGAAGCGGGTGACATCGACGCCTGCCTGCTCGACCACATCGCGCAGGGTGACGAAGGTGCCGGCGCGCTTCGACATCTTGAAGGGCTCGCCGTTCCTGTAAAGCTTGACCAGCTGGATCAGCTTGACGTCCAGCGGCACCCGGCCATTGGACAGCGCGCCGACCGCCGCATTCATCCGTTTCACATAACCGCCATGATCGGCGCCGAAGACGTCGATCAGCTGGTCGAATCCACGGTCGATCTTGTCCCAGTGATAGGCGATATCGGGGGCAAAATAGGTCCAGCTGCCATCCGATTTCTGCACCGCCCGGTCCTGATCATCGCCATAAGAGGTCGAACGGAACAGCGTCTGTTCCCGCGCTTCCCAATCGTCGGGCAACTTGCCCTTCGGCGGCTCCAGAACACCTTCATAGATGAGGCCGGCCTGGCGCAAGCGCTCGATCGCGGCTTCGATCTTGCCCGAACCGTAGAGCGCCTTTTCCGAAGAATAGACATCCATCTGCACATTCAGCAGCGCCAGATCCTCGCGGATCATCGCCAGCATGGCATCGGTGGCGTATTCGCGGATCTCGGCCAGCCATTCTTCCTCGGGCCGATCCAGCAGGCTGGCGCCATATTTCGCCTTCAGCGCCTCGCCGACCGGGATCAGGTAATCGCCGGGATAGAGCCCTTCGGCGATTTCCGGCTCCAGCCCGTTGGCCTCGCGGTAACGCTCATAGGCAGAGCGAGCCAGCACATTGACCTGCGCGCCGCCGTCATTGACATAATATTCGCGCGTCACGTCATAGCCGGCGAAAGCCAGAAGGCTGGACAGCGCGTCCCCGAAGACCGCGCCCCGTGTATGGCCGACATGCATCGGCCCGGTCGGGTTGGCCGAGACGAATTCGACGTTGATCCGCACCCCCTGCCCCAGATCCGAGCGCCCATAGCCGGCCGGCGCTTCCAGCGCAGCCCGGATCACGCCCTGCCAGACCGCCGGCACAAGGCGCAGGTTGAGAAAGCCCGGCCCCGCCACCTCGGCCGAGGAGATGCGCGCATCATCCGTCAGCCGCACGGCCAGCTTTTCGGCAATCTCGCGCGGCTTCATGCCCGCAGGCTTGGCCAGCACCATGGCCGCGTTGGTGGCCATGTCGCCATGGGCGGGATCACGGGGCGGCTCGACGGTGACATTGGTCATGTCCAGCCCGGCCGGCAACTCGCCCGCCTGCGTCATCCGGCCCAAAGCATCAATCACGACGCCGCGAATATCGGCAAAGAGGTTCATGTTCATCTTCCGCTTGTTCCTGCCTGCGATAGACCCGAGCCACCCCAAAGGTCAACGGGGGCCAGCGGCGAATGACCCAGCTTAGCGCCCCGCCGCATCCGCCGTCAGATGGCGCAGGCCATGGGTGACATCGGCACGCACCGCCAGCCGCAGGCCGGGCTCGTCCCCGGCCCTCAGCGCGGCAATGATCAGCCGGTGATGGCGCGGCGGCTCATTGCGCTGCACCCGTCCGTAAAGCGCCCGCATGGTCGGGCCGAGCTGAAGCCAGACGGTTTCGACAATCGCCAGCATGGCCGGTGCCTGCGCGCGCAGATAAAGCGTGCGGTGAAATTCCAGATTGCTGCGAATATAGCCGACCGCGTCCTGACGCATCACCGCATCGGCAATCGTGCCATTGATGGCGCTCAGCCGGTCGATCAGCGCGAAATGGGCACGCGGCAAGGCGCGCGAGGCCAGTTCCGGCTCGATCAGCGCGCGCAGCGCGGCAAGTTCCTCGATCCGTTCGACCGACAGCTCGGGCGTGCTCACCCGGCCCGAGGCCGACAGCGTCAGCGCCCCTTCCGCCGCCAGCCGGCGCACGGCTTCGCGGGCCGGCGTCATCGAGACCCCATATTCGGCGGCGATCCCGCGCAGGGTCAAAGGCTGGCCGGGCGGCAGCTCCCCCACCAGAATCCGCCCGCGCAAGGTACGGTAAAGACGTTCATGGGCCGAGGGGTCTGAAGATCGCGCAGCATTCATGCCGCGTTTGTGATCACATTCGCAGGCAGGGTCAATCCTTGAAACGCCAGGCCTGAAGCTCGGCCCCGTGCCGGCGCAGCCAGGCCCGGTGCGGGGCGTGGCCGGGCATCAGGGCTTCGACCTGCGCCCAGAAGCGCGGCGAGTGGTCCATATGGGCCAGATGGGCAACCTCATGCGCCGCAACATAGTCCAGCACCTCTGGCGGCGCCATGGCCAAGCGCCAGGAAAACATCAGCCGCCCATCCGAGGTGCAGCTGCCCCAGCGGGACCGGGTATCACGCAGGCTCATCGCACCTGGCTGGCGGCCAAGATTGCCGGCATGACGATCCACCGCCTCGCACAATGCCGCATGGGTCCGATGCCTCAACCAGGCCTGCAGGCTGAGCCCGACCGGGCGGCCATTCGGCACGGCCAGCAGATCGCCTTGCAGCTGCACCCGCTTGACCGGCAGCGCCCGAACCTGCCGCAAATGCCCCGATATCGGCAAGGCCACCCCGTCCTGCACGAGCTGCGGCTCGGGCATCGCCGCCACGGCCTTGCGCAGCCAATCGACCTTGGATTGCACGAATTCCCGCCCCGCCTTCAGACTGGCTTTCATCGGCAGCGTCAGCACCGCATCCCCGCCCGAGCGCGGCACCCGCAGCGTCATCCGCCGCGCCCGCGCATTGCGCCTTACGGAAACCATGATATCGTCAATCTGGATTTGCTCGGACATTGGCTGCGGATAGGTCTTTACAGCTTCATGGGCTTGTGGCAGGGGAACGCCGAATTTACCTAACTGCGGCGTAAGGAGATTACCATGCCCAAAGAGGAATGGGGCACGAAACGCCTCTGCCCGCATTGCGGGACTCGTTTCTACGACCTGCATAACGATCCGATGACCTGCCCGGCCTGCGGGACCGAATTCACCCTGGAAAGCCTGACCCCGGGCCGTGGACGTTCGCTGGTCACTGAAAAGACCGCAACCAAAAATGAGGATCAGGACGACGATCTTCTGGAAGACGATCTCGATTCCGATGACAGCGGCGATATCGACGACGACCTGCTCGAAGACGATGACGACGACGACGATGTCTCGCTTGACGATATCGCGGATGTCGCCAGCGACGACGACGAATAGTTGCAATCGCAATGATAATTGCTATCCCTGTAGCGAACGCATCCGTTCGTTACAGGGATATATGAATGACCTATCAAAAACTTGACCGCTTCGCGCCACAGATGCTCAGTGTGCTGCGTATCGTCTCCGCACTGATCTTCTTTGCCCATGGCACCCAGAAGATCCTTGGCATTCCGGCCAGCGACCGGGCCTTCCCCCCGATTTTCTCGACCTTCTGGTTTGCCGGCGTGCTTGAGCTTGTCGGCGGCGCCCTGCTGATCGTCGGCCTGTTCTCGCGCCCGGTCGCCTTCCTGCTGTCGGGCCTGATGGCTGCCGCCTACTGGATGGCCCATGCCCCGCAGCATCCGGTTCCCGCCCTGAACGGTGGCGATGCCGCGATTCTCTACTGCTTCATCTTCCTCTACATCGTCTTCGCCGGCCCCGGCCCCTGGAGCCTCGACGCCAAGCGCGGCCTTGATCGCTGAGCCGAAAACAATGATCGCAAAGCGAGGTCAGAGGACCTCGCTTTCTTTTTTGCATTCCATCAATTTTCCACTTGCACGGCCCGGAGCCCCCCCTTATAGACCCCTCACGCAGCGATGCAGAGCGTTGCTGAGACCTCCGGTGGGGCCATAGCTCAGTTGGTAGAGCGCTTGAATGGCATTCAAGAGGTCAGGGGTTCGACTCCCCTTGGCTCCACCAATAAAATCAGACAGTTAAGCGACGCCATGACCGAGTGGACAACGCCCGTTCGCCTTTCAGGAAACGCTGGGGGAACAGGGTTCAGCTTTCGCTTTTTGCCCTTCGCGTCACCATTCGTTTACCCATACAGGCTTTTGAACAGGTGACTTGCTCATGCCGGTGCGGCTTGAATACGATGCCGCAGACGGGACAGGGCCGATGGTGTTTTTCGCGGCGGCTGTCTGAATAGCAGGCGTGACAGCAGAACGGCCCGTTGCCGCAAAAGGACATTCCACATTGCCGACAGATGCGCCGGGTTTTGATCATGTCGTTCTGTGAGCGGTTCGAACAGGTTTGGCTGCAATAGATCACATCGCCCCGCGCCTCTGCCGGGATCGGCCCGCTGCACCACAGACATTTGCGCCCCTGCCTCGATGCAATCCGCTCGGCCCGGTTCTTGGCCGTATAGAAAGATTGCCTGCATTTGCCGTTGCAAAACTCGCTGTTGTGCGACACCAGATATTGCAGGTAACCGGAAGAGGTCGGGTGAAGGCGGAAGTGGCCGGAAGAGCCCAGTAAAACAAGGCTGAAACTGGCTGTGTGTGCTGCTGAGGGGTCGTGTGG
>JBKEBH010000047.1:0-7691 GCA_047973065.1 Paracoccus sp. (in: a-proteobacteria) | reverse complement strand
CGTGTCGCTCTCATGAACCGCTTCAATGCGCTCGGCACCGCCCAGATCGAACGCGTGGCATAAGACTACCGGGGAAAGGGGCCGGCACGCTCAGACGCTGACTTTTGCAACAACGCCCTTCCGCTCCCCCCACCGCTCCGCCGCCGACCGCCCAGATAGCCCCCTTTGTGCAGGTTCTGGGCATTGATGGTGCAGTCCGGTTCCTTCTCGCGTTCGGCGGGGCGGAACTGATCATCAGCAAGAAGCCCTATGAAACGAATGAGCTGGTCAGAATGTTCGGACGTGAAGCGGTCGAAGCGCTGGCGAACCTGACCACTGTACCGCGCCGCATCCCGCTCGCCAAGCCGTGGCTGGCGGTATATTTTCATTCGCAGGGCCTGTCAGTCGCCCAAATCGCCCGCAAGCTGCGGATCGCGGATATCGCCGTCCGCAATTACCTTCGCCGCAATGCCGAGAACCGTGAAAGGCTCAGGGGGGGATACAGAGCGCATACAGCAATCACAGCTGCGCAGACGCAACCAAATGTAATCGGATATTCCTAGCTAATCCCACAAATAGCCGGCTCAAACCAAGTGTCACAGCACTATCAAACCATGTGACAACACACATTACGCCAGTAACAGCCGGGCGCCTGCCCCCCGCCCCATGGCGGGCGCGTTCGCGCCCACCCGGGCAGCCGCTTTGCACGCAGGATCTTTCGCCCCTTGCCGGGCAGGGCCTTGCTGATCAGCCGCGCAGCGCGCCGCCCGTCGCCTTGCTGACCTTTTCGACGATCTTGGCGGCCACCGCCTCGATTTCAGCATCGGTCAGAGTCTTGTCGCGCGGCTGAAGCCGGGCGGTGATGGCGATCGATTTCTTGCCCGGACCCATCTGCGCCTCGGCCTTCTCGCCGGTGAACTGGTCGAAGACCCGCACATTGTCGATCAGCGCCTTGTCGGCCCCGGCGGCTGCATTGACCAGCGTGATCGCCTCGACGCCCTTATCGACGACAAAGGCGAAGTCGCGCTCGACCGGCTGCAGGCTGGATGCATTCAGCGCCGGGCGGGTCGTGCTCTGCGCCTTGGGCAGGGGCACATTCGGGATATGAATGGTGAAGGCAACGGCCGGACCCTTCACATCCATCTCGCGCAGGATCTTCGGGTGAATCTCGCCGAAACTGGCCAGCCGGTTCGGGCCGAGCTGCATATTGCTGGCCCGGCCGGGATGCCACCATCCGTCAAGCTTGCGGTCGATCTGGACCCTGGCCGGGACGCCGATGGTTTGCAGGATCGCCTCGGCATCGGCCTTGGCGTCATAGATATCGACCGGACGGCGCGAGCCGTAAGGGTCGCGCGGCGCGGAAGATCCGACCAGCAGCCCGGTCAGGCGCAGCGCCTGATCGCCGGGCTCGCCGCCTGAAAAGACCGGACCGCATTCGAACAGCGCCAGATCGGCAAAACCGCGCGCCTGATTGCGCGCCGCCGCTGCCAGCAGGCCGGGCAGCAGATCGGGGCGCAGATGGGTCATTTCGCTGCTGATCGGGTTTTCCAGCCGCACATTGTCCCGACCGCCGCCAAACAGCCGCGCTGCATCCTGATCGATGAAGCTATAGGTCACGCATTCATTATACCCAAGCTGCGCCGCCATCCGCCGCGCCGCGCCTTCACGGCACTGAAGCGGCGTCAGCACCGGCTTCGGCACGCCCGGGCGCGGCCGGCGCAGCGGCTGGCCAACCAGTCGGGTCAGGCTGGCGATCCGGGCGATTTCCTCGATCAGATCGGCCTCGCCCTGCACATCGGGGCGCCAGCTCGGCACATGGGCCAGATCACCCTCCATGCGGAAGCCGAGATGTTCCAGTGTCTGACGCTGAACGGTGTCTTCGATCTCCATCCCGACCAGACTGACCACGCGTTCGGGATCCAGCCGATAGGCGCGGGACGTATCGGGCACCCTGCCTGCGGTGACCACATCCGAAGGCTCGCCGCCGCAAAGCTCGATCACCATCTGGGTGGCCAGATCCAGCCCGGACAGGGTGAATGCCGGGTCGATGCCGCGCTCAAAGCGATAGCGCGCATCCGAATTGATCTTCAGCGCCCGCCCGGTGGTCGCGGTCGAGATCGGGTCGAAATAGGCGGCCTCGATGAAAACATCGGTGGTATCGTCCTGCGAACCCGATGCCGCGCCGCCCATCACGCCCGCGATGGATTCGATGCCGGCCTGATCGCAGATCACCACCGCGCCTTCGGGCAGGCTGTAGGTCTTGTCATCCAGCGCAACCACGGTTTCCCCGGCCCTGGCGGCGCGCAGATGCAGATCGCCCCTGACCTTGGCGGCGTCGAAAACGTGCAGCGGCCGGTTCAGGTCATAGGTGAAGTAATTGGTGATATCGACCAGCGTATTGATCGGACGCAGCCCGATCGCGCACAGCCGCTTCTGCATCCAGTCCGGCGAGGGTCCGTTCTTGATCCCGCGTATGACGCGGCCCGAGAAGAACGGCGCCTTCTCGGCAATCGCAGGGTCGATGGTGACCTTGATCGGGCTGTCGAACCTGCCCTCGATATCGGCGGCTTTCAGCGGTTTCAGATCGCCGACCCCGCGCGCGGCCAGATCGCGGGCGACGCCGCGCACGCCAAGCGCATCGGGGCGGTTGGGCGTGATGGCAATGTCGAAAACCGGATCGACCTTTTCCGGCGCATTCGCCGCCAGCCAATCGACATAGCGCTGCCCGACCTCGCCCGAGGGCAGCTCGATGATGCCGTCATGTTCGTCCGACAGTTCCAGCTCGCGCTCGGAGGCCATCATGCCATGGCTTTCGATGCCGCGGATCTTGCCGACCGACAGGGTGACATCCAGCCCGGGAACATAATCGCCCGGCTTGGCCAGCACGCCGATCAGCCCGGCCTTTGCATTGGGCGCGCCGCAGACGATCTGCTTTTCGCCATCGGCAGTGGCGACCTTCAGTACCCGCAGCCGGTCGGCATCGGGATGGGGCTCGGCCGAGATGACCTTGGCGATGGTAAATCCACCAAGCTTTGCCGCCGGGTTGATGACCTCTTCGATCTCAAGGCCGAGATCGGTCAGCACGCGTGCGATTTCCTCCACCGGGGCATCGGTGTCGAGATGATCCTTCAGCCAGGACAGGGTGAATTTCATCGGGCCATCCTTCATGTTTGCACCCGCCCCATGGGGCGGGTGTCGGTTCTTTCAGCCTTGAAGCCTTCGGCGGGCGGGCCGTCAAGCCCACCCGGGACGAAAACTCAGCGGTTTTCTTCGCGAGCCAGATATTCGCGCGTCAGCATGACCACAACCGGGGTCAGTGCAATCAGCGAGATCAGGTTCGGGATCGCCATCAGCGCGTTCAGCGTATCGGCCACCAGCCAGGCGAAATCGAGGCTGACCACGGTGCCGATGAAGACCGAGACCGTCCAGAAGATCCGGAAGGGCATTTCGACCTTGCTGCCGAACAGGAACTCCCAGCACTTCTCGCCGTAATAGGCCCAGCCGAGGATGGTGGTGAAGGCGAAGACCGCCAGCATGATCGCCAGAAGCTGCGAGCCGAAGCCGGGCAGCGCGCTTTCAAAGGCTGCCGCAGACAGCGCCGCGCCGGTTTCCCCGGTTTGCCAGACGCCGGTCACCATGATCGCCAGCGCGGTCATGGTGCAGATGATGATGGTGTCGATGAAGGTGCCCATCATGCCGATCAGGCCCGAATAGACCGGATCGCGGCTGGTGCCGGCCGCCTGTGCGATACCGGCGGTCCCCAGACCGGCCTCGTTCGAGAAGATGCCGCGGGCCACACCCTTCTGGATGCCCATGATGACCGCAGCGCCGGCAAAGCCGCCAACCGCCTCGGTCGGTCCGAAGGCCGAAGTGATGATGGTCATGAAGGCGGCCGGAACCGCGCCGATGTTCAGGATCAGAACGATCAGAACCGCAACGATATAGATGATCGCCATGCTCGGAACCAGCTTTTCAGCCACGGCGCCGATGCGGCGGATACCGCCCAGAATGACCGCGCCGGTCAGCACGGCCAGAACCACGCCGCAGATCCAGGTCGGAACGCCGAAGGCGGTCTCCATCGCTTCGGAGATCGAGTTCGACTGCACCATATTGCCGATGCCGAAGCCGGCGAGCCCGCCGAAAACCGCAAAGGCGACAGCCAGCCAGCCCCAGCCTTTGCCAAGGCCGTTCTTGATCGCATACATCGGGCCGCCGGACTGTTCGCCCTGATCGTCCACTTCGCGATATTTCACCGCGACGACGACTTCGGCATATTTGGTCGCCATACCGACGAATGCGGTCATCCACATCCAGAACACCGCGCCCGGCCCGCCAATGGCGATGGCCGTGGCCACGCCGGCGATATTCCCGGTCCCGATCGTGGCCGAAAGCGTGGTCATCAGCGCCGCGAAAGGCGTGATTTCACCAGGCGCATCGCCATCGGGTTTGCGGCTTTTCCCGATCATGCGGAAGCCGAAGCCGATCTTGCGGATCGGCATGAAGCCAAGGCGGATCTGGAGATAGAGGCCGGTTCCGAGGATCAACACGATCATCGGAACGCCCCAGACTATCCCATTCAGCCAGCCGACAAAGCTGTTGAGTGTTTCCATTACGTTCCCTCCACATCATTTTTGCGTTTTTCTTTTTGGTATGAGCGATGGAGTCCCGCTTGTCGAGCTTTTCGAACAGACCAATCCTTATGAGCCTGACTCTGATACGAAATCCGGCATCTGCCCTCCGATCCGTCAGGGGGAGGTCATTTTAGGGAAGTTGGCCGATACGCATGGGTAACTCCATGGGCGCGAGCCGCCATTTCGTTCTGAACGGAACCGCAAAGCCGTCTCGGGTTGAGGCTCCGCAGGGGTTTTCCCGTCGTCGCATTCTGGATCGTGCTGCCGATGAGCGTCACCGCCAGCGAGCCCTGCGCATCCGCAACAGCGGTGAGGCTGGCCGTTCAGATTTCGGCACCAAACCCGATCCGGTAAGGCTCATCCCCCGTCGCGGGCGGGGGTACGGCGACCATCATGAAGTTCAGCTGCGAAACATGCTGGACCACCGCAACTTGGGTTGCCCCATCCAGCAGCCCGTAGAATTCGATGATGTTGGGGTTGCGATAGCCCATGCCGCGCACATGCATGGCCCGCTCGCCGCCGAAATTGGCGAGCTGGATGCCCAGTTCATAATCCTTGGGCAGGGTGTCCTGAAAATCCTTCACCCGGGTCAGCAGATGTTCATAAACCAGCCCGGCGGCGTTCAGCGTCGCCTGATCGGCCTCGTCGCATGGCGGATTGCCAACCAGAACCGGCAGGGGCGCTTCTGCCGCAGCTTCAGGATCGGGTTTGGCTTCGGCCTTCTTCTTCGCTTTCCTGATCATGGTCCCGCCTGCTGTCATTGCCTGTGAGGGCAGCGTGGCACAGCCCGGCGGCAGAGGAAAGCCGTGACCCCTTGGCCTTCGGCGCGGAAATGTTCCTTATGAGCGGTGTGTCCGGGACTGCACGATGGTGACCAGCGTGTCGCCATATTGACGCTGATCGAGCAGGTCGAACCCTGCCGGCAGGGCAGGGGGAGCGCTTTCTTCCCAGATCACCACGGCGCCCGGCGCCAGCCAGCCGCCCTCCCGCGCCGATTGCAGCGCCTGCTCGCCCAGAGCCTTGCCATAGGGCGGGTCCATGAAGATCAGATCATAACCGGCGCCGCGATTGGGGCCGAGCCGGGTCGTATCGCGCCGCCAGATATCGGTCACGCCCATCGCCCGCGCCTTTTCGATATTGGCCCGCAGAAGCGCCCGCGCCGCCGCGCCGTCATCGACAAAGGCCACGCGCGCCGCCCCGCGCGAGAGCGCCTCTAGCCCGAGCGCACCGGTCCCGGCGAAAAGATCCAGCACCCGAAGACCGTCCAGCTGCACACCCAGGCTGTTGATCAGCAGATTGAACATGGTCTCGCGTACCCGGTCGGCGGTCGGGCGCAGATGCGCATCCGGGTCGCCGGCGCCGACCTCGGCCAGCTTCAGCCCGCGAAGCCTGCCGCCGATGATCCTCATAGCAGATCCTTGACGGCTGTGGCCGGATCGGCAACGCGGACGGGATCGGGCGTCCTGCCGGCCTCGATCAACCGTTTGCCGACCATATAGGCGCGCGGATCGTTCAGGGCATCGACGGCGATCAGCTGGCCTTTCGCGTAATACCAGACCGATCCGGCATGCGCGCCTTCACCCCGGCGCAGGACGGTCTGATCGTAGCCGGCATTCAGCCCCGCGATCTGCAGCTTCGCGTCATATTGATCCGACCAGAACCAGGGCTTGGGTGCATAATCGCGCCCGGCCCCGAGCATATTGTCCGCAACCAGCTCACCCATGTCGATGGCATTGCCGACGCTTTCGAGCCGCAGCCGTCCGCCCTGCCAGGGGAAGGAAGCGCAATCGCCCGCAGCCCAGATCGCGGGATCGCTGCTGCGCCCCCGGGCATCGCAGGCAATGCCGTTGTCGATGGCCAGCCCGGCAGTCTCCGCCAGCGCGGTTTCCGGCGTCACCCCGATGCCGAGGATAACCAGATCTGCCTCGATCCTGCGGCCATCGTCAAGCACGACCGCCTCGGCCCGGGCGTCGCCCTCGATCCGCGCGACCGTGCAGCCTTCAAGAAGGCGCACACCATGGGCAAGATGCAATGCCCGGATCAGATCGGCGGTCTCTTCGGCTGCAACCCGGGCCAGAAGGCGCGGCGTGGCCTCGATCAGCGTGACCTCCAGCCCAAGCTTGCGCATGACCGAGGCAGTTTCGAGCCCGATATAGCCGCCGCCGATCACCGCAAGGCGCAACCCCGGGGTCAGCATGGGCCTCAGCCGGTCGATATCTGCGAGGTTGCGCACGGTCACGACCCCGTCCAGATCGCCGCCCATCGCCGCCGGCAGCCGCCGCGGCTCGGCCCCGAGCGTCAGCGCGAGCTGATCATAAGCAAAGCTGCCGGCATCGGTTTCGACCTGCCTTGCCGCCCGGTCGACGGATGTCGCCCGAACCCCGGTCAACAGGCGGATATCCTGCTCGGCCCACCAATCCTCACCGCGCAGTGTCAGCCGATCAAGCGGCATGTCCCCCAGCAGATAGGCCTTGGAGAGCGGCGGCCGTTGATAGGGCGCGAGGGGTTCCTCGCCCAGAAGCGTGATGGGTCCGTCATGCCCTTTCTCGCGCAGCCTTGCCGCCATGGAAACAGCCGCCTGGCCGGCGCCGATAATCAGGATATCCATTGCTTCTCTCCTTTGCCGACTGTCATGGCCCGCCCGGAGGTTTCACGCAAGCCCCGCATAATCCGACCTTGACAACGAGGAAGCGCCGGTTCAGAAAATCGCCCTGATGGGGCCGTAGCTCAGTTGGTAGAGCGCATCGTTCGCAATGATGAGGCCAGGGGTTCGATTCCCCTCGGCTCCACCAAGAAAAAGCTGTGTCATTGGAGCATAAGAGTGCCGATTTAGGGCATAAGCTTACCGACTGCATGTCAATATGGCCAATGCAGCACAGTTGCGTGTCACATGGTACACGATTTTCGGATCAAGCGGTCGGGAAAGTGACAATACTGCTGGAACGCGCCAGCATCATAGATGTTGTGCGACACCAGATATTGCAGGTAACCGGAAGAGGTCGGGTGAAGGCGGAAGTGGCCGGAAGAGCCCAGTAAAACAAGGCTGAAACTGGCTGTGTGTGCTGCTGAGGGGTCGTGTGG
>JBKEBH010000190.1:0-1908 GCA_047973065.1 Paracoccus sp. (in: a-proteobacteria) | reverse complement strand
TTCCGCGTCCCCTATGCGCTGATGACCGGCGATCTCAGCCAGACCAGTTTTTCCTCCAGCCGCGTCGGGCTGAACGAATTCCGCCGCATGGTCGAACAGCTGCAATGGCAGACCGTCATCCCGATGTTCTGCGCGCCGATCTGGCGCTGGTTCGTGGATGCCGCCGTGATGGCGGGCCTTCTTCCCGAGGGCGTGGAAATTCCGGCCGAATGGGGACCCCCGAAGTTCGAAAGCGTGAATCCGCTGCAGGATGCGCAGGCCGATCTGCTGGAGGTCCGGGCGGGATTCTCGACCCTGCCGCAACAGATCGCCCGGCGCGGCTACGATCCGGACGAGGTTCTCGCCGAATGGGCCGGGTTTGCCAAAAAATCCGACGCCGCCGGGCTCGTCTTTGACAGCGACCCGCGCCGCATCACCAAGGGCGGTCTGGTGCAGACCTCTGACCCGACATCGCCGCCTGCGGGCGAGGACAAGTAAGGACCAATCCATGCCAGAAGATCAGATCGTCGACCTGCCCGTCATCGGGCGGGCCGGTTCGCTGCAGGCTGTCGATGAGACGGCCCGCAGCTTCGAGGTGCTTTGGACCACCGGCGCGCAGGTGCGCCGCTATTCCTGGGCGCGGGACGAGGAATTCGACGAAGAGCTGCTGGTCACGCCGGGCGCCATGCGGCTCGAGCGGCTGAACGGCGGTGCGCCCTTCCTGAACAGCCATGCCTCATACAGCCTGCGCAGCATTCTGGGCGTGGTCGAGGAAGGCTCGATCCGAATCGAGAATGGCCGCGCCTTTGCTCGCATCCGTTTGTCCGAGCGCGACGAGGTCGAGGATATCTGGCGCGATATCCGCTCGGGCATCATCCGCAATGTCTCGGTAGGCTATCACGTTCATCGCTTCGAGCGGGTCGCGAAGGCCGACCGCAGCGATGGCGGCACGCGTGCGCTTTACCGCGCCGTCGACTGGGAGCCCTTGGAGATTTCCGCCGTCGCCATCGGCGCCGTTGCCAGCGCCGGTATCCGCGCGGAACCCGGCGACCGTGACACCCGCCTGCATCCCTGCACCATCACCATGAGAGGAATGACCATGCCCCAACCGGCACCCGCTGACACCGATGACGCCCGCGACGATGCCAGAGCCCGCGGCGCCGATCCCGCACCGGCCCCGGCCAACCCGACACCGGCTGCGCCCGATGCGGAAACGATCCGCGCCGAAGAACGCCGCCGCAGCGCCGATATCATGGCCCTGTGTCGCCGCGCCGGGTTCGCCGACATGGCCGATGATCTGATCGGCCGTGGCGTTTCGATCGACGAGGCCCGCGCTGCGGTGCTGGACAAGCTGGTCGAGAGCGACCCGGCCGGGCGAACGGTGGAACCCGCCCCCGCGCAGGCGCGCGGCGATGGTGCTGCGGAAGTTGGTTATCGCGATGCGGTGACCAATGCGCTGCTGCACCGTCACAATCCCGGCACCCATGCGCTCGAGGCGGGTGCCCGCGAGTTCCGCGGCCTGACGCTGCTGGAAATGGCCCGCCATTCCATCGAGCGTCGCGGCGGCAGCACGCGGGGAATGTCGAAGATGGAGGTGGCCCGCGCGGCATTCGAGCAGCGCGCCACCGGCTATCACGCGACCAGCGATTTCCCGGCGATTCTTGCCAATGTCGCCAATGCCACCCTGCGTCAGGCCTATGCCTCGACGCCGCGGACCTTCGGCGCCTGGGCGCGGCGGGCGACCATCAACGATTTCAAGCCCGTGCAGCGGACGCAGCTCGGTGGCGCCCCGGATCTGCAGCGGGTGCTGGAATCGGGCGAGTTTCAATATGGCACCATCGGCGAGGGGCGCGAGGTCTATGCGCTGGCCACCTATGGCCGCATCGTCGCCATCACCCGACAGGTGCTGATCAATGACGATCTCGACGC
>JBKEBH010000152.1:0-1566 GCA_047973065.1 Paracoccus sp. (in: a-proteobacteria) | reverse complement strand
CCAGATAGGCCACGCCGCTCCGCGCCAGTTGCAGGCTTTTTGCCGGAGCATCCGGGGCGTCATAGCGGGCACCCGCGCCTTGCCGGTCTCGAAGCGCAGCGCGCGCCTCCTCCAGCCCGGTCATTGCTGGCCTTCGATCATGGTGCGCTGGAAATTCAACCGCTCAATGATCGGCGCATCCGAGAAGTGGAACAGGTCGAACTGCGTTTCCGCCTGCAGGGACCACGCCACCCAGGACGGGATGACAAAGATGTCGCCCTTGTTCAACTGATGGGTCTCGCCATTCATCACCACGGCCCCGCGTCCTTCGAAGACCTGGAACACAGTTGAGCCTACCTCGCGCCGCACCGGGGTCTCGGTGCCTTCGCGCAAGCGGTGGAACTCGGCTCGGATGGTCGGCATCACATCGCCGCCAGTGGTGGGGTTGATGTAACGCACGGCGGCATGGCCCTGCTCGACCGTAGCCGGTTGGCCCTCGTCTTCCAGAAGCAGCTGCTGGGTCAGGGCGGCATCGGTAAACTCCCAGCGATAGGCACCGATGGGGCTGGCGGCGGTGTTCTGAAGCTGCGACAGCGGGCGCAGACCCGGATGGCACCACAGCCGCTCTCCACGGGAATAGCGCGGCGTGGCATAATCGGTCACACGGTCGGCACCAAATTCGAAAAATCCGACATCGTTCTGGAAGCTGAACGGGATATCCAGGCCGTCGATCCAGGCCATGGGCTGATCGGTATCGTTATGATGGCCATGGAAGCACCAACCCGGCGTCAGCAGGAAATCGCCCCGCGACATGCGCACCGGATCGCCGTTGACGACGGTCCAAACGCCTTCACCCTCGACCACGAAGCGGAACGCATTTTGCGAATGGCGGTGCTCGGGCGCGGTCTCACGCGGGCCGAGATACTGGATCGCGCACCAGAGCGTCGGAGAAATGTAGGCCTCACCGCCCAAGCCGGGATTGGCCAGCCCGATGGCACGCCGCTCTCCGCCGCGACCGACCGGCACCAGATCGCCAGAGGTTTTTGCCAGCGGATACAGATCCGCCCATTTCCAGACATGGGCCACCGCCTTCGGGCGTGGATGAACCGGCATGAGATCACCGATCTGCGTCCAAAGCGGGTTCAGATGGTTGTCCTTGAAGCCCTGATAAAGCTGGCGCAGTGCCGGCGTATCCTCAGGCTGCATAGCGTTTTCCATGGCGATTGCCCTCCCTTTTGCGAATCATCGCATTAATACGTATACTAACTACAAGTATACTTATCAATGGGCATCTTGCCTTTACCGTCCTGCATGGGCATTCCATGGCTATGGAGTCACTTATTGATTTGCCGGGACATCTGATCAGACGCCTCAACCAGAGCGCCGTCGCTGCCTTCAATGCCGAGGTGAAATCCGCCGGATTTGACCTGACGCCGGTGCAATATGGATCATTGGCGACAATTCATGCCCGCCCCGGGATTGACCAGGCGACACTGGCCGGGCTGGTCGCCTATGACAGCGTCACGATTGGCGGTGTCGTGGCACGGCTTGAATCCCGCGGCTACCTGACCCGCAGCATCAGCCAGA
>JBKEBH010000135.1:0-1507 GCA_047973065.1 Paracoccus sp. (in: a-proteobacteria) | reverse complement strand
TGGTGCTGGGGAAACCCTCGCCGGGAGGAGATCGGCGCGAGGACGCTGATGTGATGGCATTGGACGTTATGCCCGCAGATCTTCTGTATCTGATGCGGCAGCGGGGGCTTGCGCATCGTGCCGATGATGGAACGTGGCGCCCCAAGGGCTTCGTAACGCCGGCAATGGTCAATGCGTTGCAGCGTGAGCTGGGCGAGCTTGTCGAGATGGAGGCGGCGGTCACGTGGCTCGGCCTGTCGCAAGCAGAGCTGCTCGTTCAGATCGAGGCGGGCGCTATCGCCCCGAGGCTGATCACACTGGCTGGTGAGACTCTGTTCGACGGCGGGATGCTACGGTCATGGGGCCGTTTGACGAAGATCAATGAAACCGGGCTTCCCCAACGTTTTGGCGATAGGGACAGCATCGCTCTGGCCGTGGCAAACGTTGCACAACGCCTGAAAATCACGCCGAAGACCGTTTTCTATCTGATCGAGAACGGTTTTCTGGGCGCAGTTCCAATATCTGGCGCGGGCCGCGCAGGCACGGCTGCGGTGCATGTCCTCTCCGTGGCAGCTTTCGAAGACGTCTTCGTCTCCATCGGACAGCTTGCGGCCTTGGCGCGCACGCCACAGGGCGCACTGGCGATCCGGCTGAGAAACGCCGGTGTCGCAATGGTTGCCATGCCGCCCGGTCTCAGCCGGATCTATTGGCGCTGCGACATGCGCGCATCGGGCTTGCCGTTTTCCGATCCCGGTGATCTCGGCATCACGAAAGCCCCAGAAGATGCCGTGCGACCTTCGTTGCCGGGAAGTCGCTGACCACCGGAATGAACAGCATCATGATCACGACGAACGAGGCCAGGAGCACCCAATCAACCCCGTTCACCTCGACGCCAAAGGGGATATCGACCATGACCGCAAGGTTCTTGAGCGAAAAATAGACTGTTGCGGCGACGTAGACATGGTCGCGCAGGGTCAGCATGGCACGCGCGGGCTTAGAGTAGGTTTGCTCGCGAAACGCGCGACATTCGGCGCGAAGAGTTGCCCAGAAGGACGCTCCCTCCGGGCTCTCTACTCGCCTCGTTCCAGGCGTGGGCATGGGCTTGCCATGTAAAGCTGCATAGAGTGCCTCGGTCGCCAGTGGATCCGCGTCGATTTTGTCGATAATCGCCAACCGCGTTGATTGCGGCAGTTCCCGCTGCTGTCGCTCGTAATTGCCGTAGGTTTTTACGCCCAAGCCAACACTTCTGGCAAATTCAGCTTGGCTTTGCCCCAACTCTGCACGAATCGCGCGGAGCCGCGTGGCTCCGACCTCGCGGACGATTCTCTCGTAATCGGCGTGCTTCCTGCTCATGATGTTCGGCCACCAGAAAGTTTTAGCGTTTCCAGAACTTAAGTTCCTTTGCTCTCAAACGCGCTGATTCTTTGGAGGAATTGCCGGATCGGCACGAACGTACCGGCCCAATCGGCACGTTCGTGCCGATTGTTTTCTTTATAAAACAGCAGCTTGATGTTGACCGCCTGCGCTT
>JBKEBH010000097.1:0-12813 GCA_047973065.1 Paracoccus sp. (in: a-proteobacteria) | reverse complement strand
ATCCGTGTCGCTCTCATGAACCGCTTCAATGCGCTCGGCACCGCCCAGATCGAACGCGTGGCATAAGACTACCGGGGAAAGGGGCCGGCACGCTCAGACGCTGACTTTTGCAACAACGCCGCCCAGATCTCGGAGCGGCCGGGACGCGTTTATTGGTATGAGCCATCACAGGTTACTCCGAGGGGCCGGAGCGGAGCCGGAATCGAACTTGATCCTGGCTGCGTCAGCGGCGGTGATGTGATTGTCGCCGGTTTTCAGGGCGTATTCGGCGAGCTTGCTGACATTCGTCACAATCCGGCGCGCCCGCGCGTGCGAGACATCGAGGACGGTCTGCATGACGTCATCATCGATCTGGAGGCCCGGCTGCTTGAGCTGGGCCAGCAGCTTCGCCTCGCGCAGATCAGCCGGCTGGGCCGGAACATGGTCGAACATGCGGTTGCCATCGCCGAGGCCGTCGAGACCTGAGACGGTGGGCCGTCCAACATGGACGGCCCACACCTGCCGGTCGACCAGACGCGGCGCTGCCCTGCAGCATTTCACCGGACCTGCCATTCGCGGCATCCGCAAAGCCCAAGCTTGGCAGAATTCACAGAAGTGGACTTTTCTGCCTTTCGCCAAGGCTGCTCAGGACGCAGAGCAACGATTATGATTGTTAAGAGTAGCAGCGCCACAATTGCGACGCGCCAGCCGACGATCTTCAAACCTGACCGTGAAAATGCCCGATATGACCGCCTCCCTTTGTGGATCGTTGCAAACCAAAATTGGCAAATTCTTGCTGTCAGGGGCGGTGGCGTCATCAATCCCGGCTTGATGGACCAAAAGACGCTCAATCGGCCCAGCTGGTGCACCGCGGGTTCAGCGGCGACAGGGCCGACGTTGCGTCGGCATTGACCTGTCCTGTCGCACGGACCGCACGGTCAAGGGCCGTCCATGCCGGCGCTGCGGGGGGCTTTCTGCCTTGGCGATAGACAGAGGCTCCGATCCGCGCCATCAGCTCGGGGATCGCGGCAGATTCCGGATATGTCAGGCGGACGCGCCATTCGCCCAGCCAATGCGTCACCACCGGATAATCGTGCTGCCGAACAGCCCGCAGCAGCATCTTTCGCGCGTATCGCTCGCTGGACAGATAGGCCGCGCGCTGTTCGTGCATCGCCAGAAGGGCACGCGGCGCGAGCCGGTGCAGAATCAGCAGCAAGGCCAGCCCCGCTGCGGCCAGTGCAAGCATCTGCCGCCCATTCCGCATCCCTCTGGCCCCTTCGGCCTGCACCGGCGGGCCGCTGACCGAGATATCGAAGCCCGGCACCTCGGTCCTTTCGACGGTGCCGGTGGAAAGGTTGAACCAGTCCAGCCGGATCGCCGGCACATTTCCCGTGCCGCCGCCAAGCGCCATGATGGTTTCGCTTTCGACACGACTGCCCGAAAGGGTCTTTCCGTCATCCTCTTCGCTCACCTGCGGCATATCCGGGTAGATGCGGACGGCCGGGATATCGACCGGGGCCAGCAAAGGTGGCAGCACGATGGGCGAGGCCCCCTCGATCCGCGCCGTCACGGTGCGGATAACGCTGGTGCCGGGGGCAAGATCGGTCACCGGGGCCGAAAGCTCTTGCGTCAGTTCCAGTGCCTTTGCGGCAATGAAGGGATCGAGCCCTTCCGCGCCCTCGGGCAGGATGCCGGTCAGCATGATCGGGTCGGTCACGACGCTGGCCTCGACGGGGGTGATGCTTTCCGCGCCGGCATAGGTCAGCGCGATGGTCTGCGGCGGCAGCAGGAATTCGCCCGGCACCATCGGCGTCAGCAGATAGCGGCGCGACACGCCCGACCATGTCGCGCCGTCAATGCTGCGGCTGATCGCGGTCGAGCCGTTGGCGGGGCGGCGCACACGCAGATTTGCGGCCTCGAATGTGGGCAGGTCCGGTGGGTTTGGCATCCAGGTCGGCACAAGGATATTCAGCCGGAGCGTGACCGACTGCCCCGGCACGACCTCGGCCTGATCCAGCACCGTTTCGACAATTGGCACGGGCACATCCTGCGCGCTGATCGGCGCGGCGAGCAAGGCCAGAAGGAGAAGCGCAAGCCGGATCATTGCTGCGCCGCCTCGATGGCAAAGCGTTGACGCAGGAAATCGCCGGTATCGGTATCGACCGTGTTCATCCACTGATCCGCCGTCAGCAGGCCCGCGCCCTCCTCCTGCGGGGCGTCGATCTGCGTGTCGGTTCCCCGGTCGCTTTCATTGTCAAAGACGATCTCATCGGCGCCGAGGCCCCGATCCTCGCCGGTATCGGACTGAACCCGCGCATCCTCGACATAATCGAGGATCTGCCGCGCCAATCCGAGGTTATGCGCCGCGCCGGGAAAATCCGGGTCGCGGTCCAGCGTGACTTGGAAATCGTCAATCGCATCGCGATAGGCGCGGTTCTTCAGGTGCGCCATACCGGCCAGAAAAGTCGCATCGGGTGTGTCCAGACCGGCCACGGCTTCGGCGGCGGCGTCATACTGGCCGTCGCGATAAAGCGCATGGGCCCTGTGCATGGGGTCAAGGAACAGCTCGGCCGCACGAGCGTAGCGGTGCTTGTCATAGGCGATCTGGCCCTGCTGGTCGGGGGTCAGGAACCAGTCGGCAACGACCTCGGCGCGGGATTGCGCGGGCATCAGGAACAGCAGGGCCAGAAGCGGTGCCGCCCAACGCATCGTCCAGCCGCGCCGGAACCAGATCAACGCCAGCAGCGCCGTGGGCCAGGCCAGCAGCCAGCCGCGATCGTCCCAGGGCTGGTCGCCGTCTTCCGCCAGCGCCCGACGATAGGCGCTGTTCAACTGCCGGTTCAGCGCCTGAATATCGCTGTCATCAACGCTGACCTGCCGCACCGGGATGGTCAGCGCGTCGATCCCGGCGCTGCCGGTGCCTGCGGGCAAGGGTGCCAGCACGGCAAGGCTGGCATCCTGAAACCCGTTCAGCGCCGCCACATCCGGGCCGGCGATGTCGTCGGTCACGAACAGGATCCCGCCCGGCGCGCTTTCACGCGCCATGATCCCGGCGGCCAAATCCAGCGCGGCGGCGGTGGTATTGCCTTCTTCCGGCATGACATCGATCGTGAGCCCCTCCAGATAAGGCAGCAGGACATTCGGATCCTCGGTCATCGGCACGACCGAATGCGCGGTGCCGGCATAGGCGATCAGGGCCGTGCGGGCACCACTGCGCAGCGCCAGCAGGTCGCGGATCTTCTGGCGCGAGCGTTCAAGCCGCGTCGGCGCGACATCGCGGTTTTCCATTGAAGGCGTCACCTTCAGCGCGATGACCAGCGGCGCGGTCTGGGCCACAAAGGGATCGGGGACGCGCGACCAAGTCGGCCCGGCCGCGCCCAGGCAGGCCATGACCAGCCCCGCCGCCACCCCGTCAATGGGCAGGATGTGACTGCCGCGCCCGTGCCCGACCGTCAGCGCCTGTGCCAGATGCGGGGCGATCCGGGCACGGGCCGGGTCTGTGCGGCTGGCATGCTTGCGCCGCACAGACCACCAGATCAGCCCGATCAGCGGCAGCAGGGCAAGTATCCATGGCCGCAGGAAATGGAAGAGATCGAGGGCAAGGGCCAGATCGCTCATGCCCGCCCCCTTTCAGGCCGCGCGCGCAGGGCCAGAAGCCCAGTCAAAGCGATCCCGATCAGCGCCGCCAGCAGAAGCGGCAGCCATGCCAGGGCCTGCCGGGGGCGGTAGGACAGCGTTGCTGTCTCGCGCGGGGCGAGTGCGTCGATGCGCCGGTAAACCTCGCGCAGGCCAGCCTGATCCTCGGCATAGAAATACCGCCCGCCGGTGCGGCTGGCGATGTCGCGCAGGGTCGCGAGGTCGACCTTGTCCTCGCCGGTGGCATCGGGATTGCCGACGCCGATGGTGTAGATCTCGATATCGCGGTCGCGGGCGATCTCGGCGGCGTTCACCGGGCTCATCCGGCTGGCGGTATCGGTGCCGTCGGACAGCAGGATCAGCAGGCGTTGCTCGATTTCGCTGGCCTCGAAGGTGCGGATGGCAAGGCCGATGGAATCGCCAAGCGCGGTATGGGGGCCTGCCATGCCGACCTGTGTCTGGGCCAGCAGATCGCGGATGGTGCCAAGATCGGTGGTCAAGGGCGATTGCACATAGGCGCGCGAGCCGAAGACGATCAGCCCCATCCGGTCGCCTTCGCGGTCGGCTATGAAGCCGTCGACGACCTCGCGCACGCCGTGCAGGCGCTGTTCGACCGAACCGTCGGGAACGTTGAAGTCCCGCGCATCCATGGATCCCGAAATGTCGATGGACAGCACCACGTCGCGCGCGGCGCGCTGCTGTTCGATGGGGGCGCCGACGCGTTCGGGCCGGGCCATGGCCAGGACCAGCAGCGCCCAGATCAGAACCGCCGCCGTCATCTGCATCCGGCCGCGCCGCATCACCACCGCCCCGGCGGCAACCTCGACACCGCTGGCATCGACGATGCGCCGAAAGAAAGGAGAGCGCAGCGCAGGCACCTGCTGCCGGTGCGGCGGCAGAAGCCACCATATGACAAGCGGCAGCGGCAGGGCCAGAAGCACCAAAGGGAAGCCAAGCGAGATCATGCCACTCCCCTGCGATGCCTGCGAATCCAGTTGGCGGCAAGCGGGCGAAGCTGCGGATTGGGCTCGCCGATACGATAGGGCGCGGTGGCGATACCGCGACCCGGACCGGCACTGAAAGCATCGCCGCCGACCTGTGCGTCAAGGAAGGCCAGCCACCCTGCCCCGTTCAGCGAAGCGACGGTTCCGCGCGGATAGGCCGCAAGCGCGGTGCGGCGCAGGATTTCGGCGATGCGGGCCGGATCGTCGCCCGCACTTTCCAGCAAGCGCAGCGCAGCGCGGCGATAGGCATTGGCGCGGCGGTGGCGGATCCAGCGCCAGATCGCCCAGCCAAGGGCCGCAAGCATCAGCACCGCCAGCACCGCCCAGCCCCATGTCTGCGGCACCATCGGGACCGGCGGCGGCGGTGTCGGCTCGACCAATTGCCCGATCAGGTCGATCAGGGTGTCGCCTGCATCGGGGGCGGTATCGGGTTCCATCAGCGCCGCCCCGCCGCCAGCCCCATCAGCCGGTGCATCTGGGTCACGCTGTCCTCGGCCGCGCTCAGCGGCAGGACCGGGACGCCGAAGCGCCGCTGCCAGTCCTGAATCCGTGCCAGCCGCCCGGTCGAGAAATCGCTGATCGCGCGTAAGGTCTGCTGATTGCCGGTGTCGATCTCTGCCTGCAGCAGCCCGTCCGAGATGACCAGCCGCTGCCCGGTGGTCAGTTGTGCGGAAAACGGATCCCAGACCAGCCCGAGGATGAGATCGTTGCGCCGCGCAAGACCGGCGACCAGCCGCTCGGTCACCTCGTCCACAATGTCGAAATCGCTGAAGATCAGCACCAGATGGTTGCGGGGCGCAAGCCGCGCCACCGATTGCAGCACCCGGTTCATGGCAATCGGCTGAACCGGCGGCGCATCGGCATGCAAAAGCCCGTTGGCATCCGCCAGCGCAGTCAGAAAGCCGGTCAGGCCATGGCGCGAACGTGCGGGCCGGATCTCTGCCAGTATCTCGTCGCCAAAGACGATGCCCCCGACCCGGTCGCCCTGATCGAAGATGCGGAAAGCGGCAAGGGCCGCACATTCCGCCGCCGTCACCGATTTCATGTTCAGGACCGAGCCGAAGAACATCGACATGCGCTGATCCACGACAATCAGGGTCGGGCGGTCGCGTTCCTCGGTATAGACGCGCACATGAGGGGTGCCGGTGCGCGCCGTCACCTTCCAGTCGATGCTGCGGATATCGTCGGCGGGCAGATAGTCGCGCAATTCCTCGAAGTTCAGGCCGCGTCCGCGCAGGCGCGAAGCGTGGCGGCCGTTCAGCGCGCTGCCCGAGGGTTGGCGCGGCAGGAAGCTGATGCGTTTCGCCCGCGCCTCCAACCCGCGCAGATGGGACAGATCCACGCTGATCCGCGTGTCTCCGCTGCCTTGGGGGACGGGCGGGGCGGTTCCGGTGCGGATGCGGGCGGATTGGTCCTTCATCGGCGGGTCAGGTCAGGGCGACCTGCCTCACGATCTCGGCGCTGACCCGATCGGGGCTGATCCCCTCGCCCTGCGCCTCGAAGCTGAGGGTCAGGCGGTGGCGGCAGACATCGGGCAGCACCGCGCGCACGTCCTCGGGGTCGAGATAGTCGCGGCCGTGCAGCCAGGCGTGCGCGCGGCCACAGCGATCCAGCGCCAGCGAAGCGCGGGGCGAGACGCCGATCTCGACCCAGCGTTTCAGGTCATCGCCAAATTCAGCCGGGATGCGCGTCGCGTTGACCAGATCGGCCATGTAGCGTTCGATCGCCGGCGCAACCTGAATGGCGGCGATCTGGCGCCGGGCGGCAAAGACCACATCCTGCGGGATCGGCGCGGGCTTTTCAGTCGCGGCGGCGCCGTCCTGCTGGCTGATCGCGGCGATTTCCTCGTTTCGGACCAGGCGGATCACCTCGACCTCATCCTCGACCGGGGGATAGGTGATGTTCACATGCATCAAGAAACGGTCCATCTGCGCTTCGGGCAGCGGATATGTGCCCTCCTGCTCGACCGGGTTCTGGGTCGCCATGACCATGAACAGCGGCTCCATCGGGTGGGTGGTACCGCCGACGGTGACCTGGCGTTCCTCCATCGCCTCCAGCAGGGCGGCCTGAACCTTGGCCGGGGCGCGGTTGATCTCATCCGCCAGCACGATATTGGCGAAGATCGGGCCGGGGGCAAAGCGGAACTCGGTTTCATCGCCGGATTTATACAGTACTTCCGTTCCGGTCACGTCCGAGGGCAGCAGGTCGGGCGTGAACTGGATGCGGCTGAAACTTGCATCGACATTCTTCGCCAGCGCCTTGATGGCGCGGGTTTTGGCAAGGCCCGGCATGCCTTCGACCAGCAGGTTGCCATTGGCCAGAAGGCCGATGATCAGCCGCTCGATCACCTCCTGCTGGCCGATGATCGACTGGCCCATGCGGGTGCGCAGATCCTCGATCTGCGCGCGGGTGCTGTCTGGATCGGCCATCGCCTATTTCCCGCCCGACCAGATGCGCGACCAGTCGTTTTTCATGTCGACCAGAAGCCAGCCGCGATCCGCCGCCTCGTCAAGGCCGCGATCCAGCACCCCGATATGACCTTCGCGATCATAGGCAAATTCACGCACCGCGTCGGTATGGTGGACAATCAGCCCGAAATGCGGCCCCGGACCGGCAAAGGCATATTCCAGCATGGCGAAATCGCCGTCGGAATTGCCGGCGACAAAGATCGGGTGCTTGCCGATATGGCGGTCGATGCCGACCGGCTTGCCTTCCTTGTCGTCGTTGAAAGTAAGGCCGCCATGCTTCATCAGCACCGGCTGACCATCGACCATCTCATATCTGGTTTCACCCTCGGTGCCGATGACCTGCTGGGGCGGGATACCGTAAGCGTCCTTTGCAAAGCTGCGGATGAAATGCACCCCCCCGCCCGAGACGATATAGGTGGTGAAACCTTCATCCCGCAGATAGCGCAGCAGTTCCAGCATGGGCGGATAGGTCATGTCGGCATAATGCAGGCCGGTGGTCGGATGGGTCGCGGTGGCCAACCATTCGGCGGCGTCTTTCTGGAACGCCTCGACCGTCATCCCGGCATGCGAGACATTGGCAAGCTCCAGCAGCATTGCGGTGTCGGCCTCACTCACGGATGTGATCTCGCCCGTCGCCGCGGCCTTCAGCGCGTCGGTGGACAGGATCGAGGGATCGGCCTCGGCCTTTCTGTTCAGGGTATCGAGCGCGTAGAGCCCCTGAAAGTAAAGTGGCTGTTCCGACCAGAGCGTGCCGTCATTGTCGAAGGTCGCAATTCGGTCCTGTTCGGGCACAAACTGGTCCGAGGCCGGATCAGTAACGCTGTCCACGAAACCGATGATCGCGGTCTTGGCCGCACCTTCGTTCCACGAGGGCAGCGGATCGGCAAGGACCGGCGGGGCAAGCACCAGCAGCGCCGCCGTCATGGCCGCAAGATTGCTGTGGATCACGATCATTACTCCTTTCCCGGAAAGGACGCGCAATCCGGGAATATCAAGGGTGACGGCCCATCCGGTATGTCAAGGTTCGCGCAATATCCAAAAAAGGCAAAGGCCGGCAGAGCCGGCCCTTGCACGACGGTAACGCTCAGTTGCTGCCAAGATTGTCGAGGCTGCTTTGCAGTTCCTCGACGATCTGGTCGATCGAGAAGCTGTCAGGCCTTTGGGCTGGCGGATATTCCTTGAAGGTTTCAAGAAACGCCGCAACCTCCTGCACGGCCGGGGCGATCAGATAGGTGTGGTCGCTGACCCAGTCGTAATAGCTGTTCGAGGTGATATCGGCACGCTCGTAAGGGTCAGAGCGCAGATCGAACAGCTTCGGCGCCCGCAGCTTCACGAAGGGCTCGGCCCAGATCTGCATGGTCCCCTGCACCCGCTGTTCTTCGAAGACGACTTTCCAGTTTTCATAGCGGATCGCCACGACATCGCCGTCATCGTTGAAATAGACGAAGGATGTGCGGGCGCCCTTATCCGCATCGCCGGTCAGATAGGGCAGCTGGTTATAGCCATCCAGATGGTTTCTGTATTCCTTGCCGTCGATGGTGGCGCCGGTCAGCAGGCGGTCCTTGATGTCGGTATCGCCAACCGCAGCCATCAGCGTCGGGAACCAGTCCAGACCCGAGAACATGTCATTGGCGATTGACCCCGGTTCGATATGGCCCGGCCACTTGATCATCGCCGGAACAAGGTATGCGCCGTCCCAATTGGTGTTCTTTTCGCTGCGGAAGGGCGTGGTGCCGGCATCCGGCCAAGAGTTCTGGTGCGGGCCGTTATCGGTCGTGTAGATCACGATGGTCTTGTCGGCGACACCCATTGCGTCCAGCGAATCCAGCACTTGCCCGATGACGCCATCGTTTTCGACCATGCCGTCTGCATATTCCGTCGGTGCGGTCAGGCCGGGCGCACTGCGATTTTCCGGGCGCACATGGGTTTTATAATGCATCCGGGTGGTGTTGTACCAAGTGAAGAAGGGTTTGCCCTCGTCCACGGCGCGCTGCATGAAGTCGATGGCGGCTGCGGCGGTTTCCTCATCGACGGTTTCCATCCGCTTGCGGGTCAGCGGGCCGGTATCCTCGATCTGGCCATCGGCCGAGGCCTTGATGACGCCGCGCGGCCCGAAGCGCTCGCGGAATTCGGGATCCTGCGGATAGTTGAACTGCTCGGGCTCTTCCTCGGCATTCAAGTGATAGAGGTTGCCGAAGAATTCGTCGAAGCCGTGGTTGATCGGCAGGAATTCGTCCCGATCGCCCAGATGGTTCTTGCCGAACTGGCCGGTGGCATAGCCGTGATCTTTCAGCGCCGATGCCAGCGTCACATCCGTCGCCTGAAGACCGGCATTGCCGCCGGGCAGACCGACCTTCGAAAGGCCCGTGCGTAGCGTCGATTGGCCGGTAATGAATGTCGAACGACCGGCGGTGCAGCTTTGTTCGGCATAGTAATCGGTGAAGATCATGCCTTCATTGGCGATACTGTCGATATTCGGCGTGGTATAGCCCATCAGGCCCTTGGTATAGGCGGAAATATTGGCCTGACCAATGTCATCGCCGAAGATGACGAGGATATTCGGCTGGTCCGTGTTCCCCTCGGCTGCGGCGGGTGTGTCCTGTGCAATAGCGAAGCTGGGTATTGAAATTATGACCACAGCGCAGCTGACTAATCGAAACATGGTTGATCCTCTCTAATTGGAATTCGAGACGGCTGACCGGCCCAAGATGACTCAACCAAAGCGCGTAGTCAAAACCGAATCTGACATTTCCGTAATGAGGCGACGGCACTGTCAGCATGTGCTGGATTCCCGATCAATCCAGACGAAACACCGCAATAGGGGCCGTTTTCAGGCCCTGTCCGGGCTGTTGGCATCGCCGGCTTCCATGCGGAGAACGTTTCATCGGGACACAGCGGCCTGCGGTTGAATGACGCACCCACCGCAGATCATGTCGCAGATCATTCGACGGGCTGCGCGCCAAGCTCGGCCTGCATCGCCTCAAGCTCGGGCTGACCGGGAATGGCGGCAAGTCCCTCGGCAATCACCCGCGCGGCCGCATCGCGGCCGTTCAGCGTCGCCTCCAGCCGGACCAGCATCACCCATGCTTCGGCCCGCTGCGGGTCCAGCGTGACGGCCTCGCGGAAGGCACCTGCAGCGGCGGGCAGGTTGCGCATGATCAGCGCTGTGCCGCCCAGGATCAGATGCGCCTCGGGGAAATCCAGCCGGTTCGACAGCGATTGCTGCCATTCATTCGCCGCCCGGCCGATGGCCGCGGCAACCTCGGCCGGCGGGGGCGCAGCCGGCGCGTTCAGAATGTCGGGCACCGCAGCCAGCCGGACCACCCGCAGCGGATCGCCAAGCAAAGGCAGAAGGCGCTGAAGGCGCAGTTGTGGATCGGCATTGCGCTGCAGGCGGATGGCAGCTGCGCGCAGAAGCGGGCTGTCATCCGCAAGATATGGCGCGGTATCATCAGCCACCTGCGCATCGGCCTGCACGGCCATCAGGTAAAGCGCTGTAGCACGGACCAGATCAGCCTGGCTTTCGTCGCCGGCAATGCCCAGAAGGCCGGGCTGCGCGGCGGCCGGATCGCTAGCCGCCAGCGCGAAGGCGGTGCCGAAATGCGCGCCGCGCCGGGTGGAATCGGGATACCAGCCGGCGATCCGCCGCGCCGCCCAGTCCGGCGTCTGGTCGTCATGACAGGTGGTGCAGGCATCCGGCGCACCCGTAGCCCCGGCCAGATCCGGACGCGGAATGCGGAAGCTGTGATCGGCGCGTTCATCGATGCCCATATAGGCGCGCTCGACCATATGGCAGTTCTTGCATTGCGCGCCTGCCGAGCCCTCGGCATGGAAGTGATGCGCGGGGCTGTCATATTCGGCCAGACGCAGGCTGGGAAAATCCGTATTGCCCGCGGGCGAGTGGCATTGCGTGCAGACGGCATTGCCCTCGGCCAGCAGCCGCGTGCTGTGCGGGTCGTGGCAGTTCTGGCAGCCGACGCCGCTGGCATACATCTTCGACTGCAGGAACGAGCCGTAGACATAGACTTCTTCCCGGATCTGGCCGTCAGGGAAGTACAGATCAGGTGTCAGCATCGCCAGCCGGTAAGTGTCGTGATAGGGGGTGCCGGGCAGCGGATTACCGTCGCCAAAGGCCTCACGCCGGGAATGGCAGCCGGCGCATTGCTGAATCCAGGCTTCCGTGCCCGCCCCCGTCGGTATGGTGAAACCGAACCTGTCCAGGCCCGACGCCCCGGCCAGCCGTCCGGTTTCCGCCCATTCGAGATGTTTCGCGCCGGGACCATGGCAGGCCTCGCAACCGACGCCGATCTCGGCCTGTATGGATTGATAGGTCTGGGTTACTGGATTGTAATTCTTTTCATATCCCGTGGCGTGGCATTCCGCGCAGCGGGCGTTCCAGTTCTTGTAGGGCCCCGTCCAGTGCATCCCGTCACCCGGCGCCAGCGACTGGTTCGGGTAGAGGTGATACCAGCGCTTCCTTTCGGTATCCCAGACAATGTCGAAACTTTGAAGCTTCCCCGGCGCAATCTCGAAAAGATATTGCTGAAGCGGTTCGATTCCAGCCACGGAATGCACGTCGCGGGTTGTCGTGGTGCCGTCGGCCTCGGTGATCGTCGCGTGATAGCCCATCGCGTCATGTGAAAATGTGACCGAGATATCGTCGCTTTCAAACGCCGTTCCGTCGAAATCTGCCCGCACATTCGCCGCCGAAGGCTCGGTCCATGCAAGCTGGTGATCCGAGCCGTTCCAAGCCGCCGCTTCGACAACATGGCATGCTGCGCACCGGGTCGAGCCGATGTAATCAGACGCATCCTGCGCGCTGGCAGCCGGTGCCAGGAAGATCGACACAAGGATGGCGATGTTTCTGAACATTCGGGTTCTCCTCGGGCGAGTGCGGGACTTGGGGGTATCGGGTCCCGCTATTTACTTGTGGCAACAACTACATTTACTTGTGGCAACAACTACCCCAACGCACGAGCAGGGGATGCCCAACTCACCGCGAACGTGATTGATGCAGGCCCGGCGGCGGGCGGAGCTCAGTAGTTTCGGGTGAATTTGCGATTCCGCATTTGGCATTTGTCGTACGCACCACTGTGGTCAAGGTCTCGCTACCGCGCCCGTTAATGACTGCTATCACCATTTGTTGCGGGCGCAACGCTGCCGCGCTGCAAGTCGGCTTTCCGCCCTCCCCAAGTGTTCAGTCCCGGCATCCGGTGGATCGGATTTAGGGTAAATCTGTCTGGCTCTGATGTCCAGATCTTGCAGATGTATTCGTAAGGCATGAGACCGCCGAGGGTCTTGGGCCTGCGTGCGAAGTTGTAAGCCGCCATGAAGTCCGTCAGATGTGCTCGGAGCTGGTCGTGGCAGTCGTAATGGAAGCGTTTGACGGTGGCCTCCTTGATCGTGCGGTTCATCCGCTCGACTTGGCCGTCCCTCGGCTCCAGACGCATTGATTTCGGTGGTTTGAGGTTATTCAGGCTCAGCAAGGGGATCTGATGAATGAGCAATCTTTTCTGGCTGACAGAGGCGAAGATGGCGAGTCTCGAAGCCTTATTTCCCAATGTGAGGAAGATCGGAAAACAGTCAGGGGTACTGTTTACCTGACTAACGGGCAAGCCGCGCGTGGATGATCGGCGCGTGTTGAGCGGACTAATATTCATCACCCGCAATGGGTTGCGATGGTGCGATGCGCCGAGGGAATACGGGCCCGCCACTTGAAGGGGACC
>JBKEBH010000017.1:0-16295 GCA_047973065.1 Paracoccus sp. (in: a-proteobacteria) | reverse complement strand
CCGCTGCTCAAGCGCCTCGACCGTCTTGATCACGTCAAAGCCCTGACGCGCGCAGCTCGGGCAGGAGATGATCTGAACGCCGCGCGTGCGCAGACCCAGCGATTTCAGGATCTCGAAGCCGACCTTGACCTCTTCGACCGGATCGGCCGACAGGCTGACCCGGATCGTGTCGCCGATTCCGGCCCACAGCAGGTTGCCCAGCCCGATTGCCGATTTCACCGTACCGCCGCGCAGACCGCCAGCCTCGGTAATGCCAAGATGGATCGGCGCGTCGGTGATATCGGCCAGCTGCTGATACGCCGCCGCCGACAGGAACACATCGGATGCCTTCACGCTGATCTTGAATTCGTGAAAATCGTTATCCTGCAAGAGCTTAATATGATCGAGCCCGCTTTCCACCATCGCATCCGGGCAGGGCTCGCCGTATTTTTCCAGAAGGTGCTTTTCCAGCGAACCGGCATTGACCCCGATCCGGATCGAGCAGCCATGATCCCTGGCCGCCCGCACCACCTCAGCCACGCGTTTCGCATCGCCGATATTGCCCGGATTGATGCGCAGGCAGGCCGCGCCGGCCTCGGCCGCCTCGATGGCGCGCCTGTAGTGGAAATGAATGTCGGCGACGATCGGCACCGGGCTTTCGCGCACGATCTCGCGCAACGCGCGGGTCGCCGCCTCATCGGGGGTCGAGACCCGGACGATATCGGCCCCGGCCTCGGCGGCGCGGATCACCTGGTCCAGCGTCGCACGCACATCCGAGCTGTCGGTATTGGTCATGGTCTGCACGGAAATCGGAGCATCGCCCCCGACCGGCACATTGCCGACCATGATCTTGCGCGAGCGGCGCCGTTCGATATCGCGCCACGGCCGGATCGGATTATGCGTCATCAAGCACCCCCTTGAGCTTGCGCCCCAGATAGACCCTCGCCGCCCGCCCGGCAAGCTGGCGCGGCAGATCAGGCCGGCAGGATAACCGTGAAACAGGCCCCCTGCCCGGGCGTCGATCCGATCTTCAGCCGGCCGCGATGGCGTTTGACGATATGTTTGACGATCGCCAGCCCCAGCCCGGTGCCGCCCTTCTGGCGCGAGCGGTGGTTATCGACCCGGTAAAACCGCTCGGTCAGCCGCGGCAGGTGGATTTCGGCAATCCCGTCGCCCTTGTCGCTGACCGATACCGCATAGGCGGGGCCGCGCAGTGACGGATCATACGCGAGCGGCATCAGCCGCAGCTGAACCTCGCCGCCGGAGCCGCCATATTTCACCGCATTTTCGATAAGATTGTGAAAAACCTGGGTCAGCTGATCGGCGCTTCCGGTCACATGCAGCGGCGCTTCGGCACCTTCCACAGTGATCTGCACCCCCTGCGCCAGGGCCTGCGGGGTCAAGGCTTCGGCACTGGCACGCAGCAGCATTGCCAGATCGACCTGATCGGAAGGCCGGCGGCGTTCTTCGCTTTCGACCTGGCTCAGCGACAGAAGATCCAGCACCAGACGGTTCATGCGCCCGGCTTCGGTTTCCATGATCGACAGGAAGCGGTCCCGGGCCGGGGCATCGTCGCGGGCCGGTCCGCGCAGGGTTTCGATGAACCCCATCAGCGCGGTCAGAGGCGTGCGCAGCTCATGGCTGACATTGGCGACGAAATCGCGGCGAAGCTGTTCGGCCTCCTCGACGCCCGAGCTGTCCTCGATCACCACCATGGCCCCGGCCGGATCCTCTGGGCGCGCATCTTTCAACGCGGAAACCGTGATCTGAACCGGGATATCGCGGCCTCGCGCGGAAATCGTCACCAGATGGCGCGCGCCGAGCAGATCGGCATCCGCTGTCCCAGGGCCGGTCTGCGCACCGACCGCCAGGGCCGCATCGACCGCCTGAACGATGGCGGGGTGACGCAGCACGGTCACGAAGTGACGCTCGATCAGCCCCTTCCCCAACAATGCCAGCGCCGCCTGATTGGCCGCGACAATCCGGGCCTCTGGGCTGACCGCCAGAACCGGGACCGGCAGGGCGGCAATCAGGGTCTGAACGGCCGCCAGCTCCATGTTAATCCAGTCGCTTGAGGCCGGCCCGGAAGCGGGCGGCATTGTCGCGGTAATGCTGGGCCGACATCAGCAGCCCCTGCCGCCCCGCCTCGTCGATCTCGCGCACGATCCGACCGGGAGCACCCATGACCAAGGCGGCTTGCGGGATCTCCTTGCCCTCGGAAATCAGCGCCGAAGCCCCGACCAGACTGCCCGCGCCGATCTTCGCGCCATTGAGCACCGTCGCCCCCATGCCGATCAGCGCGCCATCCCCGATCTCGCAGCCATGCAGCATGGCCCGGTGGCCGAGCGTGACATTTTCACCGACAAGCATCGGAAAGCCGGGATCGGTATGCAGACAGCACAGATCCTGGACATTGGATCCGCGCCCGATGCGGATTTCCTCATTATCGCCGCGCAGCACCGCGCCCCACCAGATGCTGGCACCCGGCTCGATCACCACATTGCCGATGATCTGGGCGTCAGGCGCGATCCAGGCATCCTCGGCGATTTGCGGGGCAACCCCGTCCAGTTCCCAGATCATGCGCCTTCTCCTTCCATCAGTGCTTTCACAAAGCCCCCCAGCCCCTTCTGACGGCCCCGGCGCAGCCTTTCGGCGCTCAGGATCGCGGTCAGGCGGGCGAAGGTCTCATCCAGATCGTCATTGACCAGAACATAGTCATACTCGGCCCAATGCGAAATTTCGTTGCGCGATTTCGCCATGCGTCCGGCAATCACCTCGGCGCTGTCCTGCCCGCGCGAGACCAGCCGCCGCTCCAGCTCGACCAGCGAGGGCGGCAGGATGAAGATTGACACGACATGCGCCCCGAGCACTGACGCCCGGATCTGCTGGCCGCCCTGCCAATCGACATCGAACAGCGTGTCGCGACCGGCCTGCATCGCCGCTTCGACCGGCCCGCGCGGCGAGCCATAGAAATTCCCGAAGACCTCGGCATGTTCGAGCATATTGCCCGAAGCCGCCATCTCGGCAAAGCGATCGCGGTCGATGAAATGATAATGCTGCCCGTCCAGCTCGCCCGGTCGCGGCGCGCGCGTCGTCGCCGAAACCGAGAAGGCCAGCGTCGGATCCCACTCGATCAGCCGCCGCGCCAGCGTGGATTTTCCCGCCCCCGAAGGTGAGGAAAGAATGATCAAAAGCCCGGTCCGGTCCATGCCGTCCCCTTTCGTTTGGCGCATTTGCCAAGCTGCGGCCCGAAGAATCAAGCCTTGCCGCTTAACCATTTGGAAAGAAATTTATGCTGCCCCGGCAGCCTTGCGCTATGTTAGCGGATAACGAAGCAGCTTCGCGCCATTGTCGGCACGTCCCGATGGCATGCCAGTGCAATGGCGCGCTGACGCAACAGAATGACAGACGGATGAGTAACGATCTCGAAGACATGGGTTCGGCCAAGCCGGCCCATCGTGACAACGGCACCCACCGGGACGGCGATAATATCGTTCAGCTGAACCCACATGGCGCGCCCGACCCGGCCCGGATCCTGGCCGATCTGCGCAGCTATTGGGACAGCCTGCGCCGGGGCCGTGCCGTGCCCGACCGCACCGATGTCGAACCGGGCGGGATTCGCTCGGCACTGGATTATGCCTTCATCCTGGAACGGATCGCCCCGGGTGCGGCGCGGTTCCGGCTGGCCGGGCGGCATCTGGTCGATCTGATGGGCATGGAAGTGCGCGGCATGCCGGTCTGCTCGCTTCTGCAATCGGGCAGCCGGGGGCGGCTCTCCGATGTGCTGGAAACCGTCTTCAAAGGCCCGCAGATCGCCGAAATCGTCCTGCAATCCAATCCGCAATATTCCCGCCCGCCCCTGACCGGGCGGATGTTGTTTCTGCCGCTGAAATCCGATCTCGGCGATATCACCCGCGCCCTCGGCTGTCTGGTCAGCGAAGGTGAAATCGGTCACGGCCCGCGCCGTTTCGACATCACCGAAGACACCGTCTTTCCGGTCATCGACGGCGCCCGCCCGATCCAGCCCCATCCCAATGCCTTTCACGATGAAATGGCGCCCTGGCGTGTGCCCTCCCGCACCCAGGGTGAGGCCCCGACCGCCCGGGCGCCGGATCATGGCGAGACCCCGGATGAGCGGCGCGCCCGCTTTCGCGTCGTTCCCGCCCCCGACCCCGTCTGAGACCGACCGCGGATCCGCGCATCGGCCCGCGCCGCATATCCTGCAATCCGCTTCTGGCGATGGGCACAAAACTTCGTTAAATGGGGGCGCCATAACCGCCAGCGGGCAGCCAGCCCGCATGCCAAATGCAAGGAGCCATTCATGCCGGCCTATCGCTCTCGGACCTCTACACATGGACGCAATATGGCGGGCGCGCGTGGGCTCTGGCGCGCGACCGGGATGAAGGATGGCGATTTCGGCAAGCCGATCATCGCCATCGTCAACAGCTTCACCCAGTTCGTGCCCGGCCATGTCCATCTGAAGGATCTCGGCCAACTGGTCGCGCGCGAGGTCGAAAAGGCCGGCGGCGTCGCCAAGGAATTCAACACCATCGCCGTCGATGACGGGATTGCCATGGGCCATGACGGGATGCTCTATTCGCTGCCTTCGCGCGAAATCATCGCCGACAGCGTCGAATATATGGTCAATGCCCATTGCGCCGATGCCATGGTCTGCATCTCGAATTGCGACAAGATCACCCCCGGTATGCTGAACGCCGCCATGCGGCTGAACATCCCGGCGATCTTCGTCTCGGGCGGCCCGATGGAGGCAGGCAAGGTCGTGCTGAAGGACGGCAAGCTGCATGCACTCGATCTGGTCGATGCCATGGTTGCCGCCGCCGATGACAGTGTCAGCGACGAGGACGTCGCCGCGATCGAGCGCAATGCCTGCCCGACCTGCGGGTCGTGCTCGGGCATGTTCACCGCCAATTCGATGAACTGCCTGACCGAAGCCCTTGGCCTGTCGCTGCCCGGCAATGGCTCGACCCTGGCCACCCATGCCGACCGCCAGCGCCTGTTCGAGGAGGCCGGTCAGCGCATCGTCGGCCTGACCCGGCGCTATTACGAAGAAAACGATGCCAGCGTGCTGCCCCGTTCCATCGCCAACAAGCAGGCGTTTGAAAACGCCATGTCGCTGGACATCGCCATGGGCGGCTCGACCAATACCGTGCTGCATATCCTGGCGGCGGCCCATGAGGGCGGGATCGACTTCACCATGGACGATATCGACCGGCTCAGCCGCAAGGTGCCCTGCCTGTCGAAAGTCGCCCCGGCCAAGCAGGATGTCCATATGGAGGACGTGCACCGCGCCGGCGGGATCATGGCGATCCTTGGCCAGCTGGAGCGCGGCGGGCTGATCAATACGGATAGCCCGACCGTTCATGCCCCGAGCCTTGGCCATGCCATCAACCATTGGGACATTTCGCGCAGCAACGATCCCGAGGTGCGCAGGTTCTTCTCGGCCGCGCCGGGCGGGGTGCCGACCCAGACCGCCTTCAGCCAGGATCGCCGCTGGGAAAGCCTCGATCTCGACCGCGAAAACGGCGTGATCCGTGCGGTCGAGGCGCCGTTCTCGAAGGATGGCGGCCTGGCGGTACTGAAGGGCAATATCGCGCTGGATGGCTGTATCGTGAAAACCGCCGGGGTGGACAATTCCATCCTGGTCTTCGCCGGCCCGGCCGTGGTCTATGAAAGCCAGGACGCAGCGGTCAGCGGCATCCTGACCGGCAAGGTCAAGGCCGGCGACGTGGTCGTCATCCGCTATGAGGGCCCGAAGGGCGGACCGGGCATGCAGGAAATGCTCTACCCGACCTCCTATCTGAAATCGAAAGGGCTCGGGGCCTCCTGCGCGCTGATCACCGACGGGCGTTTTTCGGGCGGCACCTCGGGCCTGTCCATCGGTCACGCCTCGCCGGAAGCGGCGCAGGGCGGCGCCATCAGCCTTGTGAAGAATGGCGACCGGATCGAGATCGACATCCCCAGCCGCACCATCAACCTGGCGGTTTCCGACGAAGAACTGGCCGCGCGCCGGGCCGCGCAGGACAAGCTGGGCTGGAAACCGGCCGAGCCGCGCCAGCGCAATGTGACCACGGCGCTGAAAGCCTATGCCACCTTCGCTTCCAGCGCCGACCGGGGCGCGGTGCGGATCCTGCCGGAATAATCCGGCCGCCCGAGATCTCAATTGCGGGCCGCGCCAGCAGGCGCGGCCCGCAATTTCATTCATGACCCGAACCGAGGCACATGGCGGTCCAACCCGGCAATTCTGGACGAATGGTCATCCTGTCTGCCATGCTTTTTCAGGCGATCAGCAAGGTGCCTTACGGCAGCTGGCCCTGATCTTTGCCCTTGTCCTGCCTGGGCTGCACCCCTCGACGAAGCAACTGATCGCTTGTGCAGGCATCCTGCTCGGTTGCGCAGTCCTGACCATTGCTGCGCAACGCGGCACCGGGCTTTCCACTGACGGCATACAGCCATGGCTCGGGCTCGGCGCCAGCACCGCCGCCGGGCTGGGCGCGGTGGTCATTACCATGGCATCGAAGCAACTGCTGAACCGAGGCTGGGATTTTGGCGCGATCCTGGCCCATCGGCTTCTATCCGATTATCCCGCTGTCGCTGGCCATGACCCTGAACAGCGATCTGACAGCCATCGACTGGACAGGCGCGCTTGTCGCTGCCCTGCTGGCCGTTTCTGTCATCGGCGTTCTGGCACCGCCTTACCTGCTGCAAATCGGCATCGGACGCTGCGACACCTGTGCGGTGATGGTCACCATGGCGGCATTGCCGGTCCTGACCTTCCTGATCGAGGGCCTGTCCCCGGCCGATCACTGGTCACTGGCCATCGCAGCCGGACTGGCCGGAATCAGCGGCTTTCTGATGCCGGACATGCTGACAGGCCGCCCACGCGACTAGCCCCAGGGCGCGCCGTCCGAAAACGCTGCCGCGAGATGGTCGATCAGTGCCCGCAGTTTGGCCGGCATCGGTGCGACCGGCGGCCAGACTGCCATGACCGGCAGGCTGCGGGTTTCGGCCCCGGGCAGGACCTGTTCCAGATCGCCGCGTTTCAGCGCCTCGGCGACGATGAAGGCCGGCAGCATGGCCAGCCCGAGCCCGGCAATCGCCATATCCCGGATCGCCTCGCCATTGTTGAGCGCGATCCGCCCGGAGACCTGCGGCGAGACCGCGCGCCCATCCTGCTGGAACTGCCAAAGACTGGCATCTGACAGATGCGCATAGCTGATCACCGGATGATCCTTCAGATCGACCAGAGTTTCGGGCCGGCCAGCCCGGTCCAGATAGCCGGAGCTGGCCACGGCCAGAACCGAGACATCGCAAAGCTTGCGCGCCTTCAGGGCACCATCGCGCGGATCACCGACCCGCAATCCGATGTCGAAACCGTCGCGGGCCAGATCCCGCACCCGGTCATCATAATCGATCCGCAGATCCAGCCCGGGATGGCGGGCGGCGAAACTGGCCAGAACCGGGGTCAGGAACATGGTGCCGAAACTCATCGGCGCGGCAATCGCCAGGGTGCCACGCAGCGGCGCGGCCCGGTCGGTATCGCAGGTCGCGCTTTCGGTGACGGCGAGCAGCTCATTCAAGGCCGGACGCAGGCGCTCGGCCAGATGCAAACCGGCCTCGGTCGGCGTGATCCGCCCGGCATTGCGGCGAAACAGTGCAACCCCGACCGAGGTTTCGTAATCGGCAATCCGCTTGGAAATCACCGATTTCGACAGGTTCAGCCGAGCGGCCGCCGCCGTCACCGTGCCAAGTTCCATCACGGTCAGGAAGGTCTCGATCTCATCGAGCGAATAGCGCATGGCCAAGGCGATCACCGTTCATATATTCGCAGGCAACGAACGGAATATCACCTTTCGGGCGCTGACCGGCAACCGCTCCTTTCAGAGGCGTTCACCCGGCTGGATGGTGAACAGATCCGACCATTCGGGATGGCGGGCATATTCCGCCGCGATGAACGGGCAGACCGGCACGATCTTGAAGTCGTTTTCCCGTGCGTCCTGCAACATATGGTTCAACAGCACCTCGGCATAGCCCTGCCCGCGCCTGGCCCGGGGCACTCCGGTGTGATTGGCGCTGATCACGCCCGGCGCGACATGGGTATAGGTGATCTCGCCTTCTTCGGGAATATCGGCAAAGCGCGCGGCATAGCGCCCCTCTTCGCCATTGTCTTCCTTGTAATACATGACGTCTTCGGACATTGCGGCACCCCTGATCCGAGCCCGCCGGGAATCCCCCGGCTACAGGCAGGTTAAACGCGGCTTCTGGCGGCGGCAATGGCCGGCGGCTTTCGCCCTGGCGGCCGCAGGTGCCGGCAGCATCGCGCTGTTTGCCGGCTGATCCGCTTGGCACATTTTTCGACAAAGCCCCCCCCGCGAGATATCTCGCGGGGGGGGCTTCATGTCAGGTGGTCTTTTTGCGGGCGGCCCTGGTGGCATCGGCCCACCAGGCCAGCTCGTCGAGCATGGCGTTCAGCGAGGATTGCAGCGTGGCTTCGACCTCGGACATATCGCCATTGGCACCAAGCGGGCTGACCTTGAAGAACTCGCCGCCGCCCAGATGAACCGCATTGCGCAGCGGCACCATCTGCAACTCGACCGCGATGCCGCGCAGATGCTCGATGGCGCGGGCCGCGCCGACCCCGCCATAACCCATCGCTGCGGCCGGTTTGCGGTTCCATTCCTTATAGGCCTGATCGAGCGCGTTCTTCAACGAACCGCTGATCGAGTGGTTATATTCGGCGGTGACAAAAATATAGCCGTCGAACGCGCCGACCTTGTTCTGCCAGGCGACGGCGCGCGGGTCCGAACTGGGCATCCACAGGTTCGAGGCCATTTCATCGAACATCGGCAGGTCAAAATCGCGCAGATCGACCAGCTCAAACGTCATGTCGTCGCGCTTTTGCGCCTGCTCCAGCAGCCAGGCTGCGGGCTTGTCCGCGAAACGGGTCTTGCGGGTCGAGCCAATGATAATGGCGATTTTCGGCTTGTTCATGGGTCTGATTCCTTTGATCGGGCCTCAGCGCCCGGCACTACACGACCCAGATTAACCCTTTGCCGCATCACCCATCCAGAGAACGATTTTCGAATGCCGCGTTCTGCTGCACAGAACACGATCAGGGATCCATTGCCCGGCCAGGGCTTTTCAGACCGCCCGGAGGATGTGATCTCACATCACCATATCGTCGCGGTGGATCAGCGCCGGGCGGGCCTGATAGCCGAGGATCGCGGCGATTTCCTCGCTGCGGCGGCCGGCGATGACGCGGGCCTCGCTGGCGGGATAGCGGGCCAGACCGCGCGCCAGATTTTCGCCGGAGGGGCCAAGGATCGCCACCGGATCGCCGCGGCCGAAATCGCCTGCGACCGCCGTCACGCCGGCCGGCAGCAGCGACTTGCCCTGACCAAGCGCCCGGGCGGCACCGGCATCGACGGTGATCTCGCCCCTGGGCTTCATCGCCGCGATCCAGCGCTTGCGCGCCAGTTGCGGATCGCCCTCGGGCAGGAACCAGCTGACCCGCGCCCCATTCGCCACCGCAGAAATCGGCCGCAGGACCGAGCCCTCGGCAATCGCCATGGCGCAGCCGCCAGCAACCGCCGTGCGCGCCGCCATCAGCTTGGTCTTCATCCCGCCCTTGGACAGGCCCGAGACCGGATCGCCGCCCATGGCCTCGATCTGCGGGGTGATCTTTTCGATCACCGGCAGATGGCGGGCGGAGGCATCGGTCTTGGGATTGGCGGTGTAGAGCCCATCGACATCGGACAGCAGCAGCAGCTGATCGGCCCCGGCGGTCACCGCGATCTGGGCGGCCAGACGGTCGTTGTCGCCATAGCGGATTTCATCGGTGGCAACGGTGTCGTTTTCATTGACGATCGGCACCGCACCATTGGCCAGCAGCGCCTGCATGGTGGCGCGGCTGTTCAGATAGCGGCGCCGGTCCATGGTGTCTTCCAGCGTCAGCAGGATCTGCGCGGTGATGACACCATGCGGGTCCAGAGCTTCTTCATAGGCGCGGGCCAGGCGGATCTGCCCGACAGCTGCCGCTGCCTGCGCCTGCTCCAGGGACAGCGCGCCACCGGGCAGCCCCAGCACCCGCCGTCCAAGCGCGATCGAGCCCGAAGATACCAGCACCACATCCGCGCCCCGTGCCCGCCAGTCGGCAACATCGTCGCAAAGCGCCCGCAGCCAGTCGCTGCGCAGGCCTTCGGGCCCGACCAGCAGCGCCGAGCCGATCTTGACCACCAGCCGCCGGGCTCGGGCAATATCCGGGCTCAGGGCTGCCATGTTCCGACATCCTGTTCCGGCACGGCACGCGAAGGCGCGATTTCGACCCAGAGCGCGCGCAGCACTTCGGGCACACCGGCCCGGGTCACGCCGGACATGGTCATAACGCGGGTAGAAAGCGCCTCTTCCAGCGCGGTGCGGCGTTCTTCCAGGGTCTCAGCATCGACCGCGTCGATCTTGTTCAGCGCGGTGACGCGCGGCTTTTCCATAAGTACCGGCGAATAGGCGGCCAGCTCACTCAGCACGGTTTCCGCATCGCCGACGACATCTTCCGATGTCGCGTCGATCAGATGCAGCAGGACCGAGCAGCGCTCGACATGACCCAGAAAGCGGTCGCCGATGCCCCGGCCCTCGCTGGCGCCTTCGATCAGGCCGGGAATATCGGCCACGACAAATTCGCGCCCGTCGATCCCGACCACGCCCAGATTGGGATGCAGCGTGGTAAAGGGGTAATCGGCGATCTTGGGCCGCGCATTCGAGGTCGCAGCCAGAAAGGTCGATTTTCCGGCATTGGGCAGACCGACCAGCCCGGCATCGGCGATCAGTTTCAGGCGCAGCCAGATCGTGCGCTCGACCCCCGGCAGGCCGGGATTGGCATTACGCGGGGCCCGGTTGGTCGAGCTTTTGAAATGCAGATTGCCAAAGCCGCCATTGCCGCCCTTGGCCAGCAGGACCCGCTGGCCGGGCTCGGTCAGATCGGCGATGACGGTTTCCTCATCCTCGTCGAGGATCTCGGTGCCGACCGGCACCCGCAGCACGATATCGTCGCCCGAAAACCCGGTACGCTGCCGGCCCATGCCGTGCTGACCGTTCTGGGCGAAGAAATGCTGCTGATAGCGAAAGTCGATCAGCGTGTTCAGCCCCTCGACCGCCTCGGCAATGACATCGCCGCCGCGTCCGCCATCGCCACCATCGGGGCCGCCATATTCGATGAACTTCTCGCGCCGGAAGCTGACAGCGCCCGCCCCGCCGGAACCGGACCGGATATAGACCTTGGTCAGATCGAGGAATTTCATCGCATTTCTCCTTTGCAGACGCGATACGCGCTCATCCCTGTGCCTGCAAGCCGGAGTATGCCGGAGCACGCCGGTTAGCTGCCCCGCGCCACCACCTGGTTCAGGTCATTGACACTCTTTTGCATCTCAGCAATGCCCCATCGACGTCATTCCTGTCCACCTGGCGGGGAATCCGCCTGTCGGCACGGGTCAAAACCCTGTCAATATCGGTGGCGAGCTGATCGACACCGACCACCACCAAGGCTGCCTGCCCGTCGTAAAGCACTGTACCGATCTCCCGCATGTCCGACCGGGGAATGCCGCCGGAAAAATGGCCGATCAGCCCGCCCACAGCGCCAAGCCCCAGCCCGCCGATGGCCGATCCGCCAAGAAGCGTCAGGCCGGCCGGCGGCCAGATCGCGCCGATGATCAGGCCCGAAACCGCGCCGAAAGCGGCATCGACCTTGCCGGCATGGGTGGTCTCGCTCAGATGCAGCCGGCCATTGTCATCCTTGCTCACGATGGCGGCCATCAGCTTTCCCAGCTGATCGCCCATATCGCGCAGGCCGGCAAGATCGGCCTGCGCATCGTCCTTGGAATCGTAAACCCTACACACCACGACATATTCTTCGTTGGCCATGTCAATTCCCCTGTTCTGAAAATAGTAGGCCGCCTCAGGGCCTGTCAAAAAGAGAAGTACCTGACGAAACCGCGCCATCACCTCTAAGGGGTGACGCTTCGGCCCTCACGAGTTCATTAATGTTCACAACAAGATGACCGTCACCCGAGCGGCCCGGGCACCAGCGAAACGGGCCGGTCGAGGATATTTTCCGCCGATGGACATCACCGCCCCACCGGCCGCGCACATGACGCATTACAGGCGGAATGAGGGCCCCAACGCGGCTGAAAGGCCGATATGCCTCAAGGGGCGCTAGTCTCAGATCACATTTTGGGGAACTCGACCGCGTCTGGCGCGTTTGCGCAGGTCCGACTGAGATAGTCCGACTTATAACGAGGGACACATGTCGCAGAAATTCACTGCCGAGCTGATCGGCACCTTTATCCTGGTCTTCTTCGGTTGCGGCTCGGCCGTGCTGATGGGGGAATTCATCGGCTTCGCGGGCATCGCCTTTGCCTTTGGCCTTTCCATTGTCGCGGCCGCCTACGGCCTTGGCGCCATGTCGGGCGCCCAGCTGAACCCGGCCGTTTCGCTTGGCTTCCTGCTGTCCAACCGCATGAGCGCCAGCGATTTCGTCACCTATGTGATCGCCCAGCTGATCGGCGCAACTGTTGCCGCTCTGGTTATCATGATGATCGCTCAGGGCCATGCCGGTTACACGGTCGCCGAAAACGGTCTTGGCCAGAACGGTTACGGCGCCGGCTATAACGGCGAATATACCCTGACCGCCGCGCTGATCTTCGAATTCGTCGCGACCTTCATCTTCGTGACCGTCATTCTGGGCGCCACCCAGTCCGACGCACCGCTCGGCTTCGCCGGTCTGGCCATTGGCCTGACCCTGGCCGCCATTCACCTGGTCGGCATCAATGTCACCGGCGTCTCGGTCAACCCGGCCCGCAGCTTCGGCCCGGCCCTGTTTGCCGGCGCTCACGCGCTCTCGCAGCTGTGGGTCTTCATCGCGACTCCGCTGGCTGGCGGCGCTCTGGCAGGGATCCTGCACGGCATGGGCATCACCCGCTCGGCCGCGCTGTCGCGCTGAACCCGGTGAGCTTTCAATTCTGAAGGGGGCCGCTCATGCGGCCCCTTTTCATTCGGCGCATTCGGCTTACATGAAGGCCATGACCGCACCTCAGTTCGACAACAGCTATGCCGCCCTGCCCGAGCGCTTCTTTGCCCGGGTCGATCCGGCACCCCCTCGCGCCCCACAACTGATCGCACTGAACCGGCCCTTGGCCGCAAAGCTTGGTCTTGACGCTGATTGGCTGGCCGGGGACGAGGGGCTTGCCATGCTCTCGGGGCGGAAGCTACCCGAAGGCGCGGCCTCGATCGCCCAGATATATGCCGGACACCAGTTCGGGCATCTCTCGCCGGTACTGGGCGACGGGCGGGCGCTGCTGATCGGCGAGATGATCGCCCCGGATGGCGCGCGTTTCGACCTGCAACTGAAAGGCTCGGGTCCGACGCCGTTTTCGCGCCGGGGCGACGGGCTGTCATGGCTGGGGCCGGTGCTGCGCGAATATCTTGACAGCGAATTCATGGCGGCGATGGGCGTGCCGAGCACACGCGCGCTTGCGGCCGTCGCGACCGGCGGGCTGGTCCAACGCGAAAGCGTGCTGCCCGGCGGCGTCCTGACCCGGGTTGCGGCCAGCCATATCCGGGTCGGTACGTTTGAGTATTTCGGCATTCGCGGCGATATCGAGGCGTTGCGCGCCCTGACCGGGCATACCATGGTCCGCCATTATCCCCTGGCCCGCACCCCTCTCGAATTCTTGCGCGCCGTCATCGCCCGTCAGGCGGCGCTGATTGCGCAGTGGATGGCGCTCGGCTTCATTCACGGGGTGATGAATACCGACAATATGGCGATCTCGGGCGAGACCATCGACTATGGCCCGGCCGCCTTCATGGACGGCTTCCACCCCGATACGGTGTTTTCTTCAATCGACCGCGCCGGGCGCTATGCCTGGGCCGAACAGCCCCATGTCGCGGTCTGGAATCTGGCGCAATTCGCCTCCTGCCTGATCCCGCTGATGGGCGAGGCAAGCCGCGCCGTCGAAGATGCCACCCGCGCCGTGCACAGCTTCCCCGAGACCTATCGGCGCGAATGGCTGGCCCGCTTTGCCGCCAAGATCGGCCTGCCGCCCTCGCCGGAAGCCGGGGGGCTGATCGACCGGCTGCTGGATCTGATGGCCCGTGAGCGCGCCGATTTCACCCGGGTCTTCGCCGGGCTGAGCCCTGGCACCGCCCGCGACGAATTCACCGACCGCGCCGCCTTCGACGATTGGGCGGGCGTCTGGCGCGCGGCCAAACCCGACACCGCGCTGATGGCAAAGGCCAATCCACTGCGCATCCCGCGCAATCACCGGATCGAGGAAGCCATTCAATCCGCGCTTGCCGGCGACGAGGCCCCCTTCCACCGGCTTGCCGCCGCATTGAGCAACCCGTTCGAAGAACGCAGCGAATGGGCAGATCTTTCGCTTCCCCCACTTGCATCCGAACGCGTTACCCGCACATTCTGCGGCACATGAAACTACGCGTTGCATCCTATAATCTTCACAAGGGCCGCGGCCTGACCGGGCCGCATGCGCCGGAACGCAATCTGCAGGTCATCGCAGATCTCTCGCCCGATATCATCGCCTTGCAAGAGGTCGATTTCCGGCTGGGCGCCCGGCCCGAAGCCCTGCCGCGCACCCTGATCCAGGAGATGACCGGGCTGGTGCCGGTGCAGATGCGCACGACCGGGGAAACCTCGCTTGGCTGGCATGGTCAGACCATCCTCCTGCGCCCCGATCTGGCCGAAATCGCCACCACCCGCCGCCTGCCCCTTCCCGGGATCGAGCCGCGCGGCGCATTGGCACTGCGGGTCGAAGGGCTGACGCTGATTGCCGTCCATCTCGGGCTGGCACGATCCTCGCGCCGGGCGCAACTGGCACGGCTGGTAGCGAAAGCCTCGCGGCTGGCAGGCGATGCGATCATGCTGATGGGCGATTTCAACGAATGGCGCAATGATCGCGGCATGGAATCGCTCGGCTCGCTCCGGGTGCTGGTGCCCGGCCCGTCTTATCCCGCGCCCATGCCGCAGCTCAGGCTGGACCGGATCGCGCTGTCCCCCCGGATCGAGGTTCACGCGATGGGGGTCGGCGACACGCCTTTGGCCCGTCAGGCTTCGGATCACCTGCCGATCTGGGCGGAAATCACCCTGCCCACCGGCTGAGCTGGCATTTGCGACTTTCACCGCAATCCTTGCGGCAGTATAAGCGCGACAAAGCGCCTAGGAGGGACAGCATGACCGTTATCATCGATATTTTCGCCCGTGAGATCCTCGACAGCCGCGGCAACCCGACCGTTGAGGTCGATGTCACGCTGGAAGACGGCACTATGGGCCGCGCCGCCGTGCCCTCGGGTGCCTCGACCGGCGCGCATGAGGCCGTTGAAAAGCGCGACGGCGACACGTCGCGCTATATGGGCAAGGGCGTTCTCGATGCCGTGGACAGCGTCAATGGCGAGATCGCCGAGGCCCTGATCGGCGAAGACGCCACCGATCAGCGCGGCATCGACGCGCTGATGATCGAACTGGACGGCACCCCGAACAAGGGCCGCCTTGGCGCCAATGCCATTCTGGGCGTTTCGCTGGCCGTGGCCAAGGCCGCTGCCGAAGCCTCGGCCCTGCCGCTTTATCGCTATGTCGGCGGCGCTTCCGCCCATGTCCTGCCGGTGCCGATGATGAATATCATCAATGGCGGCGAACATGCCGACAACCCGATCGACATTCAGGAATTCATGATCATGCCGGTTTCTGCGGAAAACATCCGCGAAGCCGTCCGCATGGGTTCGGAAATCTTCCACACCCTGAAGAAAGAGCTCTCGGCGGCTGGCCTGTCCACCGGGATTGGCGATGAGGGCGGCTTTGCCCCGAACCTTTCCAGCACCCGCGACGCCTTGGATTTCATCCTCAAGGCCATCGAAAAGGCCGGCTACAAGCCGGGCGAGGACGTCATGCTGGCCCTCGATTGCGCCTCGACCGAATATTACAAGGACGGCAAATACGAGATGAAGGGCGAGGGCAAATCCCTGACCTCGGCCGAAAACGTCGATTATCTAGCCGCACTTTGCGCCGATTACCCGATCCTGTCAATCGAAGACGGCTGCGCCGAGGATGATTGGGAAGGCTGGAAGCTGCTGACCGACAAGCTTGGCGCTTCGGTCCAGCTGGTCGGCGACGATCTGTTCGTGACCAACCCGGCCCGACTGGCCGACGGGATCAGGCAGGGCTGCGGCAACTCGCTTCTGGTCAAGGTCAACCAGATCGGCACGCTGTCGGAAACCCTTGACGCGGTGTCGATGGCCAC
>JBKEBH010000241.1:0-3712 GCA_047973065.1 Paracoccus sp. (in: a-proteobacteria) | reverse complement strand
CGTCAGGGCGATCCGCACCGCCTCACGCTTGAATTCTGCTGTCGGTTTGTTCGTCATTGTCCGTCTCCTTGATCGCTCTCATGCTCTCAAGAAACCGGCACTTTTCCGAGACAAGTCCAGACTTCCAGTTCGTCGTGCGAGAGCGGGCAGGGTCAGGTCGGGTCATGACAGACCATTAAACCCATGGATTCGCCGTGTGAATCCTGCCCGGAAAGGACGTATGCAACAACGCCAAGCCAGGTCAGTCGCATCCGCCTCTCCTGCATTGCGTGTCTTCTGCCGCAGATTAGCACCGAAACCGGGAAAAAAGACAGCACCGGCAAGGAATATCCCGGTCGGCTTAACTGTTTCTTAACCTTGCTTGGGTTTTGGTTACCGAAATGCAGGAACGGCCGTGAGGAGCACAAGCATGTCGTATATGATCGCGACCTATACCTTCACCTCGGCGGTTCCATCCACCAGCGATTTTCCCTTCGCCTCGCAGCAGGGAATTTCCTTCGCCGATGCGCAGGAAACGATCATCTATCTTGACGACAGCGACAATTCGTTTGAACCCGCGACAACGATCAGCGACCCCGGACAGGCGCTTCTGGTCGATACCGAGCTGGGCGGCTCGATCATCACCGCCGGTGCCGTCCTGACCTATCGGCAGACCAAGATCGGCGTCATCGTCGATCCCGATGGCAATCAATATCTGGTCATGTTCCCCCATATCGCAAGCTCAAGCGCGTCAAGCCCGACCGAAATCGGCGATCGCAGCACGGTGATGATCGTGCCGGCAACGACCACGACCCCGCCTTTTGACCCGCAGTCGAGCTATGGCTGGTTCTCTACCCGTTCGGCCAGCAGCATCCCCGTGGTTCAGACCGATATCCCGCCCGATTATCTGAACCCGTCCTGCTTCACCGCCGGCACCCTGATCGAGACCGCCTCAGGCCTGCGCCCGGTCGAGACGCTGGTGGCCGGCGATCTGGTGCTGACGCGCGATCACGGCCTTCGCCCGATCAGCTGGGCAGGCGGGCGCTGGCTGAGTGCGCGCTGCCTCAACATCGGGCCCAATCTGCGGCCGGTGCGCATTCGCGCCGGCGCGCTCGGCGCCGGTCAGCCGGCGCGGGATCTGATCGTCTCACCCCAGCACCGGATCCTGATCCGCTCGAAAATCGCCGACCGGATCGGCGGATCGGCAGAGATGCTGGTTGCTGCCAAGCATCTGTGCGCCCTGCCCGGGATCGAGGCGCTCAGCCCCGCCAACGGCGTCGGCTATTACCATATTCTCTTTGATCGCCATGAGGCTGTGCGCTCGAATGGTTGCTGGACGGAATCGCTTTATACCGGGCCGCAGGCGCTGAAATCCATCAGTCCGGCCGCCCGGCGCGAGATCCGCGCCCTGTTTCCCGAGCTGTTCGTCGAAGGCGCGGCGCCGGCTCCGGGCGCGCGGCCCTTCCTGTCGGGGCGTGCAGCCAAGGAACTGACCCGGCGCCATCTGAAGAATGACCGGCCTCTGATCGCAAGCTGACCAGCCGCAGCGATCAAAGAAAAGCCCCGGCGACCGGAACGGCGCGCCGGGGCAAAGAGAAACCGGGACGAGAGGCCCCGGTTCTGTGCTTATTGCTTGGCGGGGGCGTCTTCAGCCGGCGCAGCCTCGGCAGCGGCCTCGACCACGGTGATCCGGCCATCGGTGAGCGGCGCGAAATCCGGGCCCTGCTTGGCGATGTATTCGGCAAGGACATCGGCCAGATCCGGGCCGAAATCATAAGCCTTCATGCCATTGGTTTCGAGCACGTCATAGCCGTCCCCGCCACTGCGCAGATAGTTGTTCGACACCACGCCATAAATGGTGGTGGCGCTGATCGGCGCCCAGGCACCGTCCTTCATGACCATGACATCGCTCACCCGCTTGCCCGGCTCGGCAGCGGGGTTGATGCTGTATTTCAGCCCGGCAACCTGAGCAAAGCGGCCGGCGCCTTCTTCGATCTGGCTGGCACCGTTTTCCAGCGCGGCGATCACATCCGAACCCTTCAGTTCAAAGGTTGAAAGCGTGTTCTGGAAGGGCAGAACCGAAATCACCTCCCCCATCGAGATCGGACCGGCATCAATCGAAGCCCGCAGACCGCCGCCATTCTGGATGGCGATGCTCACGCCCTGATCCTTGACCCGCTCAAGCATGGCGTCGGCAACCAGCGAGCCCATGACGCATTCCCTGGCCCGGCAGTCATTGCGGTCGGCACCGATCTCGGTCTTGGTCTCGGCAACGATCCTGGCTTTCAGCTCGTCGATCGGGGCGGCCATTTCCTTGACCTTGGCGGCAACGGTCGGATCGGGGGTAACCGAATTGTCGAGCAGGACCGGCGCGCCTTCGGCCTTGATCAGCTTGCCATCGTCATCGAAGGTCAGGACCAGATGGCCGAGATATTTCGAATAGGCATAGGCAGTGACGACCGGAACCTCGGCGCCCTCCGCCCCGGTGACCATGGTCGGATAGGGGCCCTTGGCATCTTCCATATCACCTAGAAGCGTGTGGCTGTGACCGCCAACCACCGCATCGACGCCGGGCACGGTTTCGGCGATCCGCTGATCCTTGAGATAGCCGGTATGGGTCAGGGCGATGATCTTGTTGACGCCGGCATCACTCAGCTCCTGCGCATCCGCGCTCAGCGCCTCGATTTCGTCCTGGAAGATCACCTTGTCCGAGGGCGATGAGGTTTCCGGCGTATCGGTCGCCAGCGCCGAGACGATGCCGATCTTCTGACCGCCGATATCCAGCACCGCCGTGCCGTCCACGATATCCTTCAGCCGGTTGTTCTGGCTGAGATCGAGATTGCCCGACACCACCGGGAAGCCCACCCCCTCGGCCAGTACGGCCAGCCCGTCATCGCCATCGTCGAATTCATGGTTGCCGACCGCCATCGCATCATAGCCGATGGCGGACATGAACTCGACCACATCCTTGCCCTTGTAAGTCGTGTAGAACAGGCTGCCCTGATACTGGTCCCCGGCGTCGAGCACGATGACATTGCCGCCCTCGGCGGCGATCTGATCGCTGAGTTCCTTCACCTTGGCCGCGACCCGCGCGACCCCGCCGAAGCATTCGCCTTTTTCCGAAGTCTCGGCATCGCAGGTCGAATCGTATTTGTTGATTTCTTCGATCCGGCTGTGCAGATCGTTGGTGTGCAGCACATGCAGGACATATTCGGCATTGGCCGCGCCAGCCGACAGTGCAAATGTGGCGGCGGAGGCCAGAAGACGGTTTCGGTTCATCAGAATCTCCTTGAGAAGGACATAGTCGGGGCATCGAACATGCCCCACATTGGCCCGCAGTTTGCGACAGGTCAAACGCTGAACGCCTGTTCTAGGCTCAGGGCTCGTTCTTTTTCATAGCCAGAACCGGACGGTTGCGGTGAGGGGGATAGCGGAGAAGAAAGTTTCCGGGCAGCGGTCGTATGGGGTTGCCACTCGGCGCCAGTCCTTGAGCCGAGCGAACATGATCTCAATTCAGTACCCACGTCTGGGTACAACCCTCCGACTTCCAGTCGGACCTGCTTCAGCACGAAGGATAGGATCATGCAATATGATACCGGCAAGCACTGCGTCTTCTATCATCGCTACCATATCGTCTGGTCGACAAAGTATCGCTATAAGGTTCTGACCGGGCCGCTGCGGCTGCGGCTGCGCGACATCTGCCGCCAGATCTGCCGCGAGAGCGGGGGCGACA
>JBKEBH010000208.1:0-1754 GCA_047973065.1 Paracoccus sp. (in: a-proteobacteria) | reverse complement strand
CGCCCACGCCGATAGCTTTGTGCCAGAGTGGGTCTGCAATCACGATGAGCAGATCTCCTTCTTCTGGCCTGATCTGGGCAGGGTTGCTTACGGCAGCACTCCGGGGTCGAATTTGTATCGGAGCCGGTCTCACAGATCTCACAGCAGCCGGTTGACCTGCATCTTTTTTTATCCAGCGTCAGCGGCGGCACTCGGTTGGTGAGCAGGCGCACGAGCTATAGCTGAAAGTTGGTGATGCCCTGAGGGGCGGCATATCAAGGCGGTGTCTACGCGCCGTCAATTCTCAGCCGAGAAAGGGATATGCCACATTTCCGAAGCTACCATCAGCCATCTTCCCGATCCATCGGGATTTTCTGCAGATCCGTTGACCGATCTGGTGCGCGACGGCGCGCGGCGGTTGATTCGTCAGGCGATTGAGGCCGAGCTGGCGGCGCTGCTGGAGCGGCACGCAGCCGAGAAGCTGGACGATGGCCGCGCCCGTCTGGTCCGGCACGGCCATCTGCCCGAGCGCGAGGTTCTGACCGGGATCGGCCCGGTGCCGGTGAAGGTACCGCGGGTTCGGGATCGCGGGGCCGGCGAGGACCGGATCGGCTTCACGCCCAGCATTTTGCCGCGATACCTGCGCAATACGAAGTCGGTCGAGGATCTGCTGCCGTGGCTTTACCTCAAGGGTGTGTCGAGCGTGGATTTCCAGGAGGTGCTGGCGGCGCTGCTGGGTCCGCAGGCGCAGGGCCTCTCCGCCACGACGATCTCGCGACTGAAGGCGGACTGGTGGGCCGACTATGAGGCCTGGCAGAAACGCGACCTCGGCGCCCGGCGGTTTCTTTATATCTGGGCCGACGGGGTCTATTTCAAACCCAGAATGGCTGAGGAGAAACAATGCGTTCTGGTGGTCGTCGGGGCCGACGAATACGGCCGCAAGGAGCTTCTGGCCATGACCGACGGCTTCCGCGAAAGCAGACAGAGCTGGCGCGAGCTGCTGCTCGACCTCAGGCGGCGCGGCCTGAAACAGGATCCGAAGCTGGCCATCGGCGACGGTGCCCTTGGCTTCTGGGCCGCCCTGCGCGAGGTCTTCGCCACAACGCGGGAACAGCGCTGCTGGGTTCACAAGACCATGAATGTCCTGAACGCGTTGCCCAAGTCTCTGCAGGCGAAGGCCAAGGGCCATCTGCACGACATCTGGCAGGCCGAAACCAAGGCTGAGGCCAGTGTCGCCTTCGATTATTTCGTCGAAACCTACGGGGTCAAATACGACAAGGCGGTCGCCATGCTGTCGAAGGACCGTGATGCACTGCTCACCTTCTACGACTTCCCCGCCGAACACTGGAAGCATATCCGGACATCGAACCCAATCGAAAGCACCTTCGCCACTGTCCGGCACCGCACGAAGCGCACAAAGGGCTGCCTCAGTCGCAAGACCGGGCTGGCCATGGCCTTCAGGCTGATGATGTCCGCGCGGAAGAAATGGCGCAAGCTCGACGGCCAGAACCGCCTGCCCGAGATCATCCAAGGGTTGAGTTCCGAGACGGGATCCGACAACTTCGAGCCGCCGCCTGGTCAAGCGTCACCATATTTTATGCGTTTCTCTAACCTCCGGAACGGGCTGCTAAACCAATCGCATAGAATAGGCTACGCCTTCATCCAGATACAGTCCATGGCCGTCGCCATGCTGGCCAGGGCCAAGGGTTCGAACCAGATTCTTCGTCAACTTTCCCGAGGTACAGGCCATAGAAAATACCACAGTTCGCACCACC
>JBKEBH010000202.1:0-8438 GCA_047973065.1 Paracoccus sp. (in: a-proteobacteria) | reverse complement strand
GCGGCGCAGCGGCGGCGCCCGGTTTGCCAAGCTTGTGCCCGCCCCATCAGCCGCCCAGGTGATCCTGCTGCGGCATCCCCAGAACGTGATAGCCGCCGTCGACGCGGATGATCTCACCCGTCGTGCAGGCGCCGTAGTCGGACATCAGATAGACAGCCGTGCCGCCGATCGCCTCAAGCGTTGCATTGCCGCGCAGGGGGGCGTTTGCCTCGGTATGGCGGAAGGTCGCACGCGCCCCGCCGATGGCGGCGCCGGCCAGCGTCTTCATCGGACCCGGGCTGATCGCGTTGACGCGCACCTTCTGCGGACCAAGGTCATTGGCCAGATAGCGAACGGCACTTTCAAGCGCCGCCTTGGCGACGCCCATGACGTTGTAGTTCGGCGTGACCCGGTTCGATCCGCCGTAGGTCAGCGTCACAAGGCTGCCGCCCTCGGGCATCAGCTCACTCGCGCGGCGCGCGACGTCGATGAAGGAAAAGCACGAGATCGCCAGCGAGTTGGCGAAGTTCGTCCGGCTGGTGTTGATGAACCGGCCGGTCAGTTCGTTCTTGTCGGAATAGGCGATGGCATGGACAAGAAAGTCGATGGTTCCCCACCGGTCCTTGATCGCGCCGAAGCAGGCATCAAGGCTCGCGTCATCGGCCACGTCGACATCGACCAGAAAGTTCGAGCCGACCGAGGCTGCCAGCGGCTCTACCCGCTTGCCGAACGCCTCTCCCTGATATGAGAAAGCGAGTTCCGCACCCTCAGCCGCCAGCCCCGACGCGATGCCCCAGGCGATGGATCGTTCGTTGGCGACCCCCATCACAAGGCCCCGCTTTCCCGCCATCAGTCCTGTCATATCCGTCACCCGTGATATTTGCTCATCACCAGCGTTGCATTGGTGCCGCCAAATCCGAACGAGTTCGACAGGACGCTGTCGAGTTCCACATCCGGCCGGTAGGTCGTCGCGATTTCGCCGGGCCGGATTTCAGGATCAAGCTCGGTAATGTTGGCCGAGGCGGTGATGAAGTTGTTGTCGAGCATCAAAAGAGAATAGATCGCCTCATGCACGCCCGTCGCGCCAAGCGAATGGCCTGTCAGCGACTTGGTGGATGAGATCGGCGGAACCGCATCTTCGCCGAAGACGCGGCGGATTGCCTTGACCTCGGTCACGTCGCCGGCGGGCGTAGAGGTGCCGTGGGCGTTGATATAGCCGATCTTGCGCCCCTCGGGCAGGGTCGACACCGCGAGCCGCATCGAGCGCTCGCCGCCTTCGCCCGAAGGTGCCACCATGTCATGCCCGTCCGACGTTGCGCCGTATCCGGTGACCTCGGCATAGATCTTCGCGCCGCGTGCCAGCGCGTGGTTCAGTTCTTCCAGCACCACGACACCGCCGCCGCCGGCGATGACGAAGCCGTCGCGCGAGGCGTCGAAGGCGCGGCTCGCGCTGTCAGGCGTGTCGTTGTATTTCGACGACATGGCCCCCATGGCATCGAACAGGCACGAAAGCGTCCAGTCCAGTTCCTCGCCGCCGCCGGCAAAGACGATGTCCTGCTTGCCCATCTGGATAAGCTCGGTGCCATTGCCGATGCAATGGGCCGAGGTCGAACAGGCGGAAGTGATCGAATAGTTCACGCCCTTGATCCTGAAGGGCGTGGCAAGGCAGGCGGAGTTGGTCGACGACATGCAGCGCGTCACCATGAAGGGGCCCATCTTCTTCGGCGCGCCCTTGTTGATGACCGTGTCGAAGGCCACGAAGAAGTTCGACGTCGACGGCCCGCCGGAGCCCATGATGAGGCCGGTCCGGTCGTTCGAGATATCCGCTTCCTCAAGCCCGCTGTCGGCGATGGCCTGCTGCATGGCGAGGAAGTTGTAGGCGGCCCCCGGCCCCATGAAGCGCAGGTTGCGCTTGTCGATATGGTCTTCCAGCACGATCTGCGGTTGACCCTTCACCTGGCTGCGGAACCCGTGTTCGGCATAATCCTCGGCGAAGACGATGCCGGACTTGCCGGCGCGCAGGCTGGCCTCGACTTCGGCAATGGAATTGCCGATCGGAGAGATTATCCCCATTCCGGTGATGACGACGCGGCGCATGAGCGCTCTCCTCTTCCTTCAGGGTCAGCTGGCAGACAGCGCGACCTTCAAGTCCTTGACAAGATAGATCGTCTCGCCATCGGCTTCCACCCGACCATCGGCCACGCCCATGGTCAGGCGGCGGGTTTGCAGCGCCTTGGTGAAATCGACGTAGTAGGTCAGTTTCTTGCGGTCGGGCCGCACCATGCCGGTCAGCTTGACCTCGCCGACGCCGAGCGCATAGCCGCGGCCTTCCCAGCCGCGCCAGCCCAGGTTGAAACCGGTCAGCTGCCAGAGCCCGTCAAGGCCAAGGCAGCCGGGCATGATCGGATTGCCGGGGAAGTGGCAGGGGAAGAACCACAGATCGGGGTGGATGTCGAATTCGGCGACCACATGGCCCTTGCCATGCAGACCCCGGTCTTCGGAAATATCGGTGATGCGATCCATCATCAGCATCGGAGGTTCGGGCAGCTGCGCATTGCCGGGCCCGAACAGCTCGCCGCGTGCGCAGGCCAGCAGATCTTCCTTGTCGAATGCGGTTTTCTGCATCGCCATAGGTGGATTTCCCTTCTGAGCGGTATGTCCCGCAGTGTCTTAACTTCCTAACATCGGCTAGGATGCGCACGCAACCCGCTGCAAGGGAGGGCACGACTTATGGCTTGGGTTGAACCCGGCCCGCTCAGGGGCGTCATCTCAGAACCACTGCCCCGGCTCCATCAGTCCCAGATCCATGAGTTGCTGGGCTTTCCAGCGGAAAGCATGGGAATTGCGCCAGGTGAAACTGGTAATCTCATTGCGCGAGCGCGGGTTCTTGACCAGGGCCTTGGCCACCCGGAAAGAGGCGACCGAGGCGGTCAGGTTGTGGTGCCAGGGGCAGGAATAGGTATTGTATTCCTCGTCATTGAAGCGGTGATCGTCCAGAAGGCGCAGCCCGGGCTTGGTGCGGAACAGCGAGATGCGGTCGATCCGGCGCCGGCTTTCGGGCAGATACTCCTCGAATCGCCAGCGCAGCCCGCCATGGAAGTTCTTCTGCTGCTCAAGGTAATTGCCGTCGGCATCGGTGCGTCCGAGCGCGAAATAGCCCGATCCGTCGAACATCGCCTCTTCGAGACTGACCGCATTGGGAAAGCGGTTCAGATCGCGCGCATAGAGATCGACCACATAGGTCAGCATCGCCGGGCGGCGTTCCTCGGTATGGAAGGTCAGCATCTCGCCGACGCGGCGGGTCTCGGAAAACGGGAAGAACAGGTATTCGGCATTATAGCAATAATGCACCCAGGTCCCGGCCGGGACAGCGTCATTGACCGCATTGACTGCCGTGACATGGGCATCGGACCGGCGCGCATCGAAGATCAGGTTTCGCTGGCCGGGCAGGGTCTCGAACTCGGCCAGCGGCTCGGGCGAGAGGGCCAGGATATTGCGGAACCCGGATTTGCGGGCATGGGCCAGCGTCGAATCGATCTCGGTGTCATCCTCGCAAAGGACGATGGCAACCGGGCCGGCGGCCAGTTCCGCCGGGCGCGAGGCAAGATAGGATCGCAGTGTCTGCACGGTCAGAGCAACTCCTTGATTCGGGCGATGTATGAGATCGGATCGGACGGGGTGGGCGTCAAGGCCCCATCGGCGGCAGTCGGGCTGGCTTCTGTCGCCGCGCCCTCATCCGGGAGGATGGCGATGATCTGATCGGCCAGAGCGCTGCGGGCACGGGCGGTCAGCGGATCGGACAGGACCGGAAGGCTGGCAAGGCGGGCGCGGATTGCGGTCGGCGCAAAATCGTCTGCGGTCAGAACCGGGGCGAGGGCGGCGGCCAGATCGGCCTGCGCCGCCTCATGGGCGAGACGCTCGGTGCGGGCGGTTGCCTCTGCCCTGGCCTGGATATCGGCTGCATTGATGGCGACCTCGGCGATGGTCTCGATCTCGCGGGCGGCGGCGCTGCCGGTTTCGGGGGGCAGGGGTGTGTCCTGCGGTGCCGGGGTCAGCGGCGGCTCGGCACCTGCCGGGACTGACAGCCGAGGTGAGATCAGGGGCGGCGGGGACGGCACGGCTTCAGGCATGGGTGCGGCGGGGTCGGCTGCGGCAACCGGTCGCATCGGCGGTCGGGCCGACAGCCCGGGCGGAACCTGCAAGGCGTCGCGCCGCCAGAGCTGCGGCCAGAAATCAGAGCTGGACCAGCCCCACCAGCCCGCACTCAGCAGGACCAATATGGCGATGGTCAAAGCGATCATTCTGTTCATGCGCGGCCTTCCTGACGGACTTTCGTCTCTTGCCACAAGCCGGTGGTGGCGGAAACCCCGCGAAATGGTGCCGGTTCCCGGAAATCCGGTTGTATAGCCAGAGCCAAGCGCCTATTTTGCGCGGCACTCGATACACCATAAAAGGAATCCGACCATAGCTCGTCGTCCTCATAATGCGCCGCCCCCTAACCGCGATGCCGGTCCCCGTGTCAATGAACGTATTCGTGTTGCCGAAATTCGCCTGATCGGGGCGGATGGTGAAAATGTCGGCGTCGTATCGCCCGCCCGCGGGCTTGAGATGGCGCAGGAGGCCGGTCTGGATCTGGTCGAAATTTCGCCCAATGCGACTCCGCCGGTCTGCAAGATCATGGATCTCGGCAAGTTCAAGTATGAACAGCAGAAGCGCGAGGCCGAGGCCCGCAAGAAGCAGAAGATCATCGACATCAAGGAAGTGAAGTTCCGTCCCGGCACGGATACCCACGACTATGACGTCAAGATGCGCAATGTCATGAAATTCCTCGAAGCCGGCGACAAGGTGAAGGTCACCCTGCGCTTCCGCGGACGGGAGATGGCGCACCAGGATCTGGGGCTCGATCTGTTGAACCGGGTTCGCGACGATGTCGGCGAGATCGGCAAGATCGAGAACATGCCGAAGCTGGAAGGCCGGCAAATGGTGATGATGATCGCGCCGCGCTGAGGCCGATCAGGAAAAGGGGGCCGCCTTCGGGCGGCCTTTTTGACAGATGATACCAGATATTCTGATCCTCAAGGATGAAGGCGCCGATCCGGCCCTGCCGCTGCCCGCCTATGAAACCGCTGGCGCTGCTGGTGCCGACCTGCGCGCCGACCTTCCGGGCAGGGCCGAGATCACCCTGGCCCCGCTGGAGCGGCGGCTGATTCCCACCGGGCTGAAGATGCAGATCCCGCCGGGCCATGAGGTCCAGATCAGGGCCCGTTCCGGTGCGGCCCTGCGCGACGGGCTGGCCATGGCCAATGGGATCGGGACGATAGACGCCGATTATCGCGGCCCGGTCGGGGTGATTGCCATCAACCTTTCCGACAGGCCGCTGGTGATCCGTCACGGCGACCGCATCGCCCAGATCGTTGTGGCGCCGGTCGTACAGGCCCGCTTCACTGCGGTTGACAGCCTTGACGAGACCGCGCGCGGTGCCGGCGGCTTCGGCTCGACCGGACGGGGATAGGCGCATGGCGCTGCTTCTGCCGCTTGGACTGATCAGCATCGCGGCGACCGCCTGGCTGATGGGTTGGGGTTTGCTGCGGGTGCTGCTTGTCGCGGTCCTGGTCTGGATCATCGTGCTGATCGCCATGCTGGCCGCCCCTGCGGCTGAGATCCGGGCGTTCGACGGGCTCGACCTGAAGGTCTGGACCATCATCGGCATGCTGGTCGGGGCCGGGCTCTGCTATGCCGGCGCGTTGCGCTGGCTGCGCGAGAAGGCGGGTGCCCGCTGGGGCGATCCGCAGGCGCAGACTGCTGCTACGGCAGAAGACGATGACCGGCTGGAACGCTATGCCCGCCATTACATGCTGCGCGAGATCGGCGGGCCGGGGCAGGGCAAACTGCGCGATGCCCGGGTGCTGATCATTGGCGCGGGCGGGCTTGGCGCGCCCTCGGCGCTTTATCTGGCCGGGGCCGGGGTCGGGCATATCACCATCGCCGACGCCGATGAGGTGTCGGTTTCGAATCTTCAGCGCCAGATCATCTATCGCAGCGCGGATGCGGGTCGGCCCAAGGGGTTGGCGGCGGTCGAGGCGCTGCGCGCGCTCAACCCGCATATCGAAATCGACGCTCTGCGCTGCGAAATCACCGGCGAGGATGCTGACCTGATCGCCGGTTTCGATCTGGTGCTGGACGGCACCGACAGCTTTGCCGCGCGCGAGGGGATCAATGCCGCCTGCGCCGCGGCCGGGGTGCCCCTGATCGCCGGGGCGATTGCCCAATGGGAAGGCCAGATCACGCTTTACGACCCGTCCCATGGCGCGCCCTGTCTGGTCTGTATTTTCCCTCAGCGTCCCGCCCCCGGTCTGGTGCTCAGCTGTGCTGAGGCCGGCGTGGTCGGCCCGCTGCCCGGCGTCATCGGCTCGATGATGGCGCTGGAGGCGATCAAGCATCTGACGGGTGCCGGCAGCGGGCTGGCCGGTCAGATGCTGATCTATGACGGGCTTTACGGCGAGACCCGCAAGATCCGCCTGTCCCGGCGGCCCGATTGCCCGGTCTGTTCAGGGGTGGAAGCGCGCGCCGGCACAGCATAGATTTCCGCGCAAAGGAGATCTGCCATGAACCGCGAACTCACCGACTGGAGCGGCGCTTACGGCCTGCCGCGCTTTGATCTGATCCATGATGACGATTTCGCCCCGGCGATGGATGCCACGCTGGCCGAGGCCGAGGCCGCGATCAAAGCGATTGCCGCCAATCCCGCCCCTGCGACCTTTGACAATACTCTCGCCGCGCTGGAAACCGCCGAGCAGCCGCTGAACAATGTCTGTGCGGTCTTCTATACGCTGACCGGGGTCGATTCGAACCCGCGCCGCGAGGAGCTGAGCCGCGAATTCGCCCCGAAGCTGGCGGCCCATGGCAGCAAGACCAGCATGGACAAGCGGCTTTACGACCGGGTTGCGGCGGTCTGGGCCAATGCCGATCAACTTGCGCCCGAGGACCGCCGCATCACGGAACTCGCTCTGCGCGATTTCCGTCGGGCCGGGGCCGGGCTGGAAGGCGCAGACCGCGCGCGCATGGCTGAAATCCGTCAGCGGCTTGCCGTGCTATACAATCAGTTCGGCCAGAACGTGCTGGCCGATGAGCACGATTTCGTGATGCCGATCCCGGGTGACCGGCTGGCCGGGCTGCCGGCCTGGCTGATTGCCGCGATGAAGGCGGCGGCCAAGGAACGCGGGCTGGAAGGGCAGGTGGTCACGCTCAACCGCTCGCTGATCGTGCCTTTCCTGCAATATTCGGGTGACCGCGATCTGCGCGAAGCGGCCTGGCGGGCCTGGACGCTGCGCGGCTCAGGGCAGGGCGTAGGCGGGGCCGGGACCGACAATACCGCGATCATCGCCGAGATCCTGGCGCTGCGCCATGAACGCGCCCGGCTGCTCGGATACGAGGATTTCGCCGCCTATAAGCTGGAACCCGAAATGGCCGGCAGCGCCGAACGGGTCGAGGCGCTGCTGAGCGAGGTCTGGAACGCTGCCAGGACCCGCGCCGATCAGGACGGTGCCCAGCTGGCCGCGATGATGCAGGATGACGGCATCAACGCCGCGCTCGCCCCCTGGGACTGGCGCTATTACGCGGAACGCAAACGCCGGGCCGAGCATGATCTCGATGAGGCCGAGGTGAAGCCTTACCTGACGCTCGATGCGATGCAGCAGGCGGTGTTCGATGTCGCCCATCGTCTGTTCGGCCTGACATTCGCGCCGATCAAAGCGCCGCTCTGGTCGGCGGATGCGAGGGCCTGGCGGGTGATGCGGGACGGGCGCGAAATGGCGATCTTCCTGGGCGATTTCTTCGCGCGGCCCTCGAAGCGTTCGGGTGCCTGGTGCAGCGCGCTGCGCTACCAGCACAAGATCGGTGCGGGTCAGCGGGCGATTGTCACCAATATCTGCAATTTCACCCCGCCGGCCGAGCCTGGCGCGCCGGCCTTCCTGAGCTGGGACGATGCGCGCACGCTGTTTCACGAATTCGGCCATGCCCTGCATCATATCCTCTCGGATGTGCATTGGCCCTCGATCTCGGGCACTTCGGTGGCGCGCGATTTCGTCGAACTGCCCAGCCAGCTGTTCGAGCACTGGCTGGAACAGCCCGAGGTGCTGGACCGTCATGCCCGCCATGCGCAAACCGGCGCGGCGCTGCCGGCCGGTCTGCGCGACCGCATCATTGCCGCCGGCAATGCCGATCAGGGCTTTTCGACGCTGGAATATCTGGAAAGCGCTCTGGTTGATCTGGCCTTTCATCGCGGCGCCCCGGCGGCCGATCCGATGGCGCGTCAGGATGAGGTTCTGGCGGATCTGGACGCGCCGGCCGCGATTCCGATGCGTCATGCGACCCCGCATTTCGCCCATGTCTTTTCCGGCGACGGCTATTCTTCGGGCTATTATTCCTATCTGTGGTCCGAGGTCATGGATGCCGACGCG
>JBKEBH010000201.1:0-2043 GCA_047973065.1 Paracoccus sp. (in: a-proteobacteria) | reverse complement strand
TGACCAACGCAACCAACGGCAGCCCATCGAAAACGATGAGCGCCATCCAACGACTTGAGGGCCTGAAAGATGAAGTGGCTGAGAACGGAAATCGTGACGGGTATGCAGAAACTCCTCTGCTTGCGTCTGAGCGGATGCCCGTCTGACGACATGATCGCCGGCACGGTTGGCGCCTGGATGGAGGCGATCACCGACAACCGGGTTTGGGACGAGGAGCGCGACATTCCGCGCATCCGTGCCGCATTCCGGTCGCTGGCGAAGTCTCGCGTCGACTGGCCGCGACCGGCGGAGTTCCTGCGCGAGTTGCCGCCGCCGCCGGAAGTTCGTGAATTGCCGCCGCCGCGCGATCCCGAAGTCGCGAAGCGGAACCTTGCCCGGATCAACGACATGCTCCGGCGTAACGGTATCCCGGCAGCCGAGGAGGACGAAGCATGACCGTCGATCAGCGAATCCTCACGGCACTGCGTCTGCTGCCGCCGCCACTCACGAGCCCGATGCTGGCGCGGATGTTGAGCATCCGGCTGGACAGCGTGTGTCACGCGCTGACGCGGATGGCTGACGAGGGCCGGGTGAAGCGCTGCGGCCACGACCTGCGCAGCCGCAAGGCGCGGGCGATTGTCTGGAGCGCGGCATGAATGGAATGGCGAAAGACGGGGCCGCTGTCGTGGGAGAGCCAGGATCGCCGGTTCGCGATGGTGCAGTTCAGCAAGACGGACAAGCGCAAGCTGCTTTGGGACGAGAAGCGGCTGATCGGGACGGTTCACAACACGGCGGAGCTGACCGCAGCGGTTGCTGGCTGTGTCAGGGAGGGCAGTGCGTATCGCCTGCCAGCTGCATCAACGACGCATTCAACCGGGAGTTCAGCCGATGAATCCACAAGGGCCGAAGGACTGGCAACTGGACGGAACCGGGCCGATGACACCGGCACAGCAGCGGATGCTCAACGCTGTTTGTTCTGACCTGGCAAAGGGCATCGACTGGTTCGGCAACCGGCTGAACAAGGACGACTGGCGCCATGTGCTGACCGGCACGATTCGCGGCTGGCGAATGATCCCCGGTATTGATCGAGGGCAGGGCGCTCGCGGCATGGTGATGCTGGGCGGGTCGAGCCTGAGCCTGTCAAAGTCATCGGCCGCCGAGGCCATCACCTGCGGCCTGCAGATTGGCGATCACCCGGAAGAACAGGGGCTCAAGTCATCGCCGGTGCAGTGGTGCGACAAGGTGCTGCTGGGGCTCGGGCTGACTGAGCGGGATTTGGTGGCATGAACTTCGGCTCCATCTGCTCCGGCATCGAAGCCGCATCCGTCGCCTTTGGCCCGCTGGGCTGGCAGGCCGCATGGCTGTCTGAAATCGAGCCGTTTCCGTCCGCCGTGCTGGCGCACCACTACCCGGACGTGCCGAACCTTGGCGACATGACCATGCTGCCTGATCGCATCCGGTCAGGTGACGTGGAAGCGCCGGACATGCTGTGCGGCGGCACGCCGTGCCAGGCATTCAGTGTCGCAGGCAAGCGCGAATCGCTCGCCGACGCCCGCGGCAACCTTTCCCTGACTTTCTGCGAGATAGCCGATGCCATCGACACAAGCCGATATGTTCGGAATGAACCTGCCTGCATCATCCTGTGGGAAAACGTCCCCGGCGTCCTCTCGACAAAGGACAACGCGTTCGGGTGTTTCCTCGCACAGCTATGCGGGGGTGATGAACCCCTTGTTGCGCCCGACGGCTGGCCGGATGCGGGTTGCGTTTCTGGCCCCCAGCGCACAGCCGCATGGCGCGTGCTGGATGCCCAATATTTCGGCCTGGCCCAACGACGCCGCCGTGTGTTCGTTGTCGCAAGTGCTCGAAACGGGTTCGATCCCGCAGCGGTACTTTTTGAGTCCGACGGCGTGCGCCGGGATCATCCGCCGCGCCGCGATGCGGGGGAAGGAGCTACCGCCGGCGATGGCGAGCGCGCTGGAAATGGTGGCTGGCCGGCTGCACTAGCCAGTACGCTGGTCACCACGTTCGGCGACAAGATGGGCTTGGACAACCAGCATGTGAATG
>JBKEBH010000158.1:0-36000 GCA_047973065.1 Paracoccus sp. (in: a-proteobacteria) | reverse complement strand
GCAGGACACGCTCCACACGACCCCTCAGCAGCACACACAGCCAGTTTCAGCCTTGTTTTACTGGGCTCTTCCGGCCACTTCCGCCTTCACCCGACCTCTTCCGGTTACCTGCAATATCTGGCGTCGCACAACATTTGCAACAACGCCCTTTGCCATGGCTCTTGGGAAAGAAGGGTTCAAGACGCGCCATCTGCGCCTCTGTCAGCCAGAAAAGATTGCTCATTCATAAGATCCCCTTGCGGAGCCTGAATCACGTCAAACAACCGAAATCAATGGGTCTGGAGCCTAAGGACGCTCTATCTGCAAACACAGTTTTTCGCTTCATGCGCGCGCAAGGGTCTGCCGCTATGTTCCGGAAAATGCCCCGGTATTCCAAATCGCACAGGGAGAATTTCTGGGGGAGCAAATTTAAAATTAGATATAAATATCTATAAAATACAATGAATTAGAATGATTGAATGGCGGACGGTGAGGGATTCGAACCCTCGAGACGGTTCCCCGCCTACACACTTTCCAGGCGTGCGCCTTCGACCACTCGGCCAACCGTCCGTGCCCGCGCTAACTAGCCTTAGTTGCGCGCCAGTGCAAGGCTCAGAGCCTGGAAATCCGTTCCTGCAATGCAGCCAGCTGGCGGCGGATTTCTTCCATGTCCTGCTTGCCCTCAGCGTCGGCGCCCTCTTCTTCCGCGCCCGGCCCGGATGAGCCGCCGGGCCAGCCGCCCATCATCGCCTTCAGAAAGGCCTGCTGCTGGCGCTGGAGCTGCTCAAACCCCGGCATCGAGGCCATCGGGCTGGACATTGCGGCCATGTTTTCCATGATTTTCGACTGACCTTCGCGCAGCATTTCGAAGCTGGCGGCCAGGAATTCGGGCACCACCGATTGCGCCTGGGTGGTGTAGCTGCGTACCAGATCGGTCAGCACATCGATCGGCAGCACGCTCTCGCCCCGGCCCTCATGCTCGGCAATGATCTGCAGCAGATATTGCCGGGTCAGATCGTCGCCGGTCTTGAGATCGACGATTTTCACCTCGCGCCCGTCGCGGATGAAGCGGGCGATGTCTTCCAAAGTCACGTAGTCGCTGGTCTCGGTATTGTAGAGCCGCCGACTCGCATAGCGCTTGATCAGCAAGGCATCGCTTTTCGCGTCAGCATTGGCCATTGGCTTACCCCTATATGCATTTGCAGCATTTTGCGGGAAAGCCGAACCGGAAGTAAAGAAAAAAGGCAGCCCCACAGGACTGCCTTTTCAGATCATCGAACCGATACGAAGGCTCAGGCCTTGGCTGCGGCGGCCGCTTTCTTGACGGCGTCCTGCGCCTGCTTGCCGGCCTTTTCGGCAGTTTTCTGGGCGTCGTCAGCCAGATCCTTGCCGGCAGCCATCAGCAGATCGACGGTTTCCATCTGCAGCTTCTTGGCAACCTCGGCGAAGGCCGACATATGCTCGGCGGCAGCTTCCGTCGCCGAGTTGGCGAAATCAGTGAAAGCCTTGGCATAAGCGCCGGCATCGTCCTTCGAGGTGGTCAGCTCGCCGATGCGAGCGATGGTGTCCTTGGCCCACTGAGCCGAAATCTCGGTCGAGCGCTCGGCAGCCGACAGCGCAACGCGCGACATCTTTTCGTTCAGAGCCGACTGGGTCTTGAACGCATCCTGCATCGAGGAGGTGTCAACCGGGAAGTTGGCCATCATGTCCTGCATGGTTTTGGTGAAATCGGGGGTCTTAGCCATGTGATCTTCTCCTGTCTTGGCGGCCTGGGGAGGAAGGCCGCCGGTGAATTTCTATGGCACCTACATACATGCTGCGTTGCAGCATTTCAAGATTTATTCTGCGCCGCAGCGAAAAAATACCGCCGCGCAGAAAGCCTTGATATCAGTATTTTTCGTGGACGTAACTGCCCGGCGCCGGACCCAGCCCTGCCTCCGGGATCCTGGCGGGAATCATGTCCCCTGCCCGTTCGGCCAGCCATTTTTCCCAGACCGGCCACCAGCTGCCTTCGGCAAAACTTGATTCTGCGCGCCAGGTTTCAGGATCATGGCTGAAGTCGCGGCTGCCGGTGTAATGACCGTATTTCTTCTTGGTGGGCGGATTGACGATGCCGGCGATATGGCCCGATTCCGACAGGATGAAGCGCTTGTCCTTCGATCCCATCTGCGCCACGCCGCGCCAGCTGTGCTTCCAGGGGGCGATATGGTCGGTCTCGCAGCCGATCGCGCAAAGCGGCAGGGTGATATCGCTGACCTTCAGCCGGTGCCCCATTATCAGGAATCCCTCTCCGACCAGCAGGTTCTGCTGGCAAAGCCCACGCAGGTAATCGACAGTCATCTTTCCGGGCAGATTGGTCGCATCGCCATTCCAGTAGAGCAGATCGAAAGCCGGCGGCGCATCGCCCATCAGATAGGACCGGATCGCCGGCCCCCAGACCAGATCATTGGCCCGCAGGAAGCTCATGGTTCGGGTCATCAGCTGCGAGGCGAAGACACCGTTGCGTTCGACCTCGGCGGTGATGCCATCGACAAAGTCATTCTGCAGGAAAGGGGTGAACTCGCCCTGATCCGAAAAATCGGTCAGCGTGGTGAAAAAAGTCGCCGATTTCACCCGATCATCGCCGCGCTGCGCCATCAGCGCCAGCGTCAGCGACAAAGTCGTGCCGCCGATGCAATAGCCGATGGCATTGAGATCGGGCGCCCCGCTCACCTCGCCGATCGCATCCATGACCGACAGATAGGCCCTGACGTAATCCTCCAGCCCGACATCGGCATAGCTGGGATCGGGGTTCTTCCACGAGACCACAAACAGCGTATAGCCCTGATCGACGATCCAGCGGATCAGGCTGTTTTGCGGTTTCAGGTCGAGGATATAGAATTTGTTGATCCAGGGCGGGAAGATCACCACCGGCGTCGCATGAACCTGATCGGTGGTCGGGCTGTACTGGATCAGCTCATAGAGCTTTTCGCGTCGTACCACCTGCCCCGGCGCCGTGCCAAGATCTTCGCCCACCGAAAACGCATTGCGATCGGCCAGAGAGACGATCATCTCGCCGCCATTGCTTTCGACATCGCGCACCAGATTTTCAAGGCCGCGCACCAAGCTTTCGCCCTCGGTTTCCAAGGCCCGCTCGATCGCATCGGGATTGGTCGCCAGAAAATTTGTCGGCGCGAGCATGTCGATGATCTGGCCGGTCAGCCAGCTCAGCCGCTGGCGATCCACCGGGGTCAGCGCCTCCAGCCCGCCCGTCGCCTCACGCATGGCCTGAGCGTTGATCTGATACTGGGTCTTGACCATGTTGAAATAGGGATGGGTCTGCCAGAGCGGGTTGCGGAAACGCTTGTCGGCTTCGGGCGCATCATCATCCGCGACGGTCAGCTTGCCCTTGGCGAGCTGCGACTGCAATCCAGCATAATGAGACAGGGTCTCCCCCCAATATTTGACCTGCTGCTCCATGATCCGGGCCGGCTGCTCGGTCCACAGCTTCGCCCAGGCCATACCGGCATTGACCAGCAGATCCGCGCCCGGCGCCTCGACCCCCGGATCATGGATCGGTCGCTGTGCCAGCGCATTGGCCAGCCGCTGGGTCAGCGCTTCGAGACGCTCCATGTTCTCGGCAAGCAGCGGCGCAAACGCGGCCTCGGACGCCTCCGAAGCAGCCGTCGCCTGTCCTTCGCCCGCAACGGCCGGTTTTGCGACCGGATTTTCCGAAGACGCGGATTTCGACGCAGCAGGCTTACGCTCCAGCTGCGCGGGCTTTGCCGATCCCTTGACTGAAGCAGGTTTTGCGGCCGAAGCTCCGGCGCGCGATTTTCTGACCGGGGCCGTCTTGCTCGTTACCGAACCATCAGGCTCCGCCCCGGCTGCCGCCTTCGCGGGGCGTCCCGACGATTTCGCCGCAGCTCTTGCCGAATCCGGCTTTTGCACAGCCGCAGATTTCACCGTCCCGGCACCGGCTTTCGCCGCAGGCTTCGCAGCTGCCGCCTTCCCTGCCGGCTTTGCGGCCTTGCTGCCGGCAGTCCTGCGCCGGGTCGCAGGCTTAGCCGATTCGCCGCCAACCTCCCTGGCATCCCCTTCATGCTGCGATGCAGCATCAACGTTACGTCCCGGTGTTTTACGCGTGTCCTTGCTTGCCATGGCCAGTCTTCCCCCCTACTCTTCCCTGATCTTAGCCGCCGGACGCGCATTGAAAAAGGGGCAGTTCGACCGGCCACGCCACGTCAAGGATGGAACGAGTACGCGAATGGCCAAGCAACCGATGCTGAAGGGGATCGTCTCCTACGATGCGATGGAGGCAATCCGTAACACCAATGAATGGCTGGGCGCCTCGGCGCGGGCCATGGCCTCCTATCCGGCTTTCGCGATGATCCCGCATCCGATGTTCCGCCTGATGAGCGCCTGGGGCCGGATTACCGAACGCAGCTTCGCCCGGATGGTCATCAAGCCCGACTGGAACATTCCAGCCATCCCCAGCAATGACGACGGCCAGGACCATATCGTCTATGTCGAGCCGGTGATGAAGCGCGATTTCGGCGATCTCGTGCATTTCCGCGTCGCCCGGCGCGAACCGATGGCCCGCAAGATCCTGCTGGTCGCGCCGATGTCGGGTCATTACGCGACGTTGCTGCGCTCGACCGTGACGTCGCTGCTCTCGGATGCGGATGTCTATATCACCGACTGGCACAATGCCAAGAATATCCCGGTCTCCAAGGGCAAGTTCGATATCGAGGATTACACCCAGTATCTGGTCGATTTCATGCGCCATCTCGGCCCGGATCTGAACGTGATCGCGGTCTGCCAGCCGGCGCCGCTGACCCTGGCCGCGACCGCGCTTCTGGCTGAGCATCATCCCCAGTCCCAGCCCAGGACCCTGACCCTGATCGGCGGTCCGATCGACCCCGATGCAGCCGCGACCGAGGTCACCGATTTCGGCAATCGCATAACCATGGGCGAGCTGGAATATCATGTCATCCAGCAGGTCGGCTTCAAATATGCCGGCGCCGGCCGCATGGTCTATCCGGGCCTCGCCCAGCTGTCTTCCTTTATCGCGATGAATGCAGAAACCCACGCGAAGGCCTTCATCGACAAGATCTTCGCCGAAGCCCGCGGACAGGGGTCGGAAGGCGACAAGCACAACAAGTTCTACGACGAATATCTCGCCGTCATGGATATGACCGCCGAATTCTATCTCTCGACGGTGGAGCGTATTTTCAAGGGCCTCGAAATCGCTCAGAACCGCTTCACCGTGAACGGCCAGCCGGTCGATCTCGACAAGATCAAGGATGTCGCGGTGTTCACGGTCGAGGGCGCAAATGACGATATCTCCGCCCCCGGCCAATGCGTCGCGGCGCTGGATCTGTGCACCGGTCTGCCCGACAGCAAGAAACAGCAGCATCTCGAACCCGGCGCCGGCCATTACGGCATCTTCGCCGGCAAGAGCTGGCGGCTGAACATCCGTCCGATCGTGCTGGATTTCATCGACGAAGCCCTCGGCAGCCCGGCGCCGAAACGCCGCAAACGCGCCGATCCCGAGCAGAAGATGACGACCACCTTCGACGACAATCACATGCCGGTCTGAGGATCGCAACCCGCGGATGGATCGGCCTGGTCCATCCGCCATTTTTCTCTGACCCCGCCCCCCCTCGGCTTCACGGCCAGTCATCACCGCAGATACGGCGCCAGAGCCAATGCTCCGATCCTGCAGGACGTGCATTCGATTTCATCTTGGCACAAATATCCATGCCGACGGAGCCAGCCGCGCCCATAGCCAGTCAGACAGCCCGCGGCCTCACCCCATCCGTTCCGAAGCATAGCTGCCCGGAGAGGCCGGAAACACTACTGTCCGGTTGCCGTTCAGAAAGACCCGGTGATGGATATGGGCATGAATGGCACGGGCCAGCACCTGCGCTTCGACATCGCGGCCAAGGCTGACATAATCCGCCGGAGACTGGGCGTGGGTCACCCGCACGGTGTCCTGCTCGATGATCGGCCCCTCGTCGAGATCGGCGGTCACATAATGCGCCGTAGCTCCGATCAGCTTCACGCCCCGTTCATAGGCCTGCTTATAGGGATTGGCCCCCTTGAAGCTCGGCAGGAAGGAATGGTGGATATTGATGATGCGGCCCGACATTTTCTGACAGAGCCGATCCGAGAGGATCTGCATATAGCGCGCCAGCACGATCAGCTCGGCGCCGGTTTCCTCGACAATCTCCATCAACCGGACTTCGGCTTCGGGCTTGGTCTGAGCGCTCACCTTGGCCTGGAAGAAGGGGATATCGTGGTTCACCACCAGTTTCTGATAGGTCAGGTGATTGGAAACCACCCCGACGATCTCGATCGGCAGCGCCCCGATCCGCCAGCGGTAAAGAATATCGTTCAGGCAATGGCCAAAGCTCGACACCATCAGCAGCACTTTCATGCGCTTTGAGGCATCGAAGATCGCCGAGTCCATATCGAACTCCCCGGCAATCGGCGCAAAACCCGCGTGCAAAGGCTCAATGCCATGGCCGTCCTCATCACGAAAACTGACCCGCATGAAGAAGCGCCCCGCTTCCAGGTCGTCGAACTGGGTGGAATCGGTGATATTGCAGCCATGCGCCGCCAGAAATCCCGAAATCGCCGCAACGATCCCGCGCCGGGTCGGGCAGGCAACGGTCAGAACCAGATCGGACATGGCAACGCTTCTCCTTGCAAACCGGGCGGCACTTACACACCTCAGCAAGGACGGGCTATCCCCAGATCGCGGTCGGTGCAACTGCCATCGGAAACAGCAGAACCGTGTCCCGCCAGCGCAGCAGAGCCCGATAGGCCGCAGATCAGATCTGCTTTTCGGGCATGTTCACCACCAGCCCGTCCAGCTCCGGCGTCACCTTGAGCTGGCAGGTCAGGCGCGAGCGTGCCGGATCGGGCTCATAGGCAAAATCCAGCATATCCTCTTCCATCGCATCCTTCCCGGGCAGACGGTCCACCCAGTCCGGGGCGACATAGACATGGCAGGTCGAACAGGCACAGGCACCGCCGCAATCGGCTTCGATACCGGGAATGCCATTGTCGCGGGCGCCTTCCATCACGGTCATGCCGGGCTTGACCTCGACCTCATGGGCGGTCCCGTTATGTTCGATATAGGTGATCTTGGCCATGTCTCGCTCCTGTTACGGCATCGAAATTAGGTTATTCGCTCCGCAATGAAAAGAGCGGGACCGAAGCCCCGCTCAAGGATTTTCCGCTGTCTTCAGTCTTCGACGGAAATCGCGGTGAAGCGCGGCTCACCGCCGCGCCGAATCATCAGAAGGATCGACTTGCGGCCAGCATCCCGGGTCTCGGAGATCTGCGCATTCAGATCCTCGATCGAGGCAATCGCCTGCTGGCCGGCCTCGGTGATGACATCGCCGGGCGAGATCCCCTTGTCGGCCGCATCCGAGGCCGGATCAACCTCGCGCACGACCACGCCGCCCTGATCGGGGTCAAGACCAAGCCCTTCGGCCATTTCCGGCGTGATCGCCTGCAGGCTCATCCCCAGCAGCTCATCCTTGCCGCCGCCAGCACCGACGCCGGGCTTACCGCCCTCCTCGCCGATCCCTTCAGCGGTCTCACGCCGGCCAAGCGTCACCTCGAAATGCTCGGTCTCGCCATCGCGCAGCACGGCGACATCCACCGCCTCGCCAATCGGGGCCTGAGCGACCTTGCTGACCAGATCACGGTCGTCTTCGACCGGCCTGCCGTCAAATTCGACGATGACATCGCCCGAACGCAGCCCGGCCTCTGATGCTGGCCCGTCGAAGACATCGGTCACCATCGCGCCCTGGCCGCCTTCAATTCCCAAGGATTCGGTGATTTCGGGGGTCATCTGCTGGATCTTGACGCCCAGCCAGCCGCGCCGGGTCTCGCCAAATTCATTCAGCTGCTTGACGACATTGCTTACCACATTCGAGGCCATCGAGAAGCCGATCCCGATCGAGCCGCCATTGGGCGACAGGATCGCGGTATTCACCCCGATTACCTCGCCATCCATATTGAACAGCGGGCCACCCGAATTGCCGCGGTTGATCGAGGCGTCGGTCTGAATGAAATCGTCATAGGCACCCTGAAGCGCGCGGCCACGCGCCGACACGATCCCGGTCGAAGCCGAGAAGCCCTGCCCCAGCGGATTGCCAAGCGCCAGTACCCAGTCGCCGACCCGGGCCTTGTCGCTGTCGCCAAATCCGACATAAGGCAAATCGGTCGCCTCGACCTTCAGCAGCGCGATATCGGTCTGCTTGTCGGTACCGATCACCTTGGCGCTGCGCCGGGCACCGTCCTTGAATTCGATCTCGATCTTGTCGGCGCCTTCGATGACGTGATTGTTGGTGACGATATAGCCGTCCTCCGAGATCACGAAGCCAGAACCCAGCGCATTGGCGCGCTGCGAGGGGGCCTCGCCGCCAAAGCGCGGCCCCCCGCCCCGCTGGCCCGGCGCGGGGAAGCCGAAATCGCGAAACAGATCCGAAAACGGGCTGCCTTCGGGGAACATCGGCCCGGTCGGCTGTTCGATCACCGAGGTCGTATTGATATTGACCACCGCCGGCGAGACCTTCTCAACCAGATCGGCGAAGCTGTCGGGCATTACCTGCTGACGGCGCGCCGCGCTGTCGGGGGCGGTCAGCGGGGCATCATTGCTGTTGGCAGCCGCTGGCGGCACATTCGCCGGGGCAGCTTCCTGAGCAGCGAGAGGCAGGGCTCCAAGGCTCAGCGCGGCAACAGAGGCGGTTGCCAGAAAACGGGAAAAAGGCGTGCGCATCGATGTTCCTTTCCATTGAGCGCTAACTTCCTAGCGCCAGACCGACCACGACCGGTCTGCGGTTGCACAAGATGTCAATTAGTGATGCGTTGCAAATAAATCACGACAGGCGGCAATGAACTCATCGTGATTTGATGGGAAAGGGCGGCAGAATGCCGCCCTTTCCCGAGTGAATATGCGACTGCGGCGATGACAATGTCAGCTCGCCAGGGTCAGTTCGCCGGGATCGGTGCCGGCAGCGCCTCAGCAGGCGCTTCGGTTTCGGCTGCGGCCGCTTCCGCCGCCACGCCTTCGCTGCTCATTTCCTCGGTGAGCCCCGCATCTTCGGCGAATTCGGCAGCGGTGCTGTCAACATCGGCCGGCAGATCCGGGTTCGGCACGACGGCATTGTCTTTATCGGCAGCGGCCGCCGCCGCAGCTTCCTCGTCCCAGGGCATCTCGATCGGTTCGGGCACCACCGCGCTGCCGGCCTGGATCGGCTCACGCGCCGGATCGCTCAGCGCCCCGCGCGTATCGGGCAGGGTCAACAGGCTGGCACTGTCATCCGCCGGCAGATCCGCCGCAGGGGTCGCGGGCACCGCACCGATCGCACCGTCATTGCGCAGATAGGTGAAGAAATCCCCATCCGGCGGCACCACGATCTGCGAGTTGCTGCCCTTCAGCGCTTGCTCGTAAGAGGTCATCGAACGGGTAAAGGCGAAGAATTCGGGATCGCGGCCATAAGCATCGGCATAGATCGCGTTCCGCGTCGCATCGGCCTCACCCTTGATGATCTCGGCATTGCGGTGCGCCTCCGAGGTCAGCTCGACCACGGTGCGGTCAGCGGCGGCGCGCACGCGCTGCGCGGCTTCCTCACCCCGGGCGATCTCATCGGCGGCTTCGCGTTCGCGTTCGGCCCGCATCCGCTCATAGGTCGCGGACAGGTTCTGTTCGGGCAGATCGGTGCGGGTCAGACGCACGTCGATGATCTCGACCCCGAGCCCTTCCGAATTCACCCGGGCCTCGTCGCGGATCTGGTTCATCAGCGCGGTCCGGTCATCGGACAGCACGGCGGTTGACGGCACCGAGCCCAGCACCTCGCGGATGGCGGTGCGCACGATCGGGTCAAGACGCAGCATCGCGGCATCGACCCCGCCGGTCCCGACCGCCTGACGGAAGCGCACCACATCGGTGATCCGCCAGCGGGCGAAGGCATCGACGATCAGGCGGCGATCATCGAGCGGGGTGATTTCCAGCGCCGTGGTCTGCAGACCCAGCATCCGGTCGTCATATTTCACCACATCGTCCAGCAGCGGCATCTTGAAGCCGAGACCCGGCGCTTCCTTGACGGTCACCACCCGGCCAAAGCGCAGCACCAGCGCCTTTTCGCGCTCGTCCACGATGTAAAGCGACATGGCGCCCAGCACGCCGACCACGATCAGGGCCGGAATGGCCAGCGTGCCCATGAGATTCCTGCGGCTTGCCATCAGTTCGACCCTCCGGTGTTCGTGGTGGTGGTCTTGCGCAGCTGATCCAGCGGCAGATAGGGGACGACCCCGGCACCATCGCCATTCTCGATGATGACCTTGTTCACATTCCCAAGGACTTTTTCCATGGTTTCCAGATACATCCGTTTGCGGGTGACTTCGGGGGCCTTGGCATATTCGGCATAGACCGAATTGAAGCGTGCCGATTCACCCTGGGCATTGTTGATCGCTGCCGCACGGTAACCCTCAGCCTGTTCGACCTCGGCCGCCGCATCGCCGCGGGCCTTGGCCAGCACCTGGTTGGCATAGGCATCGGCCTGCTTTTCCAGCGCATCGCGCTTCTGCTGCGCCGCCTGAACCTCGCGGAAAGCGTCGATCACTTCGCTCGGCGGGTCGGCGCGGTCAAGGTTGACCCGGACCACATTGACGCCGGACTGATAGCTGTCGAGCGTCTGCTGAACTGACAGTTTCAGATCCTCGGCAATCGCGCCGCGATCCCGGTTCAGGATCGGTGCCAGCTCCGAGCGCGCAATAATGTCGCGCATCGAGGATTCGGCCACGGCCCGGATGGTGCCAGGCGGATCGGCAAGGTTGAACAGGTATTTCTCGGGATCCGAGATATTCCAGACCACCTGATATTCCATATCGACGATATTCTGGTCGCTGGTCAGCATCAGCCCGCTGTCGGTCTGGGCAATCGCCGAGCTGGACCCCGAGGAAATGCTCTTGATCGAGGAGCGGGTCGGCTCGCTGCGACCGGTGCCGATTTCGGTCACGCGTTCGCCGGTCACCTGGACGATTTCCTTGGTCACCACCGGCCAGGGCGCAAAGTTCAGACCCGGATCGCCGGTGCCGATGGCGCGGCCGAACAGAAACTCGACCGAGCGTTCTTCGGGCTTGACCGAATAGAAGCTGGCCACGGTCCACATGCCAACGGCAATCAGACCGCCGATCACCAGCATGCGCCGGTCAAAGCGGAAGGCCGGCCCCTGCCCGCCGCCGCCGGGACGACCGCCGCCAGTGCCGCCGCGTCCGCCCATCAGCACACGCAGGCGGTCCTGACCCTTTTTCATCAGCTGCTCGATCTCGGGCAGATCGCCGCTCGGGCGCGGGGGCTGTCCGGGACGCTGGTTCCCATCGCCGCCCTGCTGTCCCCAGGGACGCTGAGGGCCGCGCGGCGGCTCATTGCCGTCCTGCCCGCCATTTTGTCCGCCGTCATTACCGCTGCTGCCGCCACCCCAGGGGCCCTGTGCCATATGATGCCTCTTTCTACCTTCGTCATTGGGCTTGAAACTGGGGGTCTTACCCCGAAAGTCAAGCGCTCAAACCTGCCTGCGCCGTTTACAGCCCGCCCGGGCGCTCATGCCGCCGGGTCGGCTGCCGCATGGTCACCAGTTCTTCGGCAAGGGTCGGGTGAACCGCAACCGTGCGGTCGAAATCCGCCTTGCTCGCCCCCATGGTGATCGGGATCGCCACCATCTGGATCAGCTCGCCCGCTTCCGGCCCGAAAACCTGACAGCCGAGCACCCGGCCCGTCGCCTCATCCACCATCAGCTTCATCATCACCCGCTGCTGCGATCCGGCAAACAGGGAGCGCATCGGCCGGAAGCTGGCCTCATAGACATCGACGCCGCCGCGAATGATCGCCTCATCCTCGGTCATGCCGATGGTGCCGATCTCATGAGGGCGGGTATAGACCGCGCTGGCGATCAGGGAATGATCGACAAAGCGCGGCGCGGCGCCGAAAACCGTATCGGCGAAGGCATGGCCCTCGCGGATCGCCACCGGGGTCAGATTGACCCGGTCGGTGACATCGCCGACCGCGAAGATCGACGGAATATTGGTCTGCGACCACTGATCGACCAGGATCTGGCCCTTATCACCCAGCTTGACCCCTGCCTCCTCCAGCCCGAGCCCGGCGGTATAGGGCGCGCGGCCGGTGGCGAACATCACCTGATCGAAGATCTCGCTGTCGCCGCGATTGAAGCTGACGCGGATGCCGCCTTCGGCCTTTTCCAGCACCTCAGGCGCGGTGTGCAGCCGCAGATCCACGCCGATCTCGCTCAGCTGCTCACCGGCCAGCCGGCGCAGATCCGCGTCGAAACCGCGCAGCACCTGATCGCCGCGATAGGCCAGCACGGTTTCGACCCCAAGCCCGTTCAGGATGGTGGAAAATTCGCAGGCAATGAAACCACCGCCCACCACCAGAACCTTGCCCGGCAGCTTGTCCATCAGGAACAGATCGTCGGAGATCATCCCGAGCTCCTCGCCGGGAATGCCCGGACGCTGCGGACGACCGCCGACCGCGATCAGGATATGCTTGGCGCTGATCCTGGTTCCATCCGCCAGTTCAAGCTCATGCGGGCCGGTCAGCCGGGCGCGCTGATGAAAGATCGTGACCCCCGCGGCATGGGCGCCATTGGTATAAGCGCCTTCCAGCCGGCTCAGCTCGGCTTCAAGCTGCTGGTGGAACTGCGTCCAAGAAAACGCCCCCGCAGTTGCGCCCTGCCAGCCATAGCCCCGCGCCTCTTTTGCCGCATCGGGCGCGGTCGAGGCGAAGATCATCAGCTTCTTGGGCACACAGCCCCGAATGACGCAGGTGCCGCCCATCCGACTTTCCTCGGCCAAAGCGACGCGGGCCCCATGGCTCGCGGCGATCCGCGCCGCGCGCACCCCGCCCGAACCACCGCCGATGACGAAAAGGTCGTAGTCGAAGCTCATCCTATATTCCCTTGTTCAGCACTTGCGCCGCTTCCCCCGGTCGACCGATGGCGACCATATCGCAGATATTCAGGAAAAATCCGTTTTCAACCAGAACTCCGGGGGCGAGACCTGTCTATCGTCTGCGGGCGTCGATAGACAGCGACAAATCAGCCCGCAAGGCGCTTTCAGTCGCGCGGCGGGCGCTCTTCGGGCGGGATATTGGGGTTGAGCGAGGGATCTTCGGTCAGGAAAACCCGCGAGAAATCCGGTGCGGCAGGGTTGATCGGCGCTTCGCAGCGGATCGCCAGCGGAAACTCCACCCCGACCGCATCGGCGGTCCAGATAATGAAGGTGGTATCGGCATATTCCATGCCATCGGCAAAGCTGACGCCGCCATAGCGTCCCATGCGCTGCGCGGTCAGGGGCTTGAATTGCGGGACCATGATCGCCTCGGTGCCGTAAAGGCGGTCTTCCATCTCTGTCTTCAGGCCGTTCCAGCAGGCATTGATGAAATCGACCTCGCGCCCCGAGGTCGGCATCTCATCCGGCTGCGCATAGAACTCCTGTCCCGCAACTTCGCCCGCCATTGCAGCCATTGCAAGGATCACAACCGTCAGGAGCCGCATCGCATCCCCCTTTGCTGGGCTCCGCCCGAGCTTGGCCACATCGCCCGCGACCGTCAAGCCATCGCCGATTGCGCGCCGTCCCCCGGCCCGCCAGCGATGACGGGCCGGGGGACGGCGAAACTCATCTCAACTTCCCCTGCGCAGCAGATCCGCCGTGCCGTCGGGCCGGCCAATGATTGCCAGATCGCAGATATTCAGAAAGAGCCCATTTTCAACCACGCCGGGCAGCGCGTTCAGCGCCGCTGATAGCGCTGCCGGGTCCGGGATGGCCTCCAGTGCCAGATCGAGAATGAAATTCCCCTCATCGGTCAGCACCGGCGCTGCGCCATTTATGCGCCGCTCGACCGGGCGTCCGGCCAGGTCCAGATCGGCCAGAACCCGGGTGATCAGCTCCCGCGTCGATTGCCAGCCAAAGCCGATAACCTCGACCGGCAGCTTGAAAGCGCCAAGCGTTGCGACCACCTTGCCCGGATCGGCGATGACCACCATCCGGTCCGAGGCCCGCGCCACGATCTTTTCGCGCAGCAGCGCCGCGCCGCCGCCCTTGATCAGGTTCAGATCTCCGTCCAGCTCATCAGCGCCGTCCAGCGTCAGATCGAGCCAGCCGATATCGTCCAGCGTCTCGATGCGGATCCCCAGGCTTTCCGCCAGATCGGCAGTCGCCCTGCTGGTCGAGGCACAGCGCAGGCGCAGCCCTTCCGCCGCGATCTTTTCGGCCAGACGCCGGACCATGAAAACCGCGGTCGAACCGGTGCCAAGCCCCAACCGCATCCCGTCCTCGACCAGGGTCACGGCACCGATGGCGGCCGCGTTCTTGGCGGCGTCAGAGGGGGAAAGGGCGGTCATGGCGTGGCTCCTGCTGATGTCCTGCCATCTTCTACCCCGGAAGCATCGCAAGAGACAGAGGCCAATCGCGCCGCGCCCTGCATCGCCGGGCCTGTCACCCCCGCTCGAAGCATGGGCTGGGAATACCCCGAGGCGAGAGTTCACGAAATCGTGATAATCCATATTTCGCGCCCATTCCTCACTCTCGGCTATGTCCCGACACGGCCCACCAACAGGGCCAGCACCATGGCGGAGATGAAAAATTCGTATCGGACATTCGTATATTACAGCCCGCCCGAAGGAATAGATTATCCGGGGCCGGCCCGGCACAGCCCCCTTCAACAAGCATTGAGCCAATTGCGTCAGCCTTACTGCTGCAATAGACCCAATTCATGCCGAGACTCGATCAGTTTGCTGTCATCATCACCGCCGCCGGGCGTGGCACCCGTATGGGAGGTCAGCCCAAGCAATGGCGCGATCTTGACGGGCGCAGCGTACTGGCACACAGCATCGACGCCTTTGCGGGTTTTGCGCGTGTTATCGTCGTGCTCAGCCCCGAAGACATGGCGATCGGCATCACCGAGCTTTCCGGCCCGGTCACCCTGGTGGCTGGCGGCAGCACACGCTCTGAAAGCGTCAATGCCGGACTTGAGGTGCTTGAGGGCAGCGGGATCGACTTCGTGCTGATCCATGATGGCGCCCGACCGCTGGTGTCGCCAGGGGTCATCGCCGGGGTCTGCGACGCGCTTGGCCGCGGCGCGGTTGCTGCCGCCCCGGCTCTGCCGGTCACCGATGCACTCTGGCGCGGCGAGGGCGGGCGGGTGACCGGCTCCCGCTCCCGCGACGGGCTCTATCGCGCCCAGACCCCGCAGGGCTTCCAGCTGGAGGCAATCCTTGCCGCCCACCGGGCCTTTCCCGAAGGCGCGGCAGATGATGTTGAACTCGCCCGCCGGGCCGGCCATGAGGTGGCGATCACCGAAGGCTCGGAAGACAATCTCAAACTGACATACGGGCCCGATTTCGACCGCGCCCGCCGAATTCTGGGGACAGCCATGGATATCCGCCTCGGCAATGGTTTCGACGTTCACGCCTTCGAGCCGGGCGATCATGTCACGCTTTGCGGCGTCGATGTGCCGCATGATCAGGGGCTCAAGGGTCATTCCGACGCCGATGTCGGCATGCACGCGCTGACCGATGCCATTTATGGCGCCCTGTCGGAAGGCGATATCGGCCGTCACTTCCCGCCCTCCGATCCGCAATGGAAGGGCGCGGCCAGCGAGATCTTCCTGCGCCACGCTGCCGATCTGGCGCGCGCGCGCGGCTTCAGGATCGGCAATGCCGATGTGACGCTGATCTGCGAAGCGCCGAAGATCGGCCCCCATGCCAGCGCCATGCAGGCCCGGCTGGCGCAGATCATGAATATCGAGGCCGGGCGGATCTCGGTCAAGGCGACAACATCTGAGCGGCTGGGTTTCACCGGCCGGGGCGAAGGCATTGCGGCCATCGCCACCGCAACACTGATCGGAGACTGAAAATGGACAAGCTCATCTGCACATGGTTCGGCGCCGGCAACCTGAAGCCCGCGCCCGGGACCTGGGGATCGCTTGTCGCGGTCGCGCTCGGGGTGCTGATCCACTGGATCGGCAGCTTCCCCATGCTGGCCATTGCAACCGTCATCGTGACGCTGCTCGGCTTCTGGGCGGTGCCGCGCTATACGACCGGGCTCGGCAACCCCGACCGCTCGGAAATCGTCGTCGATGAGGTCGCCGGACAATGGCTGACCCTGCTTTTCCCGTCCTGCGCCTTCTGGCTGATGGGCCTGCCCTCGACCACCTTTCCCTGGCCGGCCTGGCTGGGTGCCTTCCTGTTCTTCCGGCTCTTCGACATCTGGAAGCCTTGGCTGGTCGGGCGGGCCGACCGCGAAGGCGGGGTGAACGGGGTCATGCTGGACGATCTCTGGGCCGGGCTTTTCGCCGGCATCACCACCATGGTTCTCGCCTGGTTCTGGCACGGGTTCGTGATGTGAGCCACGCCGCCGAGGTTCTGAGCGCCGCCCGGGCGCGCGCAGTCATGATCGCCGCGGCGGAAAGCTGCACCGGCGGGCTGATCGCCGGGGCCCTGACCGATGTCGCTGGCTCTTCGGATGTGTTCGACCGGGGGTTCGTCACCTATTCCAATGCCGCCAAGCAGGACATGCTGGGCATCCACCCCGAAACCCTGGCCGCCCATGGCGCGGTCAGCGAAGAGATCGCCGGCGAAATGGCCTCCGGCGCTCTTGCCCGTTCCAATGCGGCTCTGGCGGTTTCGGTAACCGGGATCGCCGGGCCGGGCGGGTCAGAGCACAAGCCCGAAGGCCGGGTCTGTTTCGGCCTGGCCAGCGATCTGGACGCCGCCCCCTGGATCACCACCGAGACCGTCGAATTCGGCCCGCTTGGCCGCGACCGGGTCCGGGCCGCCGCCGTGGATCACGCCCTCAAGCTGCTGCGCGCCGCCCTCAGCTGAGCCGGATATGGAAAAGCGCGGCCCGAAAGCCGCGCTCAACTGCTCTACCTCATGGTTCTTTGTGATTGGGCGATCAGCGCGCGGTTTCGCGCATCACCTCGCCTTGCGGATTGACGAAGATCAGGACTTCCTCGCCCTGCGGGTTCACCCCCTCGACGGTGACGGCGCGGCCGTGGCCTGCGCTGATGGCACCGAGATCGGTATAGCCTGCCGCCTCGGCAGCCGAGCGCAGGGCGGCTTCGTCAAAAGGGCGCTGCTGTTCCGGCTGGCCTCCCATCCCCGGCTGGCCGCTCATGCCCTGCTGCATCGCCCCGTTCGGGGGCATCATGCCATTGCCGGGACCCTTGTTGCCGCCATGCGGGCCTTTGCCCCCATGATCGCCGCCGCGATTGCCGCGCCGGCCATCCCGGTCGCCATGCTTGCCTTTGCCATCACGGTCGCCATGCATACCGTCCTTGCCGCCGCGCTTGCCCATCATGCCCGGGCCACCATGCATCATGTCACCGCGCTCGAAACGCATCAGCTGGCCATCGGTGTCGAAACCGATGCGCACCTTGTCGCCCGACGCGTCCTGCCCGGAGATCATCACCGCCTCATCGCGCGAACCGATCGCGCTCAGCACGGCGATCTCGGATATGATCGCATTGCCGCGCGCCGCTTCGGGCAGCAGCGCATCGCGCAGCGCCTGCGGCAGGGCAGCGCCTTCCGCGGTGCGGATACCGACCAGCTTGCCATCCTTGTTCACCATGGCATCGAAATCCTTGCCGGTCTCAGCCAGGGTACCGGTCACCAGCAGACCGCCGCGCCGACCGGGACGGGAGGTTACCTCGGTGAAGCCGGCGCCTTGCAGCAGTTCGGGCACGGCAACCGCCGCAGCTGCCGGCGCTGCTTCTGCCGGAACCTCTGCGACGGCGGGGGCGTCGGTCGCCGGCGCGGTCTGTGCCACGGCGAAGCTGGAGCCCAGCACACCCATCATGGTCAGGGCGATCAGCGAGGTTTTCAGTTTACTGCTCATTCTTCTTCCTTTCAGATCGTTCATCGAGGCATTCAGCGCCCCGGATGAGATCTGATTAACCGGGCCTTTGCGAACCGATCACCAACAGGACGTTTGGCTTTCATTTACCTTTCAGGGCATATTCCGGTGTCATGATCCGCATCGTCCTTGTTTTACTGGCATTTTCAAGCGCAACGCTGGCCCAGCCGGCGGGGCCGGGAAACCTTCTGCCGCTTCACGAACTGGTGAAGATCGCCAATGATCGCTTCGAAGCCCGAATCCTCGCCGCAAAAATCAATTCACCCGAGCCTTTCGAATATGCTCTCGGCACCGATGTCGTGCAGGAACTCGTGCTGCTGACCCCGCAGGGCGACATGATCCTGATGCGTCTGGACGGGGAAACCGGGCGGGTGCTCGATATCCGCGGCCGCGATCTGGGCAAGGCGCGCCGCCAGCCGGGCGGCCGGCCGGACCGGCACAAGAAACATGAAGACTGAAGGGAAAACCCGATGCGCTGCCTGATCGTCGAGGATGACCCGACGCTTTCGGCCCAGCTGGCTCAGGCCATGCAGGATGCCGGCTTCGTCACCGATTGCGCCGCCGATGGAACCGAAGGCGAATATCTCGGCGCGACCGAAACCTATGATGTCGCCGTACTCGATCTTGGCCTGCCCGGCATGCCCGGGCTCGATGTGCTGACCAGCTGGCGCGGGGCCGGGATCGCCATGCCGGTGCTGATCTTGACCGCGCGCGGCGAATGGGCCGACAAGGTGGCCGGCTTTCGCGCCGGGGCCGACGATTACGCGGTCAAGCCCTTCCGGCTGGACGAGGTCGTGATCCGCGCCCAGACCCTGGTGCGCCGGGCCGCAGGTCACGCCCGCCCGCAGATCGCAGCCGGCACGCTGCTGCTCGACAGCCAGCTTGGCGTGATCACCCGCGACGGGCTCCCCCTGAAGCTGACCGCGTTCGAAACCCGGATCCTGTCCTATCTGATCCACCATAAGGGCCGGATCATTTCGCGCACGGAGCTGGCCGAGCATCTTTACGACGCCAATGCCGACCGCGATTTCAAATCCATCGAGGTCGTCATCGGCCGGCTGCGCAAGAAGATCGGCGAAGGCGTGATCGAGACCCGGCGCGGCGAAGGCTATATCCTGACCGAGGGAAGCGCGGCGTGATCGGCTGGCATTCGATCCGGGGCCGGCTTTTGTGGCTGTCGGCGCTCTGGCTTTCTGCCGCGCTGATCGCGGCCTATCTGGTCATCGGCGGCGTGCTGGAACGCTTCGTGACCGCCCGGTTCGATGCCGAAACCTCGGCCGTGGCCGATGCGCTGATTGTCGGAACAGGGGCAGACACTCAGGGATTGGCGCAGATGCTCGACCCGCCTTCGGATCCGCGTTTCAGCCAGCCGCTCTCAGGCTGGTACTGGCAGATCGCGGCCGACGGGGCGGTGTTTGCCACCTCGGATTCGCTTTATCAGTCAGCGTTGGGCAATAGCGCCCCGGATGGCATCGGGATTGCCGCCACCGGGCCGGACGGCGCCCCCCTGCGGATGATGCGGCGCACCTATTCGGTGCCGGGCAGCGCGGAATCGCTGAGCCTGAGTGTCACCGCGCCTCAGGCCGAAATCGACACGGCGCTTGCCGATATGCGCCGGCCCCTTGCGCTGACGCTGGCGGCGCTCGGGCTCGGGCTCGGACTGGCGGTGCTGGTGCAGGTGACGGCCGGGCTGGCATCCCTGCGCCGGATGGGGCGGGATCTGCGCGCCGTGCGGCAGGGCGATGCCGCCGCCCTGCCCGTGCCCCCGGTCAGCGAGCTGCGGCCCGTCGCGGGTGAAATCAACGCCCTGCTGGCCCAGAATCGCGATCAGCTGACCCGCACCCGCGAACAGATCGGCAATCTCGCTCATTCGCTGAAAACACCCCTGATGGCGCTTCAGGGCGAAATGGCCCCGGACGATCCCGGGCAGGCGATGATCGCCCGCATGGATCGCCAGATCGCCTGGCACCTGAAACGCGCCCGCAGCGCCGGCGGGCGCCGGGTACTGGGCCGGCTGACCCCGCTGGAGCCGGTTCTGGACGATATCCTTCTGGTGCTGAACCGGGCGCTGGAAGACGCCGGCATCACGATCAGCCGCGACATTCCAGACGGGCTATCCCTGCCCATCGAGCAGGAAGACGCGCAGGAAATGCTGGGCAACCTTCTGGAAAACGCCGCGAAATGGGCGCGCGCGCGCATCGCCATCCGCGCCCACCATGAGCGCGGCGAGATCCGCCTGATCATCGCCGATGACGGGCCGGGCATGGAAGACGGCGATCACGCCAGGGCGCTTTCGCGCGGCATGCGGCTGGATGAACGCGGGCCGGGCGCCGGCCTCGGCCTGGCCATCGTCGCCGATCTGGCCAGTCTGAACGGCGGCGCGCTACAGCTTGGCCGGGATGAGGCGCTTGGCGGGCTGGCCGCCCGGATCACCCTGCCCGGCTAGCCTGCAATTGGCGCAAAGCTTTCCACCCAGTCGATCAGCCTTGGCAGGCAGTTCTGGCGCAGGTCATAGCCGTCCAGAATGGTCTGGCGCGCCGCCTGACGCAGGCGCGCCGCGTCAGGATCTTCGCCCGACAGCCCCGTGATCAGCGCCGCGCTCAGCGCCTCGCGGTCGAAAAACGGCACCAGCCGGCCATTTTCGCTGTCCCGGATCAGCTCGCGCACCGGCTCGGTGTCGGAGCCGACGATATAGGCGCCGACCGACATCGCCTCGGTCAGCGACCAGCTGAGCACGAAAGGATAGGTCAGATAGCAATGGACCCGCCCGACCTGGATCACCCGCCGGTAGCTTTCATAGCCGACCCGGTCGAGGAAATGGATGCGGTTGAGATCCAGCTGCCCGTCCAGCTCGGCCAGCATCTTCGCCTTCCAGCTGTCGGCATCGAGCGGCTTGCCGCCATAGCTGACCCCGTCGCCGCCAATAATCAGCACTTCCGCCTCGGGTCGCGCTTTCAGGACTTCGGGCAACGCCCGCATGAAGACGTGAAAGCCCCGATAGGTCTCCAGCGAGCGCGAAACATAGGTCAGCACCTCATCGCCAGCGCGCAGCACCTTGCCGTCGGGCAAGGTGACCGAGGCCTGCGGATCGGGGCGCATCTTGTCGGTGTCGATCCCGTCATGAATGACGGTGATCTTGGATCGCAGCTCCTTCGGGAAACTGCTCGCCTGATATTCGGTCGGCGCCAGAGACGCATCGCATTGCAGGATCCCCATGGCGAGATGGGCCGAGCGCGCCACCGTGTTGAAACGCGTCCAGTCGAGATCGCGCACCACCTCGTCATCGAAGCCGACATCCTGCCCGCGCGTCCGGTAGAGCAGTTCCGCATAGACCAGAAGCGTCGCCTCGGGCCAGATTTCCTTGAGAAACAGCGTCTCCCCCCAGCCGGAATGGCCGAAGATCACGTCGGGGGTATAGCCGTGCCGGTCGCGCAGAGCCCGGGCCCCGCGCGCCGTCAGATAGCCGCGCTCGACATGATCGGCATAGGGCTTGGCGAAGACCTGGGAACAGGTGACATCTTCCGGCGTCTTGTACTTGACCACCCGGACCGGGCTGGGGCGTTCGTTTTTCTCATCGGTCAGGGCCAGCACGTCATGGCCGCACCGCGCCAGAGCCGGTGCCAGATGGAGAAATTGCCCCGGGAAATTCTGGTGAACAAACAGGATTTTCATACGTGGTGATCGCGGAAAGCCGCCTCCATCAGGGCACGGGTATAATCAGTTTCGGGATTTTCAAATATCCTGGCAACCGGCCCCTGCTCGACCACTTCGCCGGCGCGCATGACCATGATCTGATGGGACATGGCCCGCACGACGCGCAGATCGTGGCTGATGAACAGAAAGGCCAGCCCATGCTTGCGCTGGAGATTACGCAGGAGTTCGACGATCTGGACCTGCACGGTCATGTCGAGCGCCGAGGTCGGCTCGTCCAGCACCACCACCTTGGGGCGCAGGATCATGGCGCGGGCAATGGCAATACGCTGACGCTGCCCGCCGGAAAATTCATGCGGATAGCGGTGCATGGCCTTGGGGTCGAGCCCGACCTCTTCCATGATCCCGGCGACCAGATCGCGCCGGTCGCGGCCGGGCTCGACACCGTGAACCGACAGGCCCTCGGCGATGATCTGCTCGACGGTCATGCGCGGGCTGAGGCTGCCGAAAGGATCCTGAAAGACGATCTGCATATCGCGGCGCAACCGGCGCAGCTGCCCCGATTTCCAGCCCGAGATATCCTGACCCAGATAAAGGATCGGCCCTTCGCTTTCGATCAGCCGCATGATCGCCAACGCCAGCGTGGTCTTGCCCGAACCCGATTCGCCGACAATCCCCAGCGTCTCGCTTTCGCGCACCGACAGCGTCGCGCCATTGACCGCCTTCACATGGCCGACCACCTTGCGCAGGAAGCCGCGCTTGATCGGGAACCAGACCTTCAGATCCTCGGTCTCGACCAGGGTTTTCGCGTCTTCAGGCACTGGTTCCGCCCGGCCCTGCGGCTCTGCGGCCAGCAGCTTCCGGGTATAGGGATGGCGCGGATCGGTGAAGATCGCCTCGACCGGGCCCTGCTCGACGATCCGGCCATCCTTCATCACGCAGACCCGGTCGGCGATGCGGCGCACCAGCCCGAGATCGTGGCTGATGAACAGCATCGAGAGGTTTTCTTCGCGCTTCAGCTCGGCCAGCAGATCGAGGATCTGCGCCTGAATGGTCACATCCAGCGCCGTGGTCGGCTCATCCGCGATCAGCAGATCGGGGCGATTGGCCAGAGCCATGGCGATCATCACCCGCTGACGCTGCCCGCCCGAAAGCTGATGCGGGTAATCGGCCAGCCGGGTTTCGGGATCGCGAATGCCGACCCGGGTCAGCAGCTCGATGATCCGCACCCGCGCCGCCTCACCCTTCAGCCCCTGATGCAGCGCAATGCTTTCCGACAGCTGGCGTTCCAGCGTGTGCAGCGGGTTCAGCGAGGTCATCGGCTCCTGAAAGATGAAGCTGATATCATTGCCGCGAATGGCGCGCAGCTCGGCCTCGCTGGCATCGACCAGCTGACGCCCCTCATAGATGACCGAGCCCGCAACCTCGGCCGAGCCGCTCAGCAGCTTGACCATGGACAGTGCCGTCACCGATTTTCCCGACCCGGATTCGCCGACAAGCGCCACGGTCTCGCCGCGCCCGACCTGATAGCTGACGCCCTTCACCGCCGGGATGATCTTGCCATCCTGGCGAAACTCGATGCGCAGATCGGCGACATCGAGCACGACATCCCCGGGCAGGCGGCCGGCATGATTGATCGTGGCTTCGGGTGCCACGACCTGAACGGCCGGATCTGATGACTGGGTCGGTTGCGCCTCGCTCATTTGAAGGTCTTTCGCGGGTCGAAGGCGTCGCGAATGCCTTCGAAGATGAAGACCAGCAGCGACAGCATGATGGCAAAGGTGAAAAAGGCGGTGAAGGCCAGCCAGGGCGCGTTCAGGTTCTGTTTCGCGACCAGAGCCAGCTGGCCAAGGCTGGGTGCGCCCGGCGGCAGGCCGTAGCCCAGAAAGTCCAGCGAAGCCAGCAGCCCAATGGTGCCGGTGACGATGAAAGGCAGCATGGTCAGGGTCGCGACCATGGCATTGGGCAGGATATGGCGGAACATGATGGTGCGGTCGCGCACCCCAAGCGCCCGGGCGGCGCGGACATATTCGAAATTGCGCGCCCGCAGGAATTCGGCCCGCACGACGCCGACCAAAGCCGGCCAGCCGAACAGGATCATCACCAGGATCAGCAGCCAGAAGCTGCGCCCGAAGATCGCCGACATGATGATGATGACGTAAAGCACCGGCGTATTCTGCCAGATCTCCATCAGGCGCTGGAGCACGATATCGGTGCGTCCGCCGAAATAGCCCTGGATCGCCCCCATGGCAACGCCGATCACCGAGGCGAGCGAGGTCACGATCAGCGTGAACAGGATCGAGGTCCGAAAGCCGTAGATCAGCCGCGCGGTAACATCGCGCGAGGTCGCATCGGTGCCCAGCCAGTGATCGGCATCGGGCGCGCTTGGCGCGGTGCCAACATTGTTGATGGTGTTGTAGTGATAGGGGATGACTGGCCAGATCATCCAGCCCTGCTCATCCTTCGCCACCCCGGCGCTGCCATCCTTGACGGCGGCGATATAGGTGGCCGGATCCTCGTCCCAGCAGGCCTCGCTGCCGCCCGACACGATCAGGCACTGAACTTCGGGCTCCTTATAGACCGCCTCGATCGGCAGATCGCCCCCGAAGGTGGTCTCGGGGTAGAAATTGTTGATCGGGAAATACCATTCGCCCTGGTAAGAGACGATGATCGGTTTGTCATTGGCGACATATTCCGCGAACAGCGAAATCACGAACAGGATCGGGAAGATGATCGCCGACCAGAAGGCCCGGCGATTGGACTTGAAGCTGCGCCAGCGGCGGCGGTTGAGTTCCGACAGCGTCATCAGCCCGCCCTCTTTTCGAAATCGATCCGGGGATCGACCAGCACATACATCAGATCCGACAGGATCCCGATCAGCAGGCCCATCAGCCCGAAGATGAACAGCGTGCCGAAGACCAGCGGATAATCGCGTTGCACCGCCGCGTCAAAACCCAGCCGGCCCAGACCGGGCAGCGAGAAAATCGTTTCGATCAGGATCGAGGACCCGAACAGGATCGCCAGCAGCATCGCCGGCAGGCCGGCGATCACGATCAGCATCGCGTTGCGGAAGACATGGCCATAAAGCACCCGCCGCTCGGTCAGGCCCTTGGCGCGGGCGGTCATCACATATTGCTTGTTGATCTCATCGAGGAAGCTGTTCTTGGTCAGCAGGGTCAGCGTCGCAAAACCCGAAATCGAGATCGACGCGACCGGCAGCACGATATGCCACAGGTAATCCTTTATCTGGCCGAAAGTCGAGAGCGAGTCGAAATCCGGGCTGGTCAGCCCCCGCAGCGGGAAGATCTTCCAATAGGTGCCGCCGGCAAACAGGGTCATCAGCAGCACCGCGAAGAGAAAGCTCGGGATCGCATAGGCGACGATGATGATCCCCGAAGTCCAGCTGTCGAAGGGCGTGCCGTCGCGCACCGCCTTGCGGATCCCCAGCGGGATCGAAATCAGATAGGCCAGCAGCGTGGACCACAGCCCGAGCGTGATCGAAACCGGCAGCGCCTTGAGGATTTCACTGGTGACACTGCCCGAGCGGAACCAGCTGTCGCCGAAATCGAAGGTCAGGTAATTGCCCATCATGATCGCGAAGCGGCGGGCCATGCCGATGGGCTCCTTGCGGCAATCCTCGGATTTCAGATCGGGCGCGCCCTCATGGCCGGGATCGCAGACGATCTCGGCAAACCCCATCTGAGTTTCCAGCTCGTCGAGGAACTCGGGCGGCAGGCCCTGAGCTCCGGCATATTGCATACCGCCGCCACCGGCATCACCGCCAGAGACATTGGCCAGGGCATCGCCCTCGCCCTGAACCCGGGCAATGATCTGTGCGATCGGCCCGCCCGGCACGAACTGTACCAATGCGAAATTGACCAGCATGATGCCGAACAATGTCGGGATAATCAGCAGCAAGCGCCGCAGAATATAGGCTGCCATGCCTTGCCTCTCGTCTGCCTCTTCGCCTCAGCCCCGCCGGCTATGTGCCGCGCTCAGCGCAGCACCCCGGCCTTTTTCAGCTGTTCGGCTTTCTCGGCATTATACCACCAGAAATCAAGATACCATTGGAAGCTGGGATCAGAGGTCAGATAGGGCGGCAGCTCATCTGGATATTCATACTGGTCGTAATAGGCGATGTTCATCTCGGCATTGTACCAGTTCGGCACCCAGGGCCGCATCGCCCGCAAAGCCCGGTCGAGCGCATGGGTGGCGGTCACCATTTCTTCTTCGGTCCGGGCGGCAACCGCCGCATCGATCAGCTTGTCAATGGTGGGATTGCTGATGCCGGCCGGGTTGAAGACATCGTCCGCCCCTTTGGAACCAAAGGTCTGATAGAGCCCATCCCCGGCGACCATATAGGTCAGCGCGTGGCCCATAATGATATCATAATCGAACCTGTAGCGCCGCGTCTCATATTCGGTCTCATCGACCCGGGTGATCTTTGCCTCGATCCCCAGCTTGCACAGATTCTCGACAAACGGATTAATAACCCGTTCCATCATATCGGAATTATTCAAAAACTCGACCGCAAGCACCTGCCCTTCGGCATTGCGCAACATGCCATCGCTGCCCGCACTCCAGCCCGCCTCATCCAGCAGCGCCAAGGCCCGGCGCAGATTGCCCCGATCCAGCTGACGCTCGCCGCTGACCGATGGCAGCACCGCATCCTCGGTCAGCACGCCCTCGGGCAGCTGATCGGCCAGCGGCGTCAGCAGGGCCAGCTCGCCCTCAGATGGTTTACCTTCTGCCTTCAACTCACTGTTATCCCAGAAGGATTGCGTCCGCTCATAAAGTCCGTAAAACAGCGTCTGGTTCGACCATTCGAAATTGAACATCAGCCCGATGGCCTCGCGGACACGCGGGTCCTGAAACTTCTCGCGCCGCAGGTTGAAGAAGAAACCCTGAGCCGGTGCCTTGTCGCCATCGGTAACCGATTCCTTGATCACATGACCGGATTGCACCCCCGGGAAATCATAGCCCGTCGCCCAGATCAGCGAGGAATTCTCGCGGCGGAAAGTATATTCCCCGGCCTTGAACCCTTCGAAGGCCGCATCGCCATCACCGAAATATTCGACCCGGATCCGGTCGAAATTATGCCGGCCCAGATTGACCGGCAGATCCTTCCCCCAGTAATCGGGATTGCGTTTCCAGATCGCATTGCGTCCCATATCGGCGCTTTCCAGAACATAGGGCCCCGAGGCCAGGAATGGCTTCGACTGGCTTTCGCCCAGATCGAAGCCGTTTTCCTGAAAGTCCCAGCGCGAAAACACCGGCAGGCTGGCCACGGTCTGGACCACTTCGCGGCGCGGATAGCCCGGCACGAATTTGAACCGGATACGGCGATCGTCGATGACCTCGCCCCCGGCCACCGATTGCGCGATCACCGCCCGGAAGGAGGACAGCCCCTTGTCGCGCAGCGTCTCATAGCTGAAAAGCACGTCATCGGCCGTCAGCGGCGTGCCATCGGCAAAGGCCACCCCCTCACGCAGGGTAAAGACCGCCCAATCCCGGCTTTCAGGATATTCGACGCTTTCGCAAAGCAGACAGTAAAGCACCCCGATTTCATCGGCGGTGGAGATCATCAGCCGCTCCAGCGAGAAACTCGACAGCACCTCGCCCCGGCCCTTCACGGTGAAAGGATTGAAGCTGTCATAGCCGCCAGCATAGGCAATCGAAATCTCGCCGCCCTTCGGGGCCTCGGGATTGACATAGCGCAGATGCGGGAAATCGGCGGGCAGGTCCGGCGCATCGAAGGTCGCGATGGCATGGCTGGTCGTCACAGCCTCTGCCGGCGAAAGGGAAAGATCCGCGGGCATGGACAGCATCCGATCTTCCCGCTTCGGGACAGCCGTGCCTTCCTGCGCGAAAAGCGGGGCGGACAGCAGCTGCAGCAGCAGGGCGGCAAGGCGAACGGTTCGGGTCATGGCATCCTTCGCATCTGGGTCAGCGCAAGGCTAAGGAGCGAGCGCCCCGTGATCAATCCGCGTTTTCGTGAGCGGAAACGAAAACGCCCGGCCGCAAGGGGCCGGGCGCAGGGATCTTCAGGCCGGACCGTGATCAGTTCAACGACTGGAGATAGGCCACGAGATTGGCGCGGTCTTCCGGCTTTTTCAGGCCGGCGAAGGTCATCTTGGTGTCCGGAACCACATCCTTCGGCGCCGCAACGAATTCGTCGATCGCTTCGGGCGTCCAGGTCGGCACCTCAGCCGCATGGGCGATCATGGGATCTGAATAGGCATAGTCTGGAACGCTGGCCACGGCGCGGTCAACCACACCGTCCAGATGCGGGCCGGTGCCGTTCTTGCCGTCGATCTTGTGGCAGGCCTTGCACTTGCCAAAGACCTTCTCGCCCTTGGCCGCATCGGCCGAAGCCAGCAGCGTGGCAAAATCGACCGGCGCTTCCTCTTCCGCGGCCGCGCCATCATCTGCGCCCTCTATCGGGATGGTATAGGCCTGCGCAACCGCTTCCCCCTCGGCATGGGCTTGCGTCGCACCCATGTGGTAAAGCGCGCTGCCCGCCCAGAGCAGAAGCAGAAGTGCCAGCGTGGAGCCGATCAGTGCCGCGGCCCCTTTAACGAAGCTCATGAAGTTGAACATTTGCCATCCCCGTTAGGTAGTGTTCAAATTTATGGGCGTATCTATCCGCTTTCTTTCGTTCGGTTCAAGGTATAGTTCACCGCCCATTCGTCCCATGTCATTCGGATGCAACGCAGATGACCACCCAGATCACCAATCTGATCGCCTTTCAGGGCGAGCCCGGCGCCTATAGTCACCAAGCCTGCCGCGAGGCCCGCCCCGATATGGAGGCCCTGCCCTGCCGCACCTTCGAAGACGTGATCGAGGCCGTGCGCTCGGGCCAGGCCGATCTGGCCATGCTGCCGGTCGAAAATTCGACCTATGGCCGCGTCGCCGATATCCATCACCTGCTGCCCGAATCCGGCCTGCATATTATCGACGAAGCCTTCGTGCGGGTTCATATCTCGCTTCTCGCCCTGCCTGGCACGCCCTTGTCGGAAATCACCGATGCCATGAGCCATACCGTACTTCTGGGCCAGTGCCGCGACTTCCTGCGCCGCCACAGCATCCGCGGGCTGACCGGCGCCGACACCGCCGGCTCGGCCAAGATCGTCGCCCAGCAGGGAGAGCGTCAGATTGCCGCACTGGCCGCGCCGCTGGCCGGAGAGATCTACGGGCTCGACCGGCTGGCCGACGAGATCGAGGATCGCCAGAACAATACCACCCGTTTCCTGATCATGTCGCGCGAGCCCGATTTCGCGCGCCGCAGCAACCGCGCCGGCGAAGAAAAGATGCTGACCAGCTTTGTCTTCCGCGTGCGCAACATCCCGGCGGCGCTTTACAAGGCGATGGGCGGTTTCGCCACCAATGGCGTCAACATGACCAAGCTGGAAAGCTATATGGTAGATGGCGTATTCACCGCAACACAGTTCTACGCCGATATCGAGGGGCATCCCGAGGACGCAAATGTCGCCCGCGCCCTCGATGAGCTGAGTTATTTCACCTCAATGATGAATATTTTGGGTGTTTATCCGGCAGATCCGCTTCGGGTCGAGCAAATGAACGGGGCTTCTCACTGAGAATCGACATTTCAGCGCGGTCTTACGGCCAATAGTGGCGCAACGGCCACAAAGCCGACCGGCATCGCTGCCGGTCAGGTGCTGATCAGGAGATGAGATCGCTGACGAAATCGCGCGTCTTGTTGGCGATTCTGCGGTCGAGCTGGGTCTTGCCCAGCTTGGCCGTCTGAAGCGCCAGACGGGCACGCATATTGCGCGGCTTCACCTCGATTTCGCAGATCAGTCGCGATTTCTGGCGCGAGAGCGCCACGACTGACAGGTCCATCCGCAGATCGAAGGGCACTGACTGGCCAACCATGGCCATATATTCAGGGCGGTCGAACTGAACGAGGATCATGCGCAATTCCCGGCGCTGTCCGCGCCAGTCAAAGGTCAGATCCCAGGCCCGCGCACCGGCAACCATGCTTTCAACACGATTTACGGTTACGCCGCGGCGCAGCAACATCCGCTCGATCCGGTCGAAGTCCGAGATCGAATCGAACATGTGTTCGGCGGGAATTTCTTCGTCGATACGCGTGGAAAACTTCATGGCTGTTAGTAAAATTTCGACATTTCATGGTTCGATAGTGAAGTGAGAGGCATCATGCAAGGTGACAGTTTGGTCACCCCCTTAAAAGTATACAATCTTAGGTTGCATATATCATGAATGATCAATTAAGAATTTAACTAGATCAAACGTATTAAGCCCTTGCGAAACAACCTGGTCATGCCCGACGGATCCCGTCCTACCGACTCAGAGACCGCCAGAACGACGCTGCGTCACGCGGTGATCTCACTGCGGCTTCTGGCCACGACCGATCTGCACATGAACCTTGGAATCGGTGACGGCAGCGGGGGGCTGAGCCGTCTCGCACCGCTGATCGGTGAGGAACGCGCGCTCCATCCGAACGTATTGGTTTTCGACAATGGCGATCTGATCGAGGGAACGCCGCTCGCCGAGGAAATCGCCCGTTCCGGTCTGGGCGCTCATGATACTCATCCTGCGATTGCAGCGCTGAACCAATTGAAATTCGATGCGGCCACGCTTGGAAACCACGATTTCAGTCATGGCATGGACTTCCTGCGCCGGGTGCTGCGCGATGCCGATTACCCGATCACCCTAGCCAATGCCGGGCTGATCGAGGGGGCGCCGCTCTGGTCCGAATCGCTCTTGCTGAAGCGCAGGCTTCGCGACGAACGGGGACAGACGCATGACATTACCGTTGGAGTGTTCGGGGTCACCCCGCCCCAGACCATCGACTGGGAGCCCGGTCTGGCGCGCGAGCTTCTGACCGAGGATGTACTCGGCGCGGCGCGGCGGGCGGTCTCGGCGCTCAGGGCGCGCGGGGCCGATCTGATCGTGGCACTCAGCCATGGCGGCTTTGGCGAGGGATCGTCCCTTGGCGCCGAAAATGCCGCAGGTGCCATTGCCGCCATCCCGGGGGTCGATGCCGTCATCGCCGGCCACACCCATGAGGTCGCCATCCACCCCGCCCTTCCGGGCCGCGCCCCGGTGGTGAAGGCCGGATTTGGCGGATCTCATCTCGCCGCGATCACATTGACCATGCGCGGAGAGCAGGGCAACTGGCGTATCAGTTGCAGCGCGGCCGAGGCCCTGCCAGCCGCCCGCGCCGCCTGCCCGAAACTGACCAGCACCGCGCAATGCCTGCCGCCGGGAATCAAAAGCCGCATCTATACAGTCCTCGGTCACATCTCCCAGCCGATATCCAGCCATTATTCGCTGCTGGGGCGCGATGGCGGGCTGCGGCTGATCGAGGCCGCCCTGCGCAAGCATGTCGCCGCAGCTCTGCCGCAGGACGACCGGCCGATCCTGACCGCGCTCGCCCCGTTCCGCACCGGCGGGCGCGGCGGACCGGGCCACTTCATCTCCCTGCCCGCCGGTCCACTGCGCCGGGCCGATCTTTCGACGCTTTATCCTTTCGGCAATCACGTTGCCGCTATTGAGCTCAACGGTGCTGAGCTGGCCGGGTGGCTGGAACGGGCGGCGATCCTGTTCAACCAGCTGTCCTTCGGCGCATGCGCTTGCGAATCGGATGGCCCACCCCAGCTGATCGACGAGGACATTCCCAGCTTTCTATTTGATATCATTTCAGGAATAGATTACCAAATCGACCTGTCACGCCCGTCCGGTTTTACCGCCGATGGTTTGCGCGTGCCAGGTTGCCATGACAGGCGCATCACCCGGCTGCGCCACCGGGGCCGCGACATCGCCCCGGGTGACCGCTTCGTGCTGATCACCAACAGCTACCGACTTTCCGGCACGCCGCTTTATGCGCCGCTGACCCTGGGCAAGGTCTGCCAGCTGCCCGAGCCTGCCCGGATCCGGGTGCGCGACATCATCGCCCATCACCTGACCGGAGCGGCAATGCTCGATCCCAGCCCTGAGCCTTTCTTTCACCTGACCGCCCCGCCCGGCTGCCGCGCCAGTTTCGAGACCGCCCCCGCGGCCGATCCCGCGCTTTGCCCATTGCCGGCCAGCAGCGCCGGGCTGACAGCGACCGGATTTCAGCGCCTGTATCTGTCCTTCTGACCGGGCAGGTCGCGATGGCGGGGCTTGCATCCCCGCACCGCGACGCCTATCTAGACCACGAGAGGCTGGCGCGGGCGAACACTTCGCCAACCCGGTCAGGTCCGGAAGGAAGCAGCCGTAACGAATTTTGTTCGGGTCGCTGTCCAGTCTCTCACCTTCCCATCAGCACCATGCCTCTTGCCCCTTGAGGTTGGCTGGTCCGGCTTCGGCCAATGAAAGGCCCCAAATGCGGATACACCGGGGCCAGTTTCTCGTTTCAGTCAGCTTTATTTCTTGCATCCCAGATTGGCGATGACCGGGTTCGGCGACAGATCCTGCGTGGCGCCATTGGTGCCGTCGATCGCAACCCCGCCAAGCCCGCCAAAGACCACGTTGCCACCCATGGCCGCACCGCCGCCATTGGTGGTCACATTGGTGATCCGGCCGGAACCGACTGCACTACCAGCCTGTCCTCGGTGCCCCGGGTAATAGTGGCGCAGCCCACCAGCGAAAGCGCCGCACAGGCGATAACGACATACTTGATCATCTGTTTCTTCGTTATGATGCGTTGGTATCGGATTCGTTCACGCCGACACTTCAAAAACGCGATCACGGCCGCGATCAGGCGCAGCCTCAACATGTATCGAATGGCATTTTGTCTGCCCCATGGCGGCGGAGCATCACCCCGTCAAACCTTGACCCGGATCCGGGCCAACCCCATCTGGCCGGTTGCCGCCTCGCCCTCCCCCCGTTAATGTGGCGCGACCCGAGCGAGGCAGAATGACCCAGAGCGAACAGAATTATCAGGTGCTGGCCCGGAAATACCGGCCCGAGACCTTTTCCGATCTGGTCGGCCAGGACGCGATGGTGCGCACGCTGAAAAACGCCTTCGCGGCTTCGCGCATCGCTCAGGCCTTCATCATGACCGGGATTCGCGGCACCGGGAAAACCACCACCGCCCGGATCATCGCCAAGGGGCTGAACTGCATCGGCCCCGATGGCACCGGCGGGCCGACCACCGAGCCCTGCGGGGTCTGCGAGCATTGCACCGCCATCACCGAAGGGCGTCATGTCGATGTGCTGGAAATGGACGCAGCGTCCCGAACCGGCGTTAACGATATTCGCGAACTCATTGATTCGGTTCACTATCGCGCGGCTTCCGCCCGCTACAAGATCTATATCATCGACGAAGTTCACATGCTGTCCACCAGCGCTTTCAACGCGCTGCTGAAGACGCTGGAAGAGCCGCCGCCCCATGTGAAGTTCATCTTCGCCACCACGGAAATCCGCAAGGTGCCGGTCACGGTCCTCTCGCGCTGCCAGCGCTTCGATCTGCGCCGGATCGAGCCCGAAGTAATGATCGCACTGCTGCGCAGGATCGCTGGCGGTGAAAGCGCTCAGATCACCGATGACGCGCTGGCGCTGATCACCCGCGCGGCTGAGGGCTCGGCGCGCGATGCGACCTCGCTGCTCGATCAGGCGATCAGCCACGGGGCGGGCGAGACCGGAGCCGATCAGGTCCGGGCCATGCTCGGCCTCGCCGACCGGGGTCGGGTGATCGACCTTTTCGAGATGATCCTGCGCGGCGATGCGGCCTTGGCCCTGGCCGAGTTGCAGGCTCAATATGCCGATGGCGCCGATCCGATCGCGGTGCTACGCGATCTGGCCGAGATCACCCATTGGATCTCGATTGTAAAAATTACGCCGGAAGCCTCTGACGATCCGACGGTTTCACCCGATGAGCGCACGCGCGGCGCGGCTCTGGCCGAACGCCTGCCGATGCGGGTTCTGACCCGGCTCTGGCAGATGCTGCTGAAATCTCTGGAAGAGGTTTCAGCCGCGCCCAATGCGATGATGGCGGCCGAGATGGCGATGATCCGGTTGACCCATGCCGCCGATCTGCCCGATCCCGATGCGCTGATCCGCAAGATCCAGTCGGCCCAGGCCGCCGGCGAATTTTCGCGTCCCGCCCCGGGCGGCGGTGGCGGCAGTGGGGCGCACGCCTCGGCCGCATTGGCACCGGCGGCAGTTCCGCAATCGCTGATCACCGCTTATCCCGATTTCGACGCCGTGCTGGATCTGATCCGGCGCATGCGCGACATGCCCCTGTTGATCCTGGTCGAAAACCATCTGCGGCTGGCCAGATACAGCCCCGGCCGGATCGAACTCCAGCCGACCCCGGATGCGCCCCGCGATCTGGCGGCGCGCCTGGCCGAGCGGCTGCGCGGCTGGACCGGCGGGCAGCGTTGGGCGGTCAGCGTCGTCAATGAGGGCGGCGGGCCGACCGTCGCCGAGACCCGCGCCGAAGCCGAAGCCGAAGCCCGCACCCGTGCCGAGGCCCATCCGACGATCAAGGCGGCGCTTGCGGCTTTCCCCGGCGCAAGGCTGCTTTCAGCCCGGCGGATCGAACGCCCGGCCGACACCGCCGAGGACAGCCTGCCGGAAACCGGCGCAACGCATGACGACGGTCTCGGCCCGGTGGCCGCAGCCGAAGAATGGGACCCATTCGAGGACGAGGAGTAGGCGATGTTCAAGGGATTGGGCAACCTTGGCGACAGGGCCAAGATGATATCGGCTGCAAAAGACATGCAGTCCAAAGTCACGGAAATGCAGGAAAATCTTTCCAATATTACCGTTATTGGCGAATCCGGCGCTGGCCTGGTCAAGGCAACCGCCACAGCCAGGGGCGAGCTGACCGGGCTCGATATCGACCCCTCGATTTTCGTCGCCTCGGAAAAGCAGATCGTCGAAGATCTGATCCTCGCCGCAATCAAGGACGCGCAGAGCCGGGCGCAGGACCGTGCCCAGTCGGAAATGGCCCGCATCACCGAAAGCCTCGGCCTGCCCGCCGATATGAAGCTGCCCTTCTGAGGTGCGGGTGAGCGGGGCTGACGACGATATCCAGGCGCTGATCACGGCGCTGGCGCGGTTGCCGGGCCTTGGGCCGCGCTCGGCCCGGCGCGTGGTGCTGTCGCTGCTGGGCCGCCGGCCCGGGCAGATGGCCCAGCTGTCCGCCCTGATGGCCCGGGTCGCCGAAAACGCCCGGCCCTGCATCCGTTGCGGCAATATTTCGGAGAGCGAGACCTGCCCGATCTGTCTCGACCCCGCCCGCCAGACCGGCGAGCTCTGCGTGGTCGAGGATGTCGCCGATCTCTGGGCACTGGAACGCGGCCGGGCCTTTCGCGGCCGCTATCACGTGCTGGGCGGCACCCTGTCCGCGCTTGACGATATCAGCCCCGAGGATCTTGGCATTCCCCGGCTGCTGTCGCGGATCGGTCCCGAAGCGGTCAGCGAAGTTATTCTGGCGCTCAATGCCACGGTCGATGGTCAGACCACCGCCCATTACATCGCCGAAGCCCTGCCCGAAAGTCTGACCGTCACCGGCCTGGCGCAGGGCGTGCCGATCGGCGGCGAGCTGGATTACCTCGACGATGGCACCATCACCGCAGCCCTGCGCGCGCGTCGCCGCTTCTGATCCCGGATCTTGCAGGCAAACGCCCTCTCCCAGAAGATGCGAACGCCTGCACCGCAGCCTGAAAGGAGCCGCCTTTCTGAAGCTTCCTGACCGACGGCTTTGCTCAATGAAAATCACGGCTCGGGAACAGGCGCTTGGCCTGCTCGCGCGGGTGTATGGCGCGGGGCGGTGCGCGGCGCGTGCGGGGAGCATCGTCAGCCTTGGGTTGGGTGATGCCGATGGCATCGTCCAGCGGGTGGCCGAGATCTGAAAGGCGATGGGACAGGTCTTCGATCTGATCGGCAATCAGATGGGTGACGATGCCTTCGCGCTCCAGCCGACCGGTGACCTTCAGCAGCCGGCCACCCATGACAATCCGGCGGAAACGCTTGTAGACATTGGGCCAGACCACGATATTCGAGACCCCGGCTTCATCTTCCAGCGTCAGGAAAACCACCCCCGATGATGTGCCAGGCCGTTGGCGGGTGATGACCAGACCGCAGACGGAAGTCCGGCGCAAAGGCGCGACCGGCAGCTGATCATGGCAGGTCAGGCCGGAAATGGTAGGGCGCAGCAGCTCCATCGGATGGGCGCGCAGGGTCACGATGGGTTCGCGCAGGCCTTCGCCGTCCAGAGGATCGGAAAACAGCGGCGCCGGCGCCCGGATTGCCCGCACCTGCCAAAGCACATCGCGGCGGCTCAGCCCCATGCCGGCGAAGGCATCGGCTTCGGCCATACGAATACATCTGCAAGATCTGGACTTGTCTCGGAAAAGTGCCGGTTTCTTGAGAGCATGAGAGCGATCAAGGAGACGGACAATGACGAACAAACCGACAGCAGAATTCAAGCGTGAGGCGGTGCGGATCGCCCTGACG
>JBKEBH010000136.1:0-33794 GCA_047973065.1 Paracoccus sp. (in: a-proteobacteria) | reverse complement strand
GCGGCCCCTGGAAGCGCCGCACATAAAGGCCTGAAAGAAGACCGCCATCGATCACACGACCAAATGGTCAGAAAACTCTTGCATACCGGGCGGCAACCAAAGAAGCCGGTAGTCGTTCAGTATCAGGATGTTCCTGCTGCGTCAGCAAATACTGCTGAGAAGGGCCCAGGCGCGGATCGCCGCGATCAATGGACAGGGCGGAGGCTGTGAGGGCACATGAATACGGAGCTTCCATATGTACCCGTTGGCTCGGACATTGTCCGCCGTCCGCTGCCTCCTTACGACATCTGACCGGGAATGATTACGGAATCTGACCGATTTGGGCTTGGAGGCGCGATGTGGTTAATAGGCGCATTGTTGCCTGCGATCCGAGGGGGAAAATGACGGTGGCAGCGTAGTCATGAGCAGCGCGGCAATGATCTGCCCCAAGGCAGAAAGCCCGGAGCCTCTGGCCCCGGGCTTTTGCGATTCCGAATCAAGCCGATCGGCTCAGGGCTGGTTGGAAAAGCCGAATTGCACATAATCGCGCTGATAGGTGGCCCGGGCCGCCTGTTGCAGGGGCTTGTCGGCGAGGAAATCCGGCATGACCTCGATCTCGGGGGCGGGCAACGGCGTCAGGCCGACCGATTCGGCCAGCCAGTCCAGATCGCGGGTCAGTGAGGATTCGCGCAGCACCATATCCGGGGTCAGGAAGCTGGAAAAGCCGGCCATGATCTCGGTCTGGCTGGCCCAGATCGGCAGGACCGGAAGGCTGGTCTGTCCGTTCAGGCAGCGACGCAGGAAGGCAAGGAAATCAGCAAAGAGCCGGGCCTGATCGTCGCTGGACATATTGTGCAGCGCCTCATCCGCAGGCAGGGCGACGCGGTGGATTTCGCGCAGGTTCTGGCGCAGCTCGGCCGGGGCGCCGCTGATCAGATGGCGGAAGGCGGCCCAGGCCCGGCGTAGCGGGTGGCGCAGCACGGCGAAACTGCGGTGATGGGGATGCTCGCGCAGCCAGTTGCGCAGGGTGTTCTGGGTAAAGTCGCGCTCGATCTTGCCGCCGGCCTCGCGCAGCCATTGATTGATCGCCGGCCCCGGCCCGCCGCGCACCGGCATGTAAAGCAGCCCGCCCCCGGCATCGGAGGCAACAAAGCTGGGAACGGCCGGCCCGCGCCTTGGCTCGAATGTCGGGATGCGGGTCAGCTGGAACGGATCGAGCCGGGCGAGGTCGGCCCGCATCTCCTCGATATTGCTGACCTTCTCAGCCATTTCGCGCGGATTCTGCGGGACCTGATCATTGGCCGGGTTGACCCGTTCCAGATCGGTTCGGCCCAGCCAGTGCAAAAGCCCGGTCATCACGTCCGAATCGCGCAGGTCGTCGTAATTCAGCCAGAAAGCGGTCTGGCCGCTCGATTGCAGCCCGCGCAGCACCCGGGTCTGAAAGGCCTGGATCTCGGCCAGGGTGCGGCGGAAATCGGGACCGTCATATTCAACGGCGGCCGGGATCGGGGTTTCGGTCTGGTTCAGCTTCCACTGATTGGTCAGCCGGGCCAGCTGGGTCGAGACATAGCTGTCCACCGGATTGCGGGTCAGGATGACCTTGGCGCAGCGCCGATTGGCCATGATCGCATCGAAAACGCGCGGGTCATGGTCGTGGAAATAGCGAAAGCCGGACAGGTGATTGTCGCGCTCGGTAATGGCGTTCAGCAGGCGCAGGGGATCCCCATCGCGTTCGGCCTGAGTGACGCTGCGGATCTTTTCGGTATTGTGCCAACCAAGGAAATAGGGGTTGAACGCCTCACCAAAGCAGGTGACGCGCTTGATCGCGTTCAGCGTTGCCTCAAGCAGGTTGGAGCCGGTACGCATCTCGGCAAAAACGACATAGCTGTTGAAATCAGACATTCCATTCCTGTTCCGAACGGGTGGCAGGGAAATCGCCCATCAGGCGGGGTTGGAGCCCGGCATTGCGCAGACGTTGCAGGAAACGGCCGATCTGGTCAATCTCGCGCAGCTGGGGGATCTGGTCATAGAGCGGCCAGGTCCCATCGGGCGAGAGATCCTGGACGACGCGCTGCAAGATGGCGTCAGGCCGGGCCAGAAAATCCGAGAGCTCCCATATCCGGATATCGGCCTTGACCCAGACCGAGCGCAGGATGTCGAGCTGGGACAACTCGATCCGCTGCAGTTTCGCGGCAATGCGGCGGATATCGTCGAAAGGCATGTCGGAATGCATCAAGGGCACAATCCATGCCCCGGTAACCACCCGGACTAGGGCATTGGGATCGGTGATGGTGAACCAGTTCAGATCCTGAAGGTCGCGCGGGCCATACTGAAAGATCTGCCGGCGGTCGGAGACGCGGATCAGGCTGGTGAGAAAGCTGAAAGGATCGTAATCGCGGCTCTCGGGATAGGTGGACAGCCCGCCGGGGCCGATTTCCGGCCGGCCGGCGAATTCGACCTCGTCCGGGCTGAAGAGATGTCCATGCACATCCCCGGCGACCCGGGCCTGAAGCCAGGCTTCGAAATCGGGAAAGAGGTCGCTGAAGCCCTGAAGGATCGCATAGGGTGCGGCGGTCTTGCCGTTCTCGCGGTCCTTCTTGGGAAAGCGGCTTTGCATATAAAGCCCGGGCCGGCCCAGTCTGCGCCGGGCGACGGCGGCGGCGACCATGCGGTCGATCCGGCCGGGATCGGGTTCGTCGCGGGCATGGCCCGGGCCGGCGGCCTCGGGGAAGCGGTGCAGCAATTCGCTGGCGCCGGGCCAGATCTTGCGGGCGACGAAGCAACGCGAGCGCGCCAGGATATCGGCGTGATCGTCATAAAGAATGTAAGGCTTTCCCTGATCGTCGAATTTCGACAGCGTCAATGAGCGGCTTTCGATCCGGGTCGAATGGCGCCGGGTCAGGGTCTGGAAATAGCACTCGTCGGGGATCCAGCACCAACGGAAGAAGCGGTCGAATTCCTCGCGCCGGGGATCGGTCAGGATCGCCTGCAGGGTTTCGCGGGTCAGGCACCACCATTGCGAGCCGAGATGAGGCACCATCCCGTGAGGCAGGCGCCGCCGGAAGCCGAGGGCACGCTGAATCATGTCGAGCCTGTCGAAGAGCCGGCGGTGTTTGCGCCAGGAGACCAGGAAATAGCGGTGAAAGCGTTCGATGTTCAGCCCGCCGACCGTCCAGCCCACATCCAGCGCATTAACGCTTTCGATGAAATCGACATTCGGATGCCGGTCCAGGTAGCTTTGCAATTCATCGACCGGGCGCAATGGCAGGCAACTGCCCGAAGCGACGAAAACATGGGTGACATCGGCGAAACCGTCCAGCAGCGCTTCGCTGCCGCATTGCGTGGCCTCGACCATCGAGAACATGCCCCAATCGCATTCGCGCCGCTCGATCCAGAGGATCTGATCCAGATCGGCCAGGGCCTCACGCATCCCATCGTAATCCGCATCATTGGTGCGGTGATCGACATGGATCGCAACCGCAGCGCCGCCCTCATACCAGATCCGAACCATATTGGCTGCGACGTTTAGCTCGTCGTGGCACAGAAACAGAACCCCGAGGCGCGCCGGACCCGTCATGCCCAGTTCCCCTGTGAGATCAGCCCGAGATATTGCAGCTGCCGCCAATCCTCATAGCGGCAGGATTCAGGGGTCATCAGGCACAGATCATCCTGCAGCCCGGCCTGATAGGCACGGTATTCCTGACTGTTGGCGTAATGCTCGCCCCGCTCCATTTCCTCGCTGGATTTGTCGATGAAGGTGGAAATGAACTTGGCATGCAGCAGCACACCCGAGATCCTCTCGCCGCCCTGTTCGTCGTAAACCAGATTGAGCCGGCGCGGCAGCGCCATATGGGTCGAGGAAATATAGACGTAGCGCCGTTCCCATTTGACCAGCGGGATCTTGTTCAGTGCCGGGGCCAGCAGGGGGGTGCGTCCGAAGAAGCTGCGCGCGCGCGGGCCGCCCTGGATCCACAGATTGCCGTATTGGCCGTTCTTGTGGATCATGTAATTCGCCGGATCGAAGTAATGGGCGATTTCCAGCGGGTCCTGACCTTCGTGATAAGGCTGATCGCTGATCCGACCCTTGGGATAGACATCAAGCAGCATGGCCGGGAAGGATTTGATGCCCGAGGCGCTCATCCAATGGGTCAGGGCCTGGATCGGGCGGGTATCGCAATGGGGATAGACGAAGAACTCATCGGGATCGACGGTCAGACACCAATGGCCGGTGCCATAGCAGAACAGCAGCCAGTTGATCCAGTCCATGCCGAACCGCGCCGCCTTGTAGCTGCCGGTCGTGCGCCACAACGAAACATCGTCCTGCTGTTTCAGATATTCATGGCTGCCATCGTCGGAATCGTTATCGACGATCAGGAAATGGTTGATCCCCATGCGCCGGTAATAATTCAGAAAATACGGCAGGCGGATGCGTTCATTTCGCAAGGTGACAAAACACAGGACGGCATCGCCCGGAACCGAGCGCATCCGAACCCTGACAGGCTCAACCCGCCGGCTTCGGCGCAAAGCGCGGAGCAGGAACCACTGTCTTACTGCACGAAGACGAAGCGCGTTCAGAGATGAGCGTAGTCGTGATGCCACCAGTTTGCACCAATTACTGAATGTCACCCGTTCCAGCAGAGGCGATTGCGCGGGCGATCTTTTCGAAATGCCTGTCCCAGGATGAAATCGCAAGCGGTTTCATATCCGAGGCGGGCTCTATTGCCAGTTGTGTGACTGTTCGGGCCCAGTCTTCGGGCGAATCCGGTGACAAGTAATATGCATATTCGCCAAGGAGTTCGCGTGCCGCGGGCAAGGGCGCTGAAACCACTGCAACACCGCGACCGGCTGCCTCGGTCAGGGGCAGGCCGAAGCCCTCTGCCCGCGAGGGCATCAAAAGCCCATGGCTGCGTGCGGTCAGCGCGGCGACAGCGCCGTCGGACAATCCCGCGCATTCGCGCACGGGCCCGCTAGGCGGCAGCTTATCGAGACGGGCGAAAACCTCGTGATTTTCCCAACCCCGCCGGCCGATGATCAGAAGGCCCGGCACCTCGGCTGGCGGCAGATCCCGGGCCAGCCGGTCCCAGGCGTCCAGCAGAACGGCATGGTTCTTGCGCGGCTCGATGGTGCCGAGCGTGACGAAGAACGGCCGGCCGAGATCGAGATCGGCGGGGATTGCGGCCTCATCGGGCGTGGTCAGCACCGTGCCGATATGGGCGGGAACGATCCGGGCGCGGCTCGGCAGATTCAGGCGTGCCCGCCAGCCGGAGACATCGGCGGCGGTTGCCTCGGAAATCGTCGCGATGATTTCGGCATGGCTCAACGCCGCGATCAGCCGGTCCCGGAATTTCTCGGACTGACCGGCGCGGGTATATTCGGGGAAATCGAGCGGGATCGTGTCATGGATCAGCACCATCCGGGTCAGCCCGGTAAGATTGGCCAGGGGGCGCGGATCGAGATTGCTGTGTCCGACATTAAGATAGGCAATCGGCCCATCGGGCAGGCGCCTGGTGATTTCGTGCCTCAGCCCGCGGCCATCGGCGGGGGTGACGGCCAGGGCCATGGCGCGCAGCGCGCTCAGCGCCTTCGCCGGCAGGCCGCGTTTGCGCGACAGGCGCTCGCGCCAGCCGGGGCGGGCGGGTAGGCCGTGGGTTTCGCCATTGATCCAGCCCATTATCAGCGGGCCGGCCTCGGCCGGCAGCAGGGCCTGAGCGCGGGGGATGCGGCAAAGAAGAAGATGCTCGCGGGTGGAGACGTAATCGAGCCAGGCCGCCTCTACCCGGTCGATGCCGGTCAGGGGGCCTGTGCCGATCCGTGAAACCAGCCGCGAAATATCGAGAATGAGGGCCGGCTCAGCCCTCATATCCGCCATTCTGGTGCCAGCGCCAGGCGTCGCGGATCATCTGCGGCATGGTCGAGCGATCCGGGGTCCAGTCCAGTACCCGGCCGGCGCGTTCGCTGCCCGAGACCAGTTTGACCGCATCGCCGCCCCGGCGCGGGCCGTCATTCATCGGAACCGGCCGATTGGTGACGGTGCCGGCGGCGGCGACCACCTCGCGCACCGAGAAACCGTTGCCGGTGCCCAGACAGAAGACCTCGGTGCCGCCGCTCCGCGGGCCCTTGCCGGCGCGCAGCCAGTTCAGACCCTGCACATGGGCGTCGACCAGATCCATGACATGGACATAGTCGCGGATGCAGGTGCCGTCTTCGGTCGGGTAATTGGTGCCGTGAATGGTCAGCGCGGCGCGCCGCCCGTCTATGGCATCAAGGATCAGCGGGATCAGATGGGTTTCCGGCTGGTGGAACTCGCCGACTTCCCCGTCGGGATCGGCACCGGCCACGTTGAAATAGCGGAAGATCACGCTGTTCAGCCCGTCCGAGGCGCCGAAATCCTTCAGCATATCCTCGATCGCGCGTTTTGATGCGCCGTAGGCGTTCAGCGGCATCTGTGGGCTGTCTTCGTTCAGCACCACCCCGTCCTGATCGCCGTAGGTCGCGCAGGTCGAAGAAAAGACGAAGTCCTTCACCCCGGCGGCCAGCGTGGCCTCGATCAGGCTCAGCGATGCGGAAACATTGCCGCGCCAGTATTTGCCGGGCTGGGCCATGGCCTCGCCGACCTGGCTGAGCGCGGCGAAATGCATGACCGCGACCGGCTTGTGTTCAGCGAAAACCTGATCGAGCCGGGCGCGATCCATCAGATCGCCCTCTTCGAAGGGGCCGAACTTAACGGCATCGCGCCAGCCGGTGATCAGGCTGTCATAGGCGACCGGGATATAGCCGGCCGCTTTCAGCGCCTTACAGGCATGCGAACCGATGTAACCGGCGCCGCCAGTGACGAGAACCTTGTCAGCCATTATTCCCCCGGACGCTGCGATGCGACGAATTCGGTCAGATATTCGAGGAACTCATCACGCAGGTCTTCCCGCTGCAATCCATAGGCCACCGTAGCTTGCAGGAAGCCGGCCTTGGAGCCGCAATCGTAACGCTCGCCCCGGAAGCGCAGACCGTAGACATCGCGCCCGGCGCTGATTTCATCGGCGATGGCATCGGTCAGCTGGATTTCACCGCCCGCGCCTTCGCGCAGCTTGTTGAGGTTCTGCAGAACGGTCGGGGCCAGGATATAGCGCCCGATCACCGCCAGATTCGAGGGCGGGTTTTCCTTGGGCTTTTCGACCAGACCCTTGGCCTTGACGATGGCACCCATGTCTTCGGCCACATCGAGCACGCCGTAGGATTTGGTCTTCTCCAGCGGGACTTCCATGGTGGCGACCATGGTGCCGCCGGTTTCGCCATGGGCTTCGATCATCTGCTGAAGGCAGGGCGGCTCGCCCATGATCACGTCATCGGTCAGGATGACGGCGACAGGTTCGTTTTCCGAAACCAGACGGCGGGCGCACCAGACGGCATGACCCAGGCCCATGGCCTTGTGCTGGCGCACATAAGCGATTGCGCCTGAATCCATATTGGTCGCGCGCAGAATGTCGAGAAGGTCATTCTTGTTGCCGCGCTTGAGATTGGCTTCCAGTTCATGCGCATGGTCGAAATAATCTTCCAGCGCGCCCTTGCCGCGCGAGGTGACGAAAATGAATTCCTCAATTCCGGCGGCGCGTGCCTCGTCGATAGCATATTGAATCAAGGGCCGATCGACCAGGGTCATGATCTCTTTCGGGATGGACTTTGTCGCAGGCAGAAACCGCGTGCCAAGTCCGGCGACAGGGAAAATTGCTTTCGTAACTTTCCGACTCATCACGTTTTTCCTTTATTTCCAGTGTGCTGCGAACATTTGAAACCTAGTCGCCGAAAGCACGAGTCGGCGAGCTCAGGCTGAAACGGCTGGTGAATGAGATAAGTTCCGACGGCTGTGTATCATTTTTGTTTCGCGGGTCAGCCGTGCTTTTAATCGCCAGAACTTTGCTGGCAAGTCTCCAGGGGCGGATGCGCCCCAAAGACCGCCCGTCTGTTCGAACCAGCCGGCCTCGGTCATCTGTACACGATGGGATACAAAAGTAGGCGTGAACAATATCAGCGTGACAATATGTCCTTCGGCCATGGCGCGAGCCGCGCGGCGGCGCAGGGCCGCTGCCTGCCAGTGCCAACCGCCGAGGACCAGAAGCGGGCCTGGCCGGGCGCTGGCTGGCAAAAATGGCGAAGGGTTGTCCTCTCGTGGGGGGGGCGGATCGGGCAGAGGGGTGCGGGCGCCCTCGGTCAGCCCCTTTTGCAGGCTCGCCAGCACCGGCGCGAGCTGGAACGGATCGAGCTGCCCGTCCAGCATATGACGCAGCAGACGGCGCCGCTTGCGGCGCAGGGCCTCGCTGATCGGGACGGGGCGGCCGTGGCGGCGGGTGAACAGCGAGGTGGACCGCCCCTCCAGGGTCAGATCCTGCGGCACCCGGTTTTGCTTGCGCCTTTCGCTACCGGCCTGGGCGTGGATGACCTCTGCCCCCGGAACGATGGCGGTCAGCGCTTCGGGGAAGACATCGGCCATGCGCAGGTTCACATCCGATTCGTCGAGATGGAAGGCAAAGGCCGAATCGAAGCCGCCGATCTGGCGCAAGGCACTGGTGCGGAAGGCGCAATTGGTGCCGAGCGTGCTGACCGGCCGGCCGTTTTCGGGGGGCAGCAGCTGCACCTCCGGGCCAATGCTCGGGATGGTATGACACCAGCTGTTGCGGTGGATGCGCTGGCTGCGTTGCTGCCAGGAAAATCCGTTCCTGTCCCGCGTCCAGCCGGTCGCGGCCAGAACTTCGGGATTGGCGAAAGGCGCGCTCAGCCGGCTCAGCCAGCCCGGCTCGGCAACGGCATCGTCGTCGATGAAGGCGATGACCTCGCCGGCAGCTTCGGCGATGCCGAGATTGCGGGCCTCGGAGATATTGGGCACGTCATAGGCCACGCGCTTGGCCGGCAGGTCCGGGCATTGTGCCAGTCCCTCGGCATCGGCGACCAGAATGATTTCGAATTCCGGGTGGTCCTGCATCCCGAGCGCCGCAAGGCACAATCGCAGATGCGCGGGCCGCCCGCGTGAAACGACAATCACGCTGGTGGCCGGCAGGGTCACGCTTCGCCCATCTCCGCCAGCATGGATTCGATGCGGGGGATGTCTTCGGGGTTGTTCAGTTCCCAGAACTGGCGGCCGCGGGCCTCGACCTCGACGCAAAGAACGTTGCGCCCGTTTTCCAGAAAGCGCAGCTGCTCCAGCCCTTCGAGCTTTTCCAGCCGGCCTTCGGGCCAGGCCGGATAGACGGCGAGCGGCTCGGGCCGGTAGGCATAGACGCCGACATGATGAAAGACCGGGGTCGGCTCATCGGGGGCATAATCGCGCCCGGCATAGGGGATGACTTCCTTAGTGAAATAAAGCCCCTGCATGGCCGCGCCGAAGACGGCGGTCGTGCCGCCGACCCGGCCGGCGGCGCGGTCGGCCAGCAGATCGGCGTGCATCCGGCCCGAGCAGCGCAGTACCGGCGTTGCCAGATCGGCCTGATCGTCGGCGCGTAGACCCTTGACCAGATCCGCGATGAACCAGGAGGGGGTCAGTGGCGCGTCGCCCTGCAGGTTCACCACGATCTCGGGCGAGATGCCCATACTGGCCACGGCTTCGGCGCAGCGCTCGGTTCCGTTGCGGCAGCTTTCCGAGGTCATCACCACCTCGGCGCCGAAAGCTTCGGCTGCGGTGCGGATGCGGTCGTCATCGGTGGCGACGACGACCCGGTCCATGCCCGGCACTGCCATCGCGGCCCGCCAGCTGCGCTCGATCAGCGAGGCCGCCTGCCCCGAGGCGCCGCGCAGCATGGCCAGCGGCTTGCCCGGATAGCGGGTTGAGGCATAGCGAGCCGGAATGACGATGACGGCAGACATCAGAGCTGGTCTTTGGCCAGCAGCACGCCGGTTGCCAGTGCGATGAAGAACGGGTTTTCAAAGCCCGGCTTGCCATAGCTCAGCGGTGCGTGATTGTCGAAGCGTACGACTTCGCCGCCAGCGCCGCGCAGCACCGCGTCGCCGGCTGCTGTATCCCATTCCATGGTCCGCCCGAGGCGCGGATAAAGATCGGCCTCGCCGGTCGCGACCAGGCAGAACTTCAGCGAGGAGCCGGCTGACTTCATGTCGCGGGTCTTGTAGCGACCGATATATTCGTCGGTCGCCGCATCGCGATGCGATTTCGAGGCCACCACCATCAGCCCGCGATTGTCGGGCATTGGATTGACGCCGATCGGATGGGTTTCGCCGGGCTCATCGCCGAAGGGTCCGGTTTCCTCGACAGAGCGGCCATCGGCGGTGGTGTAGAACAGCCGTTCCTTGGCCGGGGCATAGACCACCCCGCGCAGCGGCACGCCATTTTCGACATAGGCGATATTGACGGTGAAATCGCCGCGGCGCTGCACGAATTCCTTGGTGCCGTCCAGCGGATCGACGATCAGGAAGGTGGATACGTCCTGGCTGTGGCTGTCGGCCTGTTCTTCGGTCACCAGGGCGATATCGGGAAATTCTGTGCGGAGCCCGGCGGAAATGAGGGCGTCTGCGGCTTCATCGGCTTCGGTCACCGGGGACGCATCGGATTTCGAACGGACCTCGAAGTCCTCGGCATTATAGATTTCCATGATCTTTTCGCCGGCTTGCAGGGCCAGACGGCGCATCACGGTGGTGAGCTTGTCGAATTCCATGTCATCCCTTTCGGTCTATTCACCATATCTGTCCTGCCCGATTGTGCAGGCGCCTTAACTCCCTTATGATGCGGGGCCGGTGTCAGAGCAAGCGGCATGACCAGGAAGGGCGCGAATGTTCCAGCAACGTCGGACTGAGAATATGTTTCAGGCGGGGCTGACCACGCTCTCCCTGATCTTCAACATGACCGTCTACAAGATCCGCAAGAGCGATCGCAATGCGATCATCGGACTGTTCATGGCCTGTCTGCGCGGTATAATCATGGTCGCTGCGTTCTATCTGATGTTCTATGTGCTGCGTGTGCGTGCATCCCCCATCCAGGGCGGAAACTTCATCGTCTACATCATGACCGGCATCTTCATGTATATGACGCATACCATGGCCGTTCAGGCGGTTCTGAGTGCGGAGAATGCGGTTTCGCCGCTGATGAAACATCTGCCAATGAATACGGCGGTCAGCATGTCGGCCGCGGCGCTGGCGTCGCTTTATCAGCAGGTGCTGGCCTGTACCGTGCTGCTGCTGTGTACCAATACCTTCATCGAGCCGCTGAATATCTATCGCATCTACCCCTGCATCGGGATGTTCATCATGGCCTGGTTTTCCGGCTGTTGCATCGGGCTGGTCTTCCGCGCGGCGCAGCCCTGGTGGCCGAAGGGTGTGACGGTGATCAGCCAGCTTTACATCCGGGCCAACATGATCGCCTCGGGCAAGATGTTTCTGGCCAATGCCATGCCGGCGGCGATGGTGGCGATGTTCGACTGGAATCCGCTCTTTCACATCATCGACCAGGCCCGTGGCTTCGCCTTCATCAACTACACCCCGCATAACAGCAGTCTGATGTATCCGATCTATGTCACGATCACGCTGTTCATGATCGGCATGATCGGGGAATACGTGACCCGCAACAACATGTCGCTGAGCTGGGGAGCCGGACGCTGAGATCTTGCCGCCTTGTTGTAGCGCAGGGGAGCGATTCCTTTGCACTACAGCACCCGGCGGTTCTTGCAGCCCGAAAACTGCCTTCCTATATAGCCCTTCGGAGCCGGCATCGGGCCGGCAGCTCAAACGAATGGGATCAGGGCATCGGGGGCTGTCCTCGGACCCGCTGCCTGCCAAAATCGCCGTAAGAAAGGTTTGAACATGTCAAAGATTATCGGGATCGACCTGGGAACCACCAACAGCTGTGTCGCGATCATGGACGGCAGCCAGCCGCGGGTCGTTGAAAACAGCGAAGGTGCGCGCACCACGCCGTCGATCGTCGCATTTACCGAAAACGAACGTCTGGTCGGTCAGGCTGCGAAGCGTCAGGCCGTGACCAACCCCTCCAACACCGTCTTCGCCGTCAAGCGCCTGATCGGTCGCCGGCTGACCGATGCCGAGGTCGAAAAGGACAAGAAACTGGTCCCTTATGACATCGTGGACAGCGGCAATGGCGATGCCTGGGTCGAGGCGCGCGGCGAGAAATATTCGCCCTCGCAGATAAGCGCAATGATCCTTGGCAAGATGAAGGAAACCGCCGAATCCTATCTTGGCGAAGAAGTGACCCAGGCGGTCATTACGGTTCCGGCCTATTTCAACGACGCGCAGCGTCAGGCCACCAAGGATGCCGGCAAGATCGCCGGTCTCGAAGTCCTGCGCATCATCAACGAGCCGACCGCAGCCGCTCTGGCCTACGGTCTGGACAAGAAGGAAACCAAGACCATCGCGGTTTATGACCTCGGCGGCGGCACTTTCGATATCACCATTCTGGAAATCGATGACGGCCTGTTCGAAGTGAAATCGACCAACGGGGATACCTTCCTTGGCGGCGAAGATTTCGACATGCGCATCGTGAACTACCTCGCCGAGGAATTCAAAAAGGAACATGGCGTCGATCTGACCCGTGACAAGATGGCGCTTCAGCGTCTGAAGGAAGCCGCCGAAAAAGCCAAGATTGAGCTCAGCTCGGCCAACCAGACCGAAATCAACCAGCCGTTCATCTCGATGGACAAGGATACCGGCACGCCCTTGCACATGGTTGTCAAGCTGACCCGTGCGAAGCTGGACAGCCTGGTCGGCGATCTGGTCAAGAAGACCATGAAGCCCTGCCAGGATGCGCTGAAGGATGCCGGCGTCAGCAAGGACGATATCGACGAGGTGATCCTGGTCGGCGGTCAGACCCGTATGCCGCTGGTCATCGAGGAAGTGACCAAGTTCTTCGGCAAGGAACCCCATAAGGGTGTGAACCCGGATGAAGTCGTGGCGCTTGGCGCGGCCGTGCAGGGCGGCGTTCTGCAGGGCGACGTCAAGGAGGTGGTTCTGCTCGACGTGACCCCGCTGTCGCTGGGCATCGAAACCCTGGGCGGTGTCTTCACCCGCCTGATCGACCGCAACACCACGATCCCGACCAAGAAAAGCCAGGTCTTCTCGACCGCCGAGGATAACCAGAACGCGGTGACGATCCGCGTCTTCCAGGGCGAGCGTGAAATGGCTGCCGACAACAAGATGCTGGGCCAGTTCAATCTGGAGAACATCCCGCCGGCACCGCGCGGTATGCCGCAGATCGAGGTGACCTTCGATATCGACGCCAATGGCATCGTCTCGGTTAGCGCCAAGGACAAGGGCACCGGCAAGGAACAGAAGATCACCATCCAGGCCTCGGGCGGTCTCTCGGACGATGAAATCGATAACATGGTCAAGGATGCCGAAGCCAATGCCGAGGCCGACAAGTCCCGCCGCGAGCTGGTCGAGGTCAAGAACCAGGCCGAAAGCCTGATCCACTCGACCAAGAAGTCGCTGGAAGAACACGGTGACAAGGTTGACAGCTCGACGGTCGAGGCCATCGAACTGGCTCTGGGTGCGCTGGAAGAATCCGTGAAGTCGGAGGATGCCGGCAAGATCAAGGGCGGCATTCAGAACGTCATGGATGCGTCGATGAAGCTGGGTGAAGCGATCTATCAGGCGCAATCCGACGAAGGCGCGGCCGCTGCCGGGGATGCGCCGCGCGATGTGGACGATGATATCGTCGATGCCGATTTCGAAGATCTCGGCGACGACAAGCGCAAGTAAGCGCGACTGAATCGCGAGGCCGGTTCGGGCTGCAGGCTCGGGCCGGCCTTTGCATAAGGGGCACGGAATGGCGAAAAGCTGCTATTATGAGACACTTGGCCTGTCGAAGGGCGCGACGGGCGAGGAAATCAAGAAGGCTTTCCGACAGAAGGCCAGGGAATTGCACCCGGACCGCAACGGTTCCGACCCGCAATCCGAAGCGAAGTTCAAGGAAGTGAACGAGGCCTATGAGTGCCTCAAGGATCCGCAGAAGAAGGCGGCCTATGATCGCTTTGGTCATGGCGCATTCGAAGGCGGCGGGGGCGGCTTCGGGCGCGGCGGCGGTCACGGCGATTTTGGCTCGGCCTTTGCCGATGTCTTCGAAGACCTGTTCGGCGATTTCATGGGCGGGCGCGGCGGCGCTGGCGGTGGCCGGCGGACCAGCCGCGGTCAGGATCTGCGCTATAATCTCTCGGTCACGCTGGAAGAAGCCTATGAGGGCGCCCAGAGGCCGATCGAAGTGCCGGGATCCGCGCCATGCGAAGAATGTGACGGCACCGGCGCCGAAGGCGCGGTCGAACCGGCCACCTGCCCGACCTGTTCGGGCATGGGCAAGGTCCGCGCCACCCAGGGCTTTTTCACCGTGGAACGCACCTGTCCGACCTGTAACGGCGCCGGCCAGATGATCAAGAACCCCTGCAAGGCCTGCCATGGCGAAGGGCGGACGCAATCGCGGCGCTCACTTCAGGTCAATATCCCGGCCGGGGTCGAAACCGGCACCCGGATCCGACTGGCCGGCGAGGGCGAGGCCGGGCTGCGCGGCGGGCCATCGGGCGATCTTTATATCTTCGTCTCGGTCAAGGAGCACCCGATCTTCCTGCGCGACGGCAAGGTGCTGGCCTGTCAGGTTCCGGTTGGCATGGCCACAGCCGCGCTTGGCGGCGAGATCGAGGTGCCGACCATCGACGGCGGCCGCATGAAGGTGAAAGTGCCGGCGGGCAGCCAGTCGGGCAAGCAGATGCGTCTGCGCGGCAAGGGCATGCCACCCTTGCGCCACGGTGCCGGTGCCCATGGCGAGCCGGGCGATATGCTGATCGGGCTGGTGGTGGAAACGCCGGTCAACCTGACCGCGCGGCAGAAAGAACTCCTGCGCGAATTCGACGGGATCGAAGCCGATAATTCGCCGCAAACCTCCAGCTTCTTCGACAAGGTGAAGAACTTCTGGGACGATGTGACGGGTCACTGACCCGTCACCAATACCTTATGACATGGCCCGGATTGCGCGCAGGATCACCAGATCCTCGCGGGTCGGGATGACCAGCAGATTGATTGCCGCATCCGCATTCGCGATATTGAAGGCGCCGGTCTCATTGGCGGCGGCGTTCAGCGCCGCGCCCATCCAGCCCAGCCCCTTGCAGATCTCGGCGCGCACCAGATCGGAATTCTCGCCGATCCCGGCGGTGAAAACCAGCGTATCGAGCCCGCCAAGCGTGGCGGTCAGCTCGGCAATGCCGCGGGTGATGGCCTGGATGAAATAGGCGATGGCCTGCTTTGCCTCGGGTTTATCGCTGGCCTCCAGCGTGCGCATGTCGCTGGAAATCCCCGACAGTCCCAGAAGGCCCGAACGGCGATAGAGCATCTCCGACAGCTCGGCCGGACTTGTTCCTTGATCCAGCAGATAAAGCAGCACGCCCGGGTCGATCTTGCCCGAGCGCGTGCCCATGGCCAGCCCATCCAGCGCCGAGAACCCCATGCTGGTGGCGACAGACCTGCCGTCCCGCATCGCGCAAAGCGAGGCGCCATTGCCAAGATGGGCGATGATCACCCGGCCCGCCGCCAGCGCCGGGTCATGGGCGCGCAGGGCACAGGCGATATAATCATAGCTGAGCCCGTGGAAGCCATAACGGCGCACACCCTGATCGTAGAGGGCGCGCGGGATCGCATAGATCTGGTTCAGCTCGGGCATGGTCCGGTGGAAGGCGGTGTCGAAGCAGGCGATCTGCGCGGCATCGGGGAATGCAGCGCGGGCGGCGCGGATGCCCGCCACACAATGCGGCTGATGGAGCGGGGCCAGCGGGATCAGCGCTTCCAGCGCGCTCAGCACCGCATCGTCGATCACGACCGGCGCGGCGAAATCGGGGCCGCCATGCACGACCCGGTGCCCGACAGCGGTGACCGTCAGGTCGGGGCAATGCAGATCGGTTGCGGCCAGAACGATTTCCAGCGCGGCGCGGTGATCGGCCAGGGTGCCTATCGGCGGCGGTGTCAGCGCCCGCTCATCGGCATCGCGCAGTTTCAGCGCCGCCGATCCGGCGCCGATGCGGTCGATCAGCCCGTTAATCTGCGGGGTCTCGGCACCCTTTGCATAAAGCGCGAATTTCAGCGAGGACGAGCCCGCATTCAGCACCAGAACCGCATGGCTCATGCCCGCTTCTCCTGCTGGCGGAAGTGATGGATGGCGGCAACCGCGCAGGAGGCCAAGCGTGACATCGCCCCGTCCGAGCGCGAATTCAGGATGACCGGCACCCGCGCGCCCAGCACCAGCCCGGCGGCCTCGGCATGGCTGATATAGGCGAGCTGCTTGGCCAGCATATTGCCGGCGTCGATCCCGGGTACGACCAGGATATTGGCATGGCCGGCGACCTCGCCCTTCAGTCCCTTGGTGCGGGCCGCGCCCATATCGACGGCATTATCCATGGCCAGCGGCCCATCGACAGCGCCGCCCCGGATCTGGCCGCGATCGGCCATTTTCGACAACAGCGCCGCATCGACCGAGGATTGAATGTCGGGATTGACGGTTTCCACCGCCGACAGGATTCCGGCGCGTGGCTCCAGATCCAGCGAGCGCGCCAGGTCGATGGCATTCTGAGTGATGTCCATCTTGGTCTTCAGATCCGGCGCGATATTGATCGCGGCATCGGTCACCAGCAGCGGTTCCGGCTCGCCCGGGACATCCATGACGAAGACATGGGTGAAGCGGCGTCCGGCGCGCAGGCCGCCATCCTTGTCGAGCATGGCGCGCAGCAGATCGTCGGTATGCAGGTGCCCCTTCATCACCGCACTGGCCCGGCCCTCGCGCACCAGGGCGCAAGCCCGGCGGGCGGCAGCGATATCACTTGGCTCGTCAATGATCTCATAGCTGGAAATGTCGCGGCCGATCCGGGCGGCGGTTTCAAGAATACGGGCGGCATCGCCGATCAGGATCGGGGCGATGATGCTGTCATCGGCGGCCTGCAAGGCCCCACTGAGCGATTGGTCTTCGGTCGGGCAGACCACGGCGGTGATCAGGGCGGGCAGGGGAGCGGCGCGGGCGATAATCGCCTCGAAATGGCGGTGGCGCTGCACGACGAGGCCGGGGATATGGATGTTGTCGGCGACATATTTCTGGTGCGGCGCGATGACCTGTGCCTCGCCATTGACGATCAGCGCGTCATCATTGCTGCGCAGCACTTCGGTGCGCAGGGTGATGACCCCGTTCGATTCCTTGTCCACCACGGTGACCCGCGCGACGAGTTCTTCGCCGGCATGGGCGCGTTCCAGAAAGGACAGGACCTGATTGCGGTAAAGCGTGCCAGGACCGGGCAGAACCGTGCCCAGTACACCCGAGATCAGGCTGGCCACGAACATGCCAGGCGCCATTTCTTCGGGGCTGCCATCGCCATCGGTGTCATAGCCGGGCAGGTGGACGGTATTGTAATTGCCGGAGGCCGCCGCGAAGACGATCAGATCGTCTGCCGTCACCAGCCGACGCAGCTCGGCACTGTCGCCGATCTGCAGTTCATCGAAGGTCTTGTTTTCCAGCCGCATGATTTCTTGGTTCGTTTCATTCTGCAAGCCAGCCTTCTGAGTGTCCAAAGCGGTATGGTCAAGCAAACACGGCATGCTTCCGCAACGTCATGGGATCCGCGCGGCGATGTGACGCGGATCCGGCGAAATGGCGCCGGATCCGGGCAGATGGGCGCTCAGGGGTTGATGACGACCTGGGTTCCGGTACGGACCATTGCGAAGATTTCTTCGATTTCAGCGTCTTCGACGGCGATGCAGCCCGCCGTCCAGTCCTTCTTGCCGCTTTGTTCGGCGGCGCGGCCCAGTCGTCCCCGGCCATGGAAGAAAATATCCCCGCCCGGATTGCGGCCATGGGCGGCGGCGCGTGCGATATCTTCTGGGCGTGGATAGTTGATTCCGACCGACAGGTGATAGGTGCTGCGCGGGTTGAAGCGGTTGATGAAGAAGATCCCTTCCGGGGTCTTGCCGTCGCCTTCGAACTGCTTTGCACCATTCGGAGCGTTGCCGAGGTCGATCTTGTAGGCTTTCAGGACCTTCCTGCCCGAAAGCAGGAACATCATCCGATCGGATTTGTTGACCACGATCTGAGTGACCGGCGGGCCGCTATAACGCATGACGCGTGGGGAGGAACTGCCGGGCGCACTGTCTTTACCACCGCAAGCGGTTAAGACCAACAGGAATACCAGTGCCAGACCGGCGCGGATTGCTCGAATCATCTTTGCCTCATACGCGCTGTTCATCGCGCTATAGTTTGGCGCTAGCATGTTCGGTGGATATTCGCCAGTGGTCAGGGGAAAGCTGGTTAACCAATTATTATCAGCAAGCTGTAGCCAAGAACGGCCATAATTGCGGCACCTGGCAGGGTCACCGCCCAAGCGGCGAGCGTGGTCCAGACATGGCTGCGCCGCACCAGCCGGCGGCGGTGTACTTCTTCGCTTGGCAGGGTCTTGCGGGCCTTGCGGCGGCGCCGATCCTCCCATTCGCGGTAAAAGCCGACGCCGAATATGCCGCCGACAGCGCAATGGGTGGTCGAAACCGGAAGACCGAGGGCTGAGCAGGCCAGCACCGTGGCGGCCGCCGCCAGCGCTGCGCAGAAGGCGCGCGACGGGTTCAGCCGGGTGATCGAGCTGCCGACCAGCCGGACCAGGCGACGCCCGAAAATCAGCGATCCGGCGGCAATGCTGGTGCCGGCAAGAACAATGATCGTCAATTGGGGCGACAGCACCCCAAAGCCGGTCCCCGCCCCGGCACCGCCTGTCAGCACGACGGAAAGTGGGCCGGCGATATTGGCGACATCATTTGCGCCATGGGCAAATCCCGACAGAATCATGGTGACGATCAGCGGCCGCACCAGAAGTTGTTTCAGTGACAGAACCCGCCCCGACGCACCGGCGATCTGCCGGCCGATCCGCCAGTGCGAGAGCCCTGCGGCCAGCAAGCCGAGCCCGGCGCAGGCCAGCAGCGTCGCCGGGCCTGCCGATGGCCGGGTCGGCAGGATCAGCAGATAGGCCGCGAAAATCGCAGTGGTTGCCCCGATCAGCATTGGCAGCCAGAGCTGCGCCGCCGCATTGGGGTCGGGTGCGAAGCGGATCTTGCGTCGCAGAAAAGCCACTAGGGCCGCGGCGATCAGCGCCGAAATCAGCGGCGCCACCATCCAACTGACTGCCATACCGGCAATACTGGTCCAGTGAACCGCCCCGATGCCGAGCCCGGCCAGTCCGGCCCCGGCGACCGCGCCAATGACACTATGGGTGGTCGAAACCGGCGCGCGCGCCCAATTGGCCAGCGAGACCCAAAGCGCCGCCCCGATCAGGGCCGCTGCCATGATCCGGGCCGACTGCGGCCCCGCCGATCCGGCCGGGCCGAAATTGACGATATCATAGGCGATGGTCCGGGTGACCGCGCCGCCGGCCAGCAATGCCCCGGCCAGCTGCGCGGCTGCAACCAGTGCCAGCCCGGGCAGAACCCCGATCGCCCGCGCCCCGATCGCCGGGCCGGCTGAGTTGGCGACATCATTGGCACCGATATTCAGCCCCAGATAGATCGCCACCACCAGGCTGGTGATCAGCGGTGCCTGCACCCCGATATCGCCGCCGGCGATCAGCCCGGCCAGCCCGATCATGAGAACCAGCCCGAGCGCCAGCCCGATCCGGCGCAAGGGGCGCATGACCGCATGTCCAGCCCCCTCGGCATCGCTCAGCCGGGCCAGATCCTTGTCGAGCACATGATAATCGCGCGGCTGCAACATGGGGTCAGAACATAGGCGTTTGCTCTACTGCGGCAAGCATCGGTTCAAAAAGAGGTGTATGAAAGATGAATCAGGCCGGATCCGGCTCAGGCAGGGCCAGAATCAGCGCCGCCAGTTCGGGCTCGGCAATCAGTCCGGCGGCCTCCTGCGGGGGGAACCAGTGCCGCTTGCGCTGATGGACCTCGGGGAAATCGTCGGCGAGTGCCTCGACATCGACCAGATGCACCTGCACGTCGAGCATCGTGCTCATGGCGCGGCGATGGCGCTTGGCATAGCGATAGCGCCCAAGCGGCTGGCTGTGGACCGTGCCCTTCACCCCGGCTTCTTCCCATGCCTCGCGCAGGGCGGCCTCGGCGGCGCTGCGGCCGGTCATCGGCCAGCCCTTGGGAATGATCCAGCGTCCGGTCCCGCGCGAGGTGATCAGCAAAAGCTGTCCCGATCCGGGATCGCGGCAGATCGCGCCGACCTGCAAGGGCAGCGGGCGGCGGCCGAGAACCCGGCCGAGGGCGTCGCGCAGCATGTTACTCATTGCCCGGATCGACCTTGCCGCGCAGCGATTTGACGGCCCCGCGTTCGGATTTGGCCTGAAGACGGCGGCGCTGGCTGCCGAGCGTGGGCCGGGTGGCAATGCGCCGTTTGGGCGTCACGGCGGCGGCACGGATCAGATCGGCCAGCCGCTCGCGGGCCAGCTCGCGGTTGCGGGCCTGGCTGCGGGTTTCCTGGGCGAGGATCACCACGGCGCCATCCTGGGTCCAGCGGCGCCCGGCAAGCCGCTGCAGGCGGCGCTTGACCGGCTCTGGCAGGTTCGGCGAGCGGGCGGCCTCGAAGCGCAGCTCGACGGCGGTTTCGACCTTGTTCACATTCTGCCCGCCCGGCCCCTGGGCGCGGGTGAAGCTTTCGACAAGCTCCCATTCCTCAATGGAGATCTGATCGTTGATGCGCAACATATGGTGGCCGGTTGATATGGTTGCCGTAAACATAGATGTTTGCGGCGGGCTGTGGAAGCGGGCAGATGCGGCTGGCCGGAGCATGCGCGGAAATTTTTGCTGCGTCTTTGCCATTTTGCGGGCAATTTCGCCTCTCGGTTTCTTTCGGCAGATTCTCGCGGACCGGCCAGCCTGCCGCGTCTCTGCTATTGTGAACCGCGCGCGATTGGTGCTGGTCAGCAGCTGCGCCGCTGCAAAGCGGCCCGGCGCGACGGAAACCCGTAATCGGGGGAGGCCTTTTCAATTGTGAACGGATCGGGCATTCAGTCAGCTATCGATGGAGGGATGTTCTTGGTTCATCGCATCACAGTTGTGTCGTTTCGGGCTGTGATCTGTTCAGCCGTGTGGGCTGGCTTTCTGGCGCCCGTGGCCGGCTGGGCGGGCGAGGCACTGCGCGTCGAGCTGGTCCCTGCCATATCGCGGGAGGTCGGGATGGGTTTCCGGCTGACCGGCACGCTTGAAGCGCTCGACAGCGTCGATCTTGGCTTCCGCGAAGGGGGGCGGATCACCGAGATGCGGGTCGCTGAGGGCGACGATTTTCAAAAGGGCGATGTGCTGGGCCGGCTCGATCCGCTGCAATTGCAGCAATCGCTGAATGTTGCCGAGGCGGCGCTGGCGGCGGCGCAGGCGGCCGAGGATCAGGCCCGGCGCGATGCCGAACGGTCGCAGGCCATGCTCGATCGCGGGGTCGGCACCCGGGCCGGACGCGATACCGCCCGCCAATTGCTGAGCGCGGCGGAAACCCAGACCAAGCAGGCGCAAAGCGCATTGGATCAGGCCCGCCGCTCGGTCGAGGATACCGAGTTGGTTGCGCCTTTCGATGGGGTGGTGACCGCCCGTCACGGCGAGCCGGGGCAGGTGGTCGGCGCCGCGACCCCGGTGCTGTCGATGGCGGCGCGGGGCGGGATCGAGGCGGTGTTTCTGACCCCTGACATGCCTCATCTGAACGCGGCGGAGGGCAATCCCGTCGCGCTACGCACCATCGAGGTCGATGCCGCTCCGATGAAGGCGCGGGTGGCCGAGATCTCGCCGCTGATCGATGCGACGACCGGCTCGGTGCGGATCCGTGCTCTGGTCGAGGACGCACCCGACGATGTCGCGCTGCTTGGCGCGGCGGTGCGCGGCACGCTGATGCTGAGCGTCGGCCATGCGGTCGAGATCCCGTGGTCGGCGCTGACCTCGGATGACGGTGCGCCGGCGGTCTGGGTGGTCGATGGCGACGGCGGGGCCAAGCTGCGCCGGATCGAGATCGCCCGATTCGACAATGGCACGGTGCTGCTGTCGGGCGGGGTCGAGCCCGGTGAGGTCGTAGTCGGGCAGGGCTCGCAGATGCTCTATCCCGGGCGCAAGGTCATTGATGCGGAGGTCGCCGAATGATTCGCCTTCCCCTTCTGGGCCTTGCTGCCCTGTCCGTGCTTGCGCTACCGGCCTTCGCCTTCGATCTGCCCTGGAGCAAGGACGAGGCCGAAGCCGTGCTGGTGCCGCCGCGCCCGGTCGTGTCGGTTCTGATGGAGGATCTGCCCTCGGAACGGCGCGCCTTCCCGGGGGTGGTGGTGGCCAGATCCGAGGTCCAGCTGGGCTTTCAGACCCTGGGCCGGCTGTCCTCGCGCCCGGTCGATGTCGGGGACCGGGCTCAGACCGGCGAGGTGCTGGCCGAACTGACCCCGGACGATCTGCAGGACAATGTCCGTGCGGCCAATGCCGCCGTTGATACAGCCGAGGTCACGCTGGAGACCGCGCAGACCACTGCAACGCGGGCGCGCGATCTGGCAAGGCGCAACGTCGCCTCGCGCGCGCAGCTCGAACAGGCCGAGCGGGCGCTGAAGCTGGCCGAGGCCGGTCTGGCGCAGGCCCGGTCCGAGTTGGCCCGGGCCGAGGATGCCGAAGGATTTGCCCGGCTGGTTGCGCCTTTCGACGGGGTGGTGTCGGCGGTATTCGAGAATCCCGGCGCGGTGGTCGGTGCCGGCACGCCGGTCCTGACCTTGTCGGATACCAATCTGCGCGAAGCGGTGATCGATCTGCCCGAGGCGGCGGTGCCCGGCATGCCCGCCGATGTCGAGGCGGAAATCTGGCTCGAATCGGATCCGGGGACCCGCACCACTGGCCGGGTCAGCCGGCTCGATCCCCTGGCTGACAGCGCGACCCGGACCCGGCGGCTTTACCTGACCATGGACGATGCCGAGACCTTCCGCCTGAATGCGCTGATCCGGGTGCGCCGGGCCGGTCAGGCCGGGCTGGTGCTGATCCTGCCCCGGGCCGCCCTTGCCGGCAGCGAGGCCGAGCCCGCGGTCTGGGTGGTCAAGCGCGATGGCGACAAGGCCAGCGTCACCCTGCGCAAGGTCAGTGTCGGGCCGGATCTGATGAATGCAACCGTTGAAATCGAGGCCGGGCTTGAGCCGGGCGAGGAGGTCGTGATCCGCGGTGTTCATTCGCTGCAAGAGGGTCAGCCTGTCGGAAGAAGGGTCGCCCCGTGATGCCTGGCAAGAAGTTCAATCTCTCCGACTGGGCCCTGTATCATCGCAGCTTCGTCTGGTTCCTGCTGATTGTCTCGATGCTGGCCGGGGCGATTTCCTATACCAATCTCGGGCGCGAGGAAGACCCGAATTTCACCATCAAGATCATGGTCATCGGCGCCGCCCTGCCTGGCGCCACGATTGACGAGACCCTCAATCAGGTTACCCGTCGGATCGAAAGCAAGCTTGAGGATCTGGATGAGCTGAAGCTGACCCGCTCGGTCACGATGCCCGGCCGGGCCATCGTCTATGTCGAGCTGCTGCCGTCGATCAAAGGGCCCGAGGCGCCCGAGGTCTGGAAGCGTGTGCGGATCATGATGTCCGATATCCGGCCGGACTTTCCGCAGGAATTCGCCGGGTTCCAGTTCAACGACAATTTCGGCGATGTCTTCGGCAATATCTATGCCTTCACCGCCGATGGCTTTTCCATGCGCGAATTGCGCGACCGGGTGGACCGGATCAGCGATCAGGTCCGCGCCCTGCCGCTGGCCGGCGAGGTCAAACTGCTGGGCGAGCAGGAAGAGGAAATCTATCTGGAATTTTCGCCCTCGCGTCTGGCCTCGCTCGGCATCACGCTCGATCAGGTGATCGGCACGCTGACCAGCCAGAACGCCATTGCGCCCTCGGGGGTGATTCAGTCGGGGCCGGAACGGATCCTGGTGCGGGTGGACGGGCAGTTCGGCGATACCGAATCGATTTCCGACGTGAACCTGCGGATCGGGGACCGCTATTTCAATCTCGGCGACGTGGCCAGTATCCGGCGCGACTACAAGGATCCGCCCGACGCGCTGTTCCGCTATGACGGGCAGGAGGCCATCGGCCTTCAGATCGGCATGAAAAGCGGCGGCAATATTCTGGAATTCGGCGAACAGGTCGATGCGCTGATGGCCGATGTCGCCGCCGATCTGCCCATCGGGATCGAGATGGCCAAATTCGCCGATCAGCCCCATGTCGTCGATGAGGCGGTCGGCCATTTCGTGCAGGCCCTGATCGAGGCCGTGGCCATCGTGCTGATCGTCAGTTTCATCAGCCTTGGCCTGCGCGCCGGCATGGTGGTGACCATGACCATCCCGCTGGTGCTGGCGATTACCTTCGTCTTCATGGATTATTTCGGCATCACCTTGCAGCGCGTTTCGCTGGGGGCGCTGATCATCGCGCTTGGCCTTCTGGTCGATGACGCGATGATCGCCATCGAGACCATGATCTCGCGGCTGGAAATCGGCGAGACCCGCGAGGATGCGGCCTCTTATGCCTGGACCTCGATTGCCTTCCCGATGCTGACCGGCACCCTGGTCACCGTGGCCGGCTTCATTCCCATCGGGTTGAACGATTCCGATGCCGGCGAATTCACCTTCTCGCTTTTCGTGGTGATCGCGGTGTCGCTGCTGGTTTCCTGGGTGGTCGCGGTGCTGTTCGCGCCGATCCTGGGCGTGACCTTCCTGCCGCGCCAGCTCAAGCATCACAGCGGCGAGCCGGCCTGGCTGCGCCGGCAGTTCCACCGGGCGCTGCGCGCGGCCATGCGTTTCAGGTGGCTGACCATCGGGGTCACGCTGATCGCCTTTCTGATCTCGGTCTGGGCGATGCGCTTTGTCGAGCAGCAGTTCTTTCCGACCTCGGACCGCACCGAAGTGCTGGTCGATGTCGAGATGCGCCACAATGCCTCGATTACCGCGACCAGAGAGACCATGGACCGGCTGGAATCCCACCTGAAGGGCGATCCCGATGTGGAGTTCTGGACTTCCTATGTCGGGACCGGAGCGCCGCGTTTCGTGCTGGCCATGGATGTGTTGACCGCCGGCCCGCATATGGGGCAGATCGTCATCCAGGCCCCGGATCTGGCGGCGCGCGACCGGCTGAAGGACAGGCTCAAGCGGCTTGCCAAGACCGAATTCATTGGCAGCAACCTTTATGTGAAGAACCTCGAAATCGGGCCGCCGGTCGGCAAGCCGGTGCAATATCGCGTGACCGGCCCTGATATCGAAGCCACGCGCGACGCGGCACGCGATCTGGCCGCCGTGCTGGCCGAAGAACCGAGGCTGACCGATATCGCGCTCGACTGGAACGAGCCGGCGCGGGTGGTGCAGCTCAATGTCAGCCAGGATCAGGCCCGGCGGCTGGGGATCAGCTCCTCCGATATTGCCGGGGCTCTGTCGATGATGTTTTCGGGCAATACCCTGACCCAGCTGCGCGACGGCGAGTTCCTGATCAATGTCGTCGGCCGTGCCAGCGGCGATGAACGCAGCTCGATCGACACGCTGCGCAATCTTCAGCTGGCGACCCCGACCGGGCCGATCCCGCTGGCCAGCCTCGCCACGCTGGAATACGGCACCGAACAGCCGCTGATCATGCAGCGCGACGGGTTGCCGACAGTCACGGTCAAGGCGGCGATTTCGACCAAGGATCAGCCGGCAACGCTGGTCGCCGATCTGGCGGGCAGGGTCGCTGCATTCGAACAGACCCTGCCGCCGACCATTCGCGTCGTCGTGGGCGGGACGGTCGAGAATTCGGCTGAAAGCCAGGAACCGATCGCGGCGATCGTGCCGCTGATGCTGCTTTGCATGGCCTTTCTGATCATGATGCAGATGCAGAGCTTCCGGCTGTCGCTGATCGTGTTTTCCGCCGCGCCTCTGGGGCTGATCGGGGTCGTGATCGTGCTGGTCGGCTTCAATGTGCCGATGGGCTTTGTTGCGATTCTGGGGATTCTGGCTCTGGCCGGGATCCTGATCCGCAACTCGATCATTCTGGTGCATGAGATCGAGAACCAGCTCAGCAGGGGGCGCGAGCCCTGGCGGGCGGTGTTCGAGGCCTCCGACAGCCGGGCCCGGCCGATCCTGCTGACGGCGGCGGCGGCATCATTGGCGCTGATCCCGATTTCGCGGCAGGTGTTCTGGGGCCCGATGGCCTATGCGATGATGGGCGGGATCATTGCCGGCACGCTGATCACGCTGCTGTTCGTCCCGGCGCTTTATTGCGCGGTGTTCCGGGTGCGCCCGCCGAAAGGTGATGGCGCAAACTGATTGAGCTGCGTCCTTTGGCCGCGTATGGAGGCTAAACCCAAGGCCGGAGGACCGATGAGCGACCCGAAATCCCGCAGCAATCGCATCACGCCCGAAGAGGCGCTGTCCTATCACATGGAGCCCCGGCCGGGGAAATTCGACGTGGTGCCCTCGACGCCGATGGCCACGCAGCGCGATCTGTCGCTGGCCTATAGCCCCGGGGTTGCCGTGCCGGTGCAGGCCATCGCCGACCGCCCGGAAACCGCTTACGATTATACGACCAAGGGCAATCTGGTTGCGGTGATCTCGAACGGGACCGCGATCCTGGGGATGGGCAATCTTGGCGCTCTGGCCTCCAAGCCGGTGATGGAAGGCAAGGCGGTGCTTTTCAAGCGCTTCGCCGACGTGAATGCCATCGATATCGAGCTGGACACCGAAGACCCCGATGAGATCATCAATGCGGTCAAGCTGATGGGGCCGAGCTTTGGCGGCATCAATCTGGAAGACATCAAGGCGCCCGAATGCTTCATCATCGAGCAGCGCCTGAAAGAGCTGATGGATATCCCGGTCTTCCATGACGACCAGCATGGCACCGCCGTGATCTGCGCCGCCGGTCTGATCAACGCGCTGGAGCTGTCGGGCAAGAAGATCGGCGATGTCCGCATCGTGCTGAATGGGGCAGGCGCGGCGGGGATCGCCTGTCTGGAACTGCTCAAAGCCATGGGCGCGCGGCATGAAAACTGCATCATGTGCGACACCAAGGGCGTGATCTGGCAGGGCCGGGCCGAGGGCATGAACCAGTGGAAATCGGCCCATGCCGTGCCCACCGATCTGCGCACGCTGGAAGAAGCGATGCGCGGCGCCGATGTCTTTCTGGGTGTTTCGGCCAAGGGGGCGGTTACGCCCGAAATGGTCGAGAGCATGGCCGAAAACCCGGTGATCTTCGCCATGGCCAACCCGGACCCGGAAATCACCCCCGAAGAGGCCCATGCCGTGCGCGCCGATGCGATTGTCGCAACCGGGCGCAGTGATTACCCCAATCAGGTCAATAACGTTCTGGGCTTCCCCTATCTGTTCCGGGGCGCTCTGGATATCCATGCTCGGGCCATCAATGACGAAATGAAGATCGCCTGCGCTCAGGCCCTGGCCGCACTGGCGCGCGAGGATGTCCCCGATGAGGTCGCGGTCGCCTATGGCCGCAAGCTGCAATTCGGCCGCGATTACATCATCCCGACCCCGTTCGACCCGCGCCTGATCCATGTCATCCCGCCCGCCGTCGCGAAGGCCGGCATGGATGCTGGCGTTGCGCGCCGCCCGATCATCGACATGGAGGCCTATCGCCACGCGCTGCAGGCCCGGATGGACCCGACCGCCGCGATCCTGCAGGGCATCCACGCCCGGGCCCGGTCCAGCCAGTCGCGGATGATCTTCGCCGAAGGGGACGACCCGCGCGTCTTGCGCGCCGCTGTCGCCTGGCAGCGCGGCGGCATGGGCTCTTCCATCGTCGTGGGCCGCGAAGACGACGTGCGCAAGAAGCTGGAGGCCGCCGGTCTTGGCGATGCGGTGCGCGAGCTGACCGTGTTCAATGCCCATAACACCCGCCACCTCGATGCCTATCACGACTTCCTTTACGCCCGGCTCCAGCGCAAGGGCGTGGACCGCGAGGATGCCCATAAGGAGGTCAACCGCGACCGCCATGTCTTCGCTTCGCTGATGCTGGCCCATGGTCATGGCGACGGGCTGGTGACCGGGGCCACGCGCAAGAACGCGCATGTTCTGGCCCAGATCGGGCAGGTTTTCGATGTGCGCCCGCAGGACGGCACCGTCGGGATTACCGCCGTGCTGCACAAGGGCCGGATTGTGCTGATCGGCGATACGCTGGTCCATGAATGGCCCGAGGCCGAGGACCTCGCCGATATCGCCGTGCGCGGTGCCCATGTCGCCCGGCATCTCGGGCTTGAGCCGCGTGTCGCCTTCCTGTCGTTTTCGAACTTCGGCTATCCGGTTTCCGAACGTGCCGAGAAAATGGCCGAGGCCACCCATGTTCTCGACGCCCGCCGTGTCGATTTCGAATATGAGGGCGAGATGACCGTCGATGTCGCGCTGAACATGGAACAGGCGGCGAAATACCCGTTCTCGCGCCTGACCGGGCCGGCCAATGTGCTGCTGGTTCCGGCCCGGCATTCGGCTTCGATTTCGGTCAAGCTGATGCAGGAAATGGCCGGCGCCACGGTGATCGGGCCGATCCTGACCGGGGTGCTGAAACCGATCCAGATCTGCTCGACCTCCTCGACGGTCAGCGACATCCTGAACATGGCGGCGATTGCTGCTGGCCGGCTCGGGCAGGTGCGTTAGGGCCAGAAGGCCTGCGGCTGACCAGGGGGCGCTCAGTCGCTGGCCCGGCGGGGCAGGCTGATGCCCTTGATTCGGGGTCGGATCAGGAAGTGCCCCGCTCGACCTCATAGCGGGTCGTGCCGTCTTCCAGCGCTGCGGTCCCGATCAGGATATGCCCGGCCTCTGCGCAGAAATGCGGCACATCGATCAGGGCCATCTTGTCGCTGGCAATCAGGGTGACGCGGGTGCCGGGGGCGGCCTCCATCAGTGCCTTGCGCAGGCGCAGGACCGGCAGCGGACATAACAGCCCACGCGCGTCGATTTCGATCATGCCGGCACGCCTTGCGCCATGCGCCGGCACCAGTCGCGCGCCGTATCGGGCGACAGCTTCACCGCCAGATCGCCGGCGAATTCCAGAAACTCGGCCCGCTGATCGGGCGCGACCGAGGTCAGCACCGGCAGGCCCTGATCCATGGCGGCGGTAATGACCGAGACCATGCCGCGCCCCGACAGCTCCTGCTTGCCGAATTTGTTGACGATGACCAGACCCGCCCCGGGCAGGCCGTCCAGCACCCGCTGCGCCGCCGCCTCCAGGGCTCCGGGATCGAGCCGGCAGCCCTTGGCGCCCGGTCCGAGATCCTGCGAGATTTCCACATCCGGCCCGCCATCCCCAAGGATATGCAGCACCATGGCGCAGCGCCCGGCGCGCGCATTGCGGCTGCCGCTGATCTGGACCGCGCCGCGCAGGGCGATCCCATCCGTGCCCAGATCCTGGGCAATCTGCCCGATCAGGGCATGGGCGGCCTCGCCGCCGCCGACATCCTGATGGTCGAGCCAGCCCAGCATCAGCGCCGCCGGTCGCGCCGCGAGCTCATCGGCTGGAAGGCGACGCCGACATGGGCCTCGCAATAGGGTTTGCCAGCGGTCGAAGGCAGGCCGCAGAACCAGAATTTCTCGGTCGCAGGATCGCCGATCGGCCATTTGCAGGTGCGCTCGGTCAGCTCCATGAGCGACAGTCGCAATGAGCGCTTTTCGACTTCGCGGACATTGGCAAGCGCCTCGGGGCTGATCTCATTGGCCGAAGGCTGGGGCGGCAGCGGCTGGCCGGCCGGCACGATCGGGCGGCGGTTGCTGAAGGCCGGAGCCGGGGCAGCGCTCGCCGGCGCGGCGGGTTCGGCCTTGGGTGCGGCGGCAGGCTTGGCGCTGGCAGCGGCCGCTTCGGCCTTGGGTGCGACTTTGGGCTTGGGTGCCGGTTTGGCCTTGGCCTCGGGCTTGGCGGCCGGCGTGGCTGCTGCCGGCGCGGCCGGCGCTTCAGCCTCGCCGCCTTCGTCGCGGTTCGACAGGCCCAGCCGGTGGACCTTGCCGATCACGGCGTTGCGGGTCACCCCGCCCAGTTCCTTGGCGATCTGGCTGGCCGACTGACCCTCGGCCCACATCCGCTTGAGCGTTTCAACGCGTTCATCGGTCCAGGACATTTCGACCTTTCCGGCGGAGATCCCGCCCATCTTGCAATTTGAGACATGCCCGGTCACACCGGGAATGCCCAGAAATATCCTGCCAGGCCAGCCAGTTCAAGAAGCGGACATGACACAAACTGATCAGATTGCCCAACGGCCCATGGGATCGCGCCGTTTCGGGCGCATCAACTGGCTGGGTCTGCGCACCCTGGCCACCCGCGAAATCATGCGCTTCATGGTGGTCTGGCAGCAGACGGTTTTCGCGCCCCTGATGACCGCCGGCCTTTTCGTGACCGTCTTCGCTGTCGCCCTCGGGCAGGGGGATCGGCAGGTCATGGGCCTGCCCTATCTGGCCTTTATCGGGCCGGGGATCCTGATGATGGCGGTGATCCAGAACGCTTTCGCCAATACCTCGTCGAGCCTTATCTCTTCGAAAATGCAGGGAAATATCGTCGATACCCTGATGCCGCCCCTGTCTGCGGGGGAAATCCTCTCGGGCTATCTGATCGGCGCGCTCGCACGGGGCGGGCTGGTTGCGCTGGTGATCGGCACCGGGCTTGCGGCGCTGCTCGCGCAACTGCCGGCCCATCCTTTCTGGGCGCTTGGCTTCATCCTTCTGGGCGCGCTGCTGATGGGCGGGCTCGGCCTGATCGGAGGCATCGTCGCGCAGAAATTCGACCAGATGGCGGCGATAACAAATTTTATTGTGACACCGTTAAGTTTCCTGTCTGGCACGTTTTATTCCATCGAGGCCCTGCCGCCCTTCTTCCGCGCCATCAGCCATGCCAATCCGGTCTTCTATCTGATCGACGGGGCGCGCTATGGTTTCACCGGCATCAGCGATGCCGATCCCCGGCTCGGCTTTGCCTTCTGTCTTGTCACCGTCGTATTGGTGCTGGGCCTCGCCTGGCGGCTTTTGCGCACCGGCTATCGGATGAAACCGTGACCCATCTCGCCCTGATCACCCTCATCATCGATGATTACGACCGCGCCATCGACTGGTTCTTGCGCGCCCTGAATTTCGATCTGGTCGAGGACAGCCCGTCGCTGACCGATGACGGCCGACCAAAACGCTGGGTGGTGGTTGCACCCAGGGGCGGCGGCTGTGCCATTCTGCTGGCCAGGGCCGACGGCGCGGCGCAGGATGCCCGCATCGGCGATCAGACCGGCGGGCGCGTCGGCTTTTTCCTGCATTCCGACGATTATGACACCGATCACGCCCGGATGCTGGCGGCCGGCGTTCATTTCGAGGAAGTTCCGCGCGCGACCGAATATGGCCGGGTCGCCAAGTTCCGCGATCTCTGGGGCAATCGCTGGGATCTCTGGCAGCGAAATTAATCCTTGCCGCGCGCCGCATTTTGCCCCATGAAATCGGCATGATCGCACGGCCCGCCCTTATTGCCCGCCCCCGACGCCGCTGAGGCGCGCGATCCCGCATGTCCGGCGGTTACCCGGGCATCATCCCCCTTCATATCCCATGGCCATATCCTGACCGGAGTTTTCCCATGTCCGATTTCCCGCATGTTCTGCCAACCTATAACCGCGCCCCGCTGGCCTTTGAGCGCGGTGAGGGCTCCTGGGCGATCACGCGGGACGGGACGCGATATCTCGATCTCGGAGCCGGGATCGCGGTCAATGTGCTCGGCCATGCCAACCCCGATCTGGTCGCAGCGCTGACCGAACAGGCCGGCAGGATCTGGCATGTCTCAAATCTCTACAAGATCCCTCAGCAGGAACGGCTCGCCGATCTCCTGGTCGAAAACACCTTCGCCGATACGGTCTTCTTCACCAATTCCGGGACCGAGGCCGCTGAGCTGGCGATCAAGATGGCACGTAAATACTGGGACCATCAGGACCAGCCCGAGCGGGTCGAGATCCTGACCTTCGAGGGTGCTTTCCACGGCCGCTCGACCGGCGCGATTGCGGCAGCCGGATCGGAAAAGATGGTCAAGGGCTTCGGCCCGCTGATGCCGGGCTTCCGCCAGCTGCCCTTCGGCGATATCGAGGCCCTGCGCGCCGCCCTCAGCGATCGGACCTGCGCGGTGATGATCGAGCCGATCCAGGGCGAGGGCGGAATTCGTCCGCTGCCCGATGCGGACCTCAAGGAAATCCGCGCGCTTTGCGATCAGACCGGCGCGCTCCTGATCCTCGACGAGGTGCAATCGGGCATGGGCCGGACCGGACGCCTTTTCGTCCATGAATTCGCCGGGATCGCCCCCGATATCATGATGGTGGCCAAGGGCATCGGCGGGGGCTTTCCGCTCGGTGCGGTGCTGGCCACGCAAGACGCCGCATCGGGCATGGTGGCAGGCACCCATGGCTCGACCTATGGCGGCAACCCGCTGGCCTGCGCGGTCGGTGCCCGCGTCATGGAGATCGTCGCCAATGACGCCTTCCTCGCCGAGGTCTCCCGCAAGGGCGCAATGCTCGGCCAGCAACTCGAAGGCCTGATCGCCGCCCATCCCGATATTTTCGAAGCGGTGCGCGGCCACGGGCTGATGCTCGGCCTCAAATGCAAGATCGCGCCCACCGATCTGGTCCAGGCCGGCTACGAGGCCGGGATCCTGACCGTAGCCGCCGCCGACAATACGCTGCGCCTCTTGCCGCCGCTGAACATCTCGGATGAAGACATCACCGAAGCGGTCCGCCGGCTCGACAAGGTTGCGGGGGGGCTCCATGGCTGATTATGCGTTCCGGGCCGTCACCGGCAATGACCTCTCCATGCTGACCGGCTGGCTCGGCCAGTTGCAGGTCAGCCGCTGGTGGCCTGACGCGGCGGATCAGATCGCGAAGATCCACGACCATATCGCCGATCCCTCGCTCACGACCCTGATCGTCACCCATGACGATCAGCCCATCGCCTATGTCCAGCATTACCCGGTCCACCGCTGGGCCGCGCCGCAATTTGGCCACCTCGCGGCGGACACAATCGCACTCGACGCCTTCGCCGGCCCGCTCGGCTTCGGTCATGGCGCGGCCTGGCTTCGCCCGCTCGGCGATCGGCTTCTCGACCGGGTCTCCATGCTGGCCGTCGATCCGGTCCCGGCCAATACGCGCGGCGTGCGGGCTTGGCGCAAGGCCGGGTTCGAGGGCGATGTGATCCGCCCCGATGACAAGGGCGTGCCGGTTCTGGTCATGACCCGCCGCCGTTGACGCCTTCTTCTTCACGAAAATATCCCGGGGGAGCCGCGCAATCGCGCGGCGGGGGCAGAGCCCCCTTGACCCCGCCCCAACATGCGGGCTTGCTGGCCCGATTAGTCGAAAGATACCCAGATGCAGCATTTTCTCGATATTCACACCACTTCCAAGGAAGACCTGCGCACCATCATCGACAGCGCCCATGCCATGAAAGCGGCCCGCGCCGGCCGTCCCAAGGGCACGCCCGATGACGATCAGCCGCTGGCCGGGCGCATGGTGGCGCTGATCTTCGAAAAGCCCTCGACCCGGACCCGGGTCAGCTTCGATGTCGGCGTGCGCCAGATGGGCGGGCAGACCATGGTGCTCTCGGGCAGGGAAATGCAGCTCGGCCATGGTGAGACCATCGCCGATACCGCCCGCGTGCTCTCGCGCTATGTCGATCTGATCATGATCCGTACCTTTGAAGAAGCCACCCTGCACGAGATGGCCGAATATGCCTCCGTCCCGGTCATCAACGGGCTGACCAACCGCACCCATCCCTGCCAGATCATGGCGGATGTGCAGACCTATGAGGAACATCGCGGCCCGATCGCCGGCAAGAAGGTGGTCTGGTCGGGGGACGGCAATAATGTCTGCGCCAGCTTCCTGCATGCCGCCGGCCAGTTCGGGTTCGATTT
>JBKEBH010000067.1:0-1844 GCA_047973065.1 Paracoccus sp. (in: a-proteobacteria) | reverse complement strand
CCGGCGCCCATGTCGCAGGCTGGCGCAAGGTAGCCGATGCCGTGCATGCGGGCGGCAGCCGCCTCTTCATCCAGCTGATGCATGCGGGCCGGATGTCGCATCCCGACAACACCCCGCATCACCGCCAGGGCGTCGCGCCTTCGGCCATCGCGCCGGGCGCGCCGATGTTCACCGCATCGGGCATGCAGGAAATCCCTACGCCGCGCGCGCTGTCGCTGGATGAGATCAGCCAGACCATCGCGGATTACCGCCATGCTGCCCGCCGTGCCATCGAGGCCGGTGTGGATGGTGTCGAGATCCACGGCGCCAATGCCTATTTGATCCACCAGTTCATCGCGCCAAGCGCCAATACCCGCATCGACGCCTATGGCGGGTCCATCGAGAGCCGCGCTCGCTTTGCCATTGAGGTTACCCGCGCGGTGGCCGACGAGATCGGGCCCGAGCGCACTGGCATCCGTCTGTCGCCCGGCCTGACGCTGTGGGGGATCGACGAGGGTGCGGACGGTCCCGATCTCTATCGTTATCTGGTGGCCGAGCTGAACAGGATGGGGCTGGCCTATCTGCACATCATGCAAGGGCCGGACGAGGATCTGTTGCACGACATCCGTCGGCTATGGTCGCATCCGCTGATCATCAACGGCCCCGGCCGCCCGCGCGAGGGCATCGGCGCCGATCTTGCAACGGGGCTGGCCGATCTGGAATCCTACGGCCAGTTCATCCTCGCCAATCCCGACTTCACCGAGCGGCTGCGTATGGACGCACCGCTGAACGAGGCCGATCGCGCGACCTATTTCGGTGGCGATGCTAGGGGTTATACCGACTATCCCGTGCTGCAGCCCACCGCAAACCTTCATTGATGCTCAAGGAAACAAGTCATGACTTTCAGACGCTTTACCGGCACCGACGCGGCGCTGCTGCTGATCGACCATCAGGTCGGCACGATGAGTTGGGTTCGATCCCGCAGGATGAGATGAAGCAGCATGCGCTGATGCTGGCGAAAACCGCAAGCATCCTCAACATGCCGGTGGTCCTCACCTCCAGCAGGGAGGACGCGCCGCAGGGCCCGCTGATGAGCGAGCTTGTGGACATACTTCCCGATGCATTTGGGGCGCGGATCAGGCGCGCGGGCATCGTCAACGCGATGGACGATCCGGCTTTCGCCGCCGCCGTCGCCGCGACCGGACGCAGGCGGATCGTCATGGCCGGTGTCACCAACGATGTCTGCACCGTCTATCCGGCGCTGACGCTTGTCGGCATGGGATATGAGGTGCAGGTCGTCACCGATGCCGGCGGTTCGCCCAGCAGGATGGGCGGCGACATGGCCCTACGGCGGATGGAGGCAAACGGCGTCACCCTGACCGGTACCAACCAGGTTATCGCCGAATTGGCCGGAGACTGGAGCACGCCCGAAGGCACGAGGATCGTGGCCGAGGTGGTCATGCCCGTGCTGCAGGGCGGGTGAACCGATGCTTGAAGGCGCCGCCGACGATGCGGCGGCGGCGCCCTGGAGGGAGGCTGCACAGGCATAGGGTCGGAGCCGCTCGATCGGCCAGAACTCGATCTGGCGCGGCGCAAAGGTGAGGTCCATTGGGCAGGGTGGTCCTGTGATTTTGGTGGCTTTGGGGCGGGTGGCTTCCTGCTGGCTTCCGGTGGCGGTGGCTTCCGCAAAGTGGATCCCGGAATCCACCTTGGAATCCAGCGGGAATTCACCCCGAGAATGCATTTAGAGCGTGCTGCACGTATTGAGATTCATACTTCCGTTGGATGAGGCGCTGTGATTCCCTGTCTTTGAGGCAGATATTGGGGGTCAGCGATGGGTAAGCCGCATCCTATTGAGCTTCGAC